>JAZUCV010000063.1:0-63131 GCA_045639285.1 Tidjanibacter sp.
CCCAATATGCTCTTCCGCGACCCCATCCTCTATCGTATCATCCACGCAAACCACCACCGCACAGGTGATAAGTGGTGCATCTACCCTATGTACGACTATGCTCACGGCCAGAGCGACTCGATTGAGCGAATCACTCACTCGATTTGTACCCTCGAGTTTGATGTGCACCGTCCTTTGTACGATTGGTTTATCAATGAGCTGGAGATTTTCCCCAGCCACCAGTACGAGTTCGCACGCCTCAATCTCACCTATACCGTGATGAGCAAGCGCAAACTGCTCCAGCTGGTTAAGGAGGGTATCGTTCGCGGTTGGGACGACCCCCGTATGCCGACCATCTGTGCTCTGCGTCGTAAGGGCTACACCCCCGCTGCTGTGCGTGCATTTGCCGAGAAGGTGGGTGTTGCAAAGCGCGACAATGTGATTGACCTCTCGCTGATGGAGTTCTGCTTGCGCGAGGACTTGAATAAGATTGCCGAGCGTCGTATGGCAGTTGTTGATCCTGTCAAGGTTGTGATTACCAACTACCCCGAGGATAAGACCGAATATTTCACCGCTATCAATAACCCCGAGGATGAGAATGCAGGTACTCGTCAGGTGCCCTTCTCGCGTGAGATTTATATCGAGCGCGGTGACTTTATGGAGAATCCTCCCAAGAAATACTACCGCCTTGCTCCCGGTACCGAGGTACGCCTCCGCTACTCATATCTTATTAAGTGCGAGGAGGTTATTAAGGATGCCGAGGGTAATGTTGTTGAGCTTCGCTGCTCCTACGACCCCGAGTCGGGTCAGGGCTCGTCGAGCGATGGCCGCCGCGTAAAGGGCGTTATCCATTGGGTGTCGGCTGCTCACGCTGCTGAGGCTGAGGTGCGCTTGTACGACAACCTCTTCGCTAAGGAGAACCCCGATGATGTTGAGGAGGGCAAGACCTTCTTGGACTACCTCAATCCCGAGTCGATGGTTGTTAAGACTGCATTCGTTGAGCCTTCGTTGGCAGAGGCTAAGGTTGGTGATAAGTTCCAGTTCGAGCGCGTAGGTTACTTCTGTGCCGACTATGACCACACCACCGAGAAACCCGTATTCAACAGAACAGTAGGTTTGCGCGACTCTTGGTCGAAAATTGCCAATAAAGGATAATGAGTTATTGTTCCACGTGGAACAGAATTAATTAAAACAAAGGGTTTGTTCCACGTGGAACAAACCCTTTGTTTTGATGGGAATAATGGGAGAGAAGGGAATTTAAGGAGTTTAGGGAGATTATGGAGTTTAAGGAGTTTAGGGAGTTTAGGGACAAGTTTTAAATAAAACTCTTTGTGTAATATTTTTATTTTTCGGGTTTAGGGGATACTCTCGAAGAGAGTACAAATGAAATATAGGTAGGATTAGTCAAGCTTGCTTGAACTAAATCTTACCTATATTTTGTTTGTAATAACTACAAGTTATTCCTAAACCCGCAAACTAATAGTACAAAAGTTTTTGGTTCCGCTTTTTACAAAAAGCGAAGGAATCAACCTCCGCAAATTCTATCTACCAAATCGGATCAGCATTACATTGATGTCTGCGGGTGATACTCCGGGGATGCGTGATGCTTGGCCGAGTGTTTTGGGGCGTATTTTGGTCAGTTTTTGTCGTGCTTCTATTGTCAGGGAGTGCATAGCGTTGTAGTCGAAGCCGTCGGGTATGGTTATATTTTCGAGTCGGCGTAGTTTTTCTGCTATCTCGCGTTCGCGTTCTATATACCCTTTATATTTGATAGCTATCTCGACATCGGTTATTATCTCCTCTGTCCATCCCTCTTTTTGTGCTTTGCGCCCCACCCTGTCGAGTGCGTTGATGATGCCTGCGAATGTCGTTTCGCTGCGTGCTATGATGTCGGCGAGCTTGCGTGTCTGTGTTAGGGGTGCTGAGCCCACCGAAATTAAATAGTCTAAAATTTCGGGCGCAGTGATACTCTCTTCGGCTGTGTATTTTTCGAGCGATTCTCGGAGCGATTTTTTTTGCGCATAGTGTGCGACTCTTTCGGGTGTTGCGAGCCCGATTTTTGTGGCTATGGGTGTTAGGCGAGTGTCGGCATTGTCTTGTCTGAGGAGTATGCGATACTCGGCACGACTTGTGAACATACGGTATGGCTCATCCACACCTTTTGTCACGAGGTCGTCGATGAGGACTCCTATGTATGCCTCGTCACGTCCGAGGATGAGGGGTGCTTCGCCTCGCTGGGCGAGCACGGCGTTTATGCCGGCGAGCAGTCCTTGTGCTGCCGCCTCCTCGTAGCCTGTTGTGCCATTCACCTGCCCTGCGAAGTATAGCCCACCGATGAGCTTTGTCTCGAGGGTGTGGTGTAGCTGTGTGGGCGGGAAGTAGTCGTACTCCACCGCGTAGCCGGGACGATATACGGTCACATTCTCAAATCCCTTTATCTTTTGCAGTGCGGCTATTTGCACTTGCCAGGGGAGTGATGAGGAGAAACCATTGAGGTAGTATTCGTGTGTGTTGCGACCCTCGGGCTCGAGGAATAGCTGATGCATCTCTTTGCCCGCGAAGGTGCGTAGTTTGTCCTCTATGCTGGGGCAGTAACGGGGGCCTATGCCTTGTATTGTGCCGTTGAATAATGGCGAGTCAGCAAACCCTGTGCGTAGCGTGTCGTGCACGTCGAGCGAGGTGTATACTAACCAGCAAGGTAACTGATTTTCAACGGGTTGAGTCGTTGGAAGGAAGGAAAACTTGGATGGATTCTCGTCACCATCCTGCCTTTCGAGTTGCGAGAAATCCACGCTCCGTCCGTCTATGCGTACGGGTGTTCCCGTCTTCATACGCCCCACCTCGAAGCCGAGTGCTGCGAGTTGCTCTGTCAGGCCGTGCGATGCGGCGTCGCCTGCGCGTCCTCCCTCTGTGGAGTTGCGACCTACGTGCATCAGTCCGCCGAGGAAGGTACCTGCGGTGAGGATTACGGCGCGGGCGCGAAACTCCACGCCGAGTGCGGTGCGTATGCCACACACCTTGCACAACTCCCCCACCCCATCGGTAAGTAACTCAACCACAGAGTCTTGCCACAGCGATAGGTTCTCTGTGTTCTCCAATATGTGTCGCCACTCGGCCGAGAAAGCTGTCTTGTCGCATTGCGCGCGTGGACTCCACATAGCTGCGCCCTTTGAGCGATTGAGCATACGGAATTGGATTGCTGTGCGGTCGGTCACTATGCCTGTCAAGCCACCAAGTGCATCTATCTCACGCACTATCTGACCTTTTGCCACACCACCTATTGCGGGGTTGCACGACATTGAGGCAAACTTGCTCATATCCATCGTTATAAGCATTGTTTGCGCTCCCAGGTGTGCCGCTGCCGCTGCCGCCTCACACCCTGCATGGCCTCCGCCAATCACAATCACATCATACTCAAATCTCATCCTGCTGTGTTATGTAATATTGTGAATAACAATCAATTACCCTACTCGATAAACCTCCACGCGGCAAGGTAAAAATTCTCCTTCTCTCGCATTGTCTTCTCCTCCTGCGGGGCTTTGTCTTTGTATCCGCAGAGGTGGAGTATGCCGTGGATGATCACTCGGAGCTCCTCTTCGCGTGGAGCACTCCCCCACTCTGCCGCGTTGTCGGCAACTGTTTCGTGGTCGATGAAGATGTCGCCACTCACCACTCCCCTACCGGCGAGATCGCTGTAGTCGAAGGTGATTACATCGGTGCGGTAGTCGTGGCCGAGATAGGTGCGGTTGACGTTCAGGTGGTAGTCGCCCGAGCAGTATATATAGGAGATTTCTCCCCCTTTATATCCCTCATTATGAATTGTTTGTGCAATCCATCGGCGTATTTTCATACGCTCCTTGGGGAGGTAGTTGCAATCTTCGGAGTAAAAGTTAATCTTCATCGTTTTCTATTTTGCGAGCCACTGTTCGGGGTTAAGGTAGTCTGTGCCCTTCCAGAGCTCAAAATGGAGGGTATATTCGTCGCTGTTGTCGCCATTGGATAGTGAGCCCAGCTTCTGGTCAAGAGCGACTATATCGCCGTTTTTGACCGATACAGAGGCAAGGTTTGAATAGACTGTGTAGTACTCACCGTGGCGCACCATCACACAGTTGTTGAGTCCGTTGATGAAGAGGACACGGGTCACCACACCCTCAAACACGCAATATACTGATGCTCCGCGCTTTGCGGCAATATTGATACCCTTGTTGTTCACCGTCAGGCGCGGTTGGGTGGGGTGGGGGTGAACGCCGAAGTGGTCAACGATAACACCTCCCGTAACGGGGTAGGGGAGCTTGCCCTTGTTCTGGTCAAATCGGCCCGACAGTTCTGTCAGCTTGCGCCTTTCCTCCTCATTTAGAGAGCCTTGCGCCTGTTGGTTTTTGCGAGCCTCCTCGGCGATTATGCGCTGCAACTCAGCCTCGGCACGTTGTTTCACGCGCTGCTGCTCCTGGATTCGTCGTGTCACATCGCTCGCCTGACGGCCGAGTCTGTTGTTCGCCTCGGAGTATTGGTTTTTATCCTTTTGGAGTGCCGCCACCTCATTATCTCGCGATTGGCGGGTGGTGTTGAGCGACTCGCGTTGTTCGGTAAGTTGCTCAACCTCAATGCTTAACTGATTGCGCAGGGTGTCAATATCGCGTGCCTTCTCCTCGCGCATCGCATTGTAGCGACGCATATAATCCAACCTGCGCGTCATATCGTTGAAGTCGCGCGAGGAGAAGAGGAAGAGGAGTGAGTTGTTGAGCTTGTGGTTCTTATAGGAGGTATAGACCATATCGCCATACTCCTTTTTGATTTGTGCCAGCTCCGCTTCGAGCTGGGTGATGTTCGCCTCGCGCGAACTGATGTCGCGATTGGTGAGCGATATCTGGCTTTCGAGCGAGCGTATGATACTGTTTCTATTGTTGATGCGTGACTGCAAGAGTTTGATTTGCTGTGAGTTGACTGATTGGTCTTGGTTGATTTTTGACAGCAGTTCCTCACCCTCGGCAATCTCCTTCTCGGCACGGCGAATCTCGGCGTTTAGCTCGTCGATGGTGGTCTGTGCCGATATGGGCATCGCCCACACGTGCATCGCCAATACGAAGAACAAACCTTTATGTTTCAGTGTTTTACACATCGTTATATCCATCACTAATCCAGCAACTTTAACTTTTCGTTTATCTCAGCCGGGTCGTGGCCGCCACTCAGCGCCCTACGCCAATACATCCCCGCCATAAACTCCTCGCCAAGCGCATACAATATATCCCCATAGTGCATCAGGAGCACCGTGCTGCTTGTCTTGTCGAGCGACACTGCGCGAAGCATAATGGGTTTTGCCTCCTCGAAGCGGCCGAGACGGTACAAAATCCACGCCTTGGTATCGAGGTAGGTGGCATTGCTCGGCTCCAAATCACAAGCCTTCACACTCATCTCATACGCCTTTTCGAGGTCGCCCCCCTGCTCACAGAGGTAGTAGGCGTAGTTGTTGAGCACCGCCACATTTCGGTCGAATATCTTCAACGCCTTGCGATAATATTTATAGGCCTTTTTCGTGTCGCCCTGCTGGTGGTAGAGGTCGCCAATGGTGCCCATCACCGTTGAGCGCACCGAGTCCGTAGGGGCGTGCTTCATCGCCAACTCGTAGTCGTCAATAGCCCTATCCATAGCACCTAACTCACTCCAATAGAAGCCCCTACGCATATACAGGTCGGGGTTGTCGGGGTTGAGCGAGATAGCCATATTGGTATAAAACATCATCGAGTCGCGGCGCTCCAAATAGCGTTCGCCATCGATGATATTATATAGCGTTTCTAAACTTTCGGGGTGTCGCTCGGCATATCCCTTATAGATGGTTATGGCCTGCTCCACCTCGCCACTGCGAATCAGGTGAGTGGTGTAGTGCTCGATAACATCAAAATCATCAGGATACTGAAGAATGAAGCTCGACACTATACCATTGATTGCCCAGAAGTTGTTACGGTAAAACTCCACATTGGATGTCGCCTCAGTGAAGAGCTCGTTTTTAAGCCTCAAATCCACCTCCGGGTGGTCTATCAACCGACGAAGAGTAGAGAGGTAGTCGCGCTCGTGCCCCTTGCGTATGTGCCACGCCATCTTGGAGCGCAGGGTGGGGATAGCCATCGAGTCAACCTCCAGAGCCTTGTTATAAGTTGCGAGCGTCAGTGAGTCGTTCCTGTTTTGATTGGCATACAACTCCGCTAACATCAGGTAGTTGTGGTAGTCGTAAGGGTACTCGTCAATCAACCGTTTGCTCTCCGACTCACCTCGGTCGTACAGCCCCACACGCATCAAAAGTTCGCGCTTATAGTAGGATAACTCCTCCACTCTTCCCAACTTCACCTCTGCCGAGTCGAGCACCGCGATAGCCGAAAACGGCTGTCGCTCCTGGTCGTAAAGAGCGGCCAACATACGATGATTGAGCACGTTGCGAGGCTCCTCCTTGACCAACTGCTCATAGACCCTTGTCGCCTCGGTGTACTCCCCGGCCAATGTCAGATATCTGGCCAACAACCCCTTAAATATTAGATTGTCGCCATCCTGCTCCACCGCCTTACGCGCATACGGCAACCCTTCCGCGGGCGAGTTGATGTAACTCTGAGCCATCTCATAGAGGCTCGGGGCGTGCAGTGAGTCATACTCCAAAGCCTTGCGCAGCTCAGAGCGCACCACAGCCGTATCCCCCATAAACAGAGAGCCCTTCAGCGCCTCCGTATAATGGAAAATAGCCCTCAGCGAGTCGTTGGCAAGGGGCGGAAGCTCTGTTGTGGCAGGGTAGTGAGCTGCCTGCTTTGTGGCGGTACAGGCCACTCCAAGGCCCGCAATCGCCACAAGCAATATCCTTACAACTCGTCTAATACCACCCATAGAGAACCAATAACCCCACCAACTGATTGTGGGCCAAATAATTACAATACAGAGTCGAACTGGTGCAGGAAGCGCACGTCATTCTCGAAGTAGAGGCGCAAATCCTTAACGCCAAACTTCAACATAGCGATACGCTCAACACCCATACCAAAGGCGAAGCCACTATACTTAGTGCTGTCTATGCCGTTGGACTCCAACACGTTGGGGTCAACCATACCGCAACCCATAATCTCCAGCCAGCCTGTTCCCTTACATACGTTACAGCCCTTGCCGCCGCAGAGGTTACACGACACATCCACCTCAGCACTCGGCTCGGTGAAGGGGAAGTAACTCGGCCTCATTCTGATCTTTGCGCTCTCGCCAAACAACTCCTTAGCGAAGTACAACAGCGACTGTTTCAAATCAGCAAACGACACACCCTCATCGATATACAAGCCCTCAATCTGGTGGAAAATACAGTGCGCCCTATACGAGATAGCCTCGTTTCTGAACACCCTGCCCGGGCAGATAACCCTGATGGGGGGCTTCTGGTGCTCCATAGTGCGCACCTGGATAGAGCTGGTGTGAGTCCTAAGCAGGATATCGGGATTCTTCTCAATGTAGAAGGTGTCCTGCATATCCCTCGCAGGGTGCTCGGGAGGGAAGTTCAACGCCGAGAAGACGTGCCAGTCGTCCTCCATCTCAGGACCCTCAGCAACAGTGTAACCCAGCCTCGAGAAGATATCGACAATCTCCCTGCGGACAAGCGAGATGGGGTGGCGCGAACCAATACCATCCTCACTGCCAGGACGCGTCATATCACCAATAGCAGCCGTGGGGACCGAAGCAGCCTCCGCAGCCATCTCCTTCAATGTGTTGATACGCGAAGTGGCAGCAGTCTTAACCAAGTTAATCTTCTGACCCAACTCACGCTTCTGCTCAGGAGCAACCTTCTTGAACTCCTCCAAAATATCATTCAACTCACCCTTACGACCAAGAATCTTTACACGAAAATCCTCAATCTCGGCAGGATTAGTAGAGTTGAAACCCTCAATGCGCGCTAACAACGCCTCAATCTTACTAAGCATTTTTATACGTTTATGTTGTTAATTCTTTTGTTCCTCAATAAGTTACGATGCTTAATGGCTAAAATAAGCCACTATAATCGACAAAGTTAATAATTTCTCCGCTTTCTTTTGCCCCTTTTTTGTAAAAAAGCGGCACCAAAAAACTTTTGTACTATTAGTTTGCGGATTTAGGCGTTACTTTGCAGTAACTACGACAAAAAAGAGATATGGAGTTTGTTCAAGTAAACTTGACAACTCCATATCTATTTTTCATCGTACCCTCTACGAGGGTATTCCCTAAACCCGAAAACCCAATTATTACCCAAAGAGTTTTATTTAAAACTTCTCCCTAAACTCCCTAAACTCCCTAAACTCCTTAAACTCCTTAATCTCCCATTATTCCCTATTAAAAAAAAGTGAGAGTGGTCACCACTCTCACTTTTAACTTAATTTAGTTTTTTCACAACTTACTTTCCTTTGGACAGGATCAGTCCCACGCCCATAGCAATAACCACTGCCGGGAGGAATATCTCCACAATCGGGATGTGGATATTGAAATAGTCGGTGAGCAGGAAGAGGGTGCCGACAGCCATCAGCGAGCCGCCAATCCAGTAGCTCCTCACCACGACGAGGTACAAGCCCAGCACGATAACCAACATCTGCCACGAGAAGACCACATCGAAAACCCTGGTGGGCAGCACATCGAGGTTGGTCATCATCCACAGGCCACCCAGAACAATCAGCAGCACACCCACAAATACAGAGGTGCGCGCCGAGTTGTTATTCTGTTGTGAGGGCTGGTTGGGTGTTTGCTCCTCGCCCTTGTTCTTTGATAGAATCTCCATAAATTCTTGATTTTTAGTTTTTTATTCTATTTTAATCTTACAACAAAACCTATTTACTTGCAAGACAAAAAATGTGTAAAAATTAATATTCAACCAATCCGGCCTCCTTGAGCACTGCCAGATATTTGGTGATAGCCTCCAGCGAGTCATTATTGGGGAACTGCGCGTCGAGCATCTTCTTGATATCCAGAATGCTATTTGTGCCGCCCGAGGTGAGCTTAGCAACCTCGGCACTGTTGCTCACATCGCGGCGCGATATGCCGTGCTTGGTCATCAGGTCGGCGGGCACGCTATTGAGCACGCCGTAGCCATACTCGGTAACCTTAGCGGTAGCCTTCGGGTAGATCTTCGCTGCCGCCTTCTCCTCAGCTGTGAGGGTGAGTTTGAGGGGTGCAATGCCCAGCTCTGCCGCCTTAACCTTCATTGCCGCATCGATGTTGCGGCTGTTGGCTGCCAAGGCTGCATCCACACTCTCGGTGAGCGATGCAAGGTAGTCGGCAAGCACCTTCGAGTTGGGTGCGAGCTCGGCCACACTATTGATGGTAGCCACCTCGTTCTGGCGCAATGCATCCTGGTTGAAGCGTGCTGCGCGGTAGAGTGCCGCGAACTCCTCTGCCGAGGCCTCGGCGAGTGCTGCGAGGTCTTGTTTCATCTTGATAGACATACGCTTAGCACTATTAGCAGCCACCTCAGATGCAATCTTCACTGCACCTTGCTCACCCGACTCGGCGATGGTGTAGGCGGTGGCAGCGGCAATAACGATAGCTCTATGCAACTGTGTGGGGTCGCAAATCTCGGGGCGGTCGCCCGAGGTGTGGTAGTAGTTGTCGGGCCAGGTAATCATAATCACGCCCGGCACCTGAACACCCCAATCGTTGAACACCTCGTGGTCCGAGGAGCCGTAGTGGGCGTTGATAGCGTAGTAGAAGGGGTCGTGCGAGCCGGTAACGCTATAAATAGGCTTCAGGGCGTTGGGACGGCCGACGCCTGTTGCCACAAATCCCTTATTGGTAGCGCCTACATAGTGGAAGAAACTCTCTGCCACATCATTGAGGTAGTGGGGGTTGCCCATCGTGGTACGGTGCATACAGTAGTAGGACTCGCTCTTGCTCAGCCACAGACCAACCATATCGAGGTTGATGTTGCAGAGTGCGCGGCTGAGTATCTCCTTGTTCTGTGCTGCCCAGGGCATCGAGCCTGAGAACTCGGGTACCCAAAGGAAGCGAATCGAGCGTTTGGGGCGGGGGAGTTGTCCGCTCTCAATCAGCTGGTTGAGTGTGCGGGCAACCTCGATAAGTGCCGCCGAGCCCGAAGTATTGTCGTTAGCACCAAGTTTCACATAACCCTCAAAGAGGTGGGCGCAGAGGATAATCTCCTCGGCATTCTCGTCAGTACCCTTAATCAGACAGGTAGGCACCTCAATATTGCTACGCTCGGTGGTGCTCTCGATATCTACCTTGACGGTGATTTTCTCGCCGGCCAAAAGTCTATCTCTCAGTGCATAACCATCTCTCGGAGTGAGGTTTATGCAGAAGGTGGCATTTGCTCCGCTGATGCTGTTGTTGGGAATCTGCAATGGGTCAACAAGTGGGCGGGGGGAGTAGTAACTGATTACACCCACAGCACCAGCCGGCACGGTTCTGTTAAGCACCTGGCTGGGCGAAGCCTCGGTTACCACAATCTTGCCAGCCACATCGGCTGCTGCGATATCGGCCTGCGAGCCACGACCAACCCATACAAGGTCGGCAGTCAGGTGAGCGGGCTTGCTACCCTGCGCCAATACAGCAGCAAGGTCGCGATAATCAGCAAGTTTAGTAAGGTTGGGCGATACCTCCCACACCTCAGCGCTCACGCCATCCCAAGAGGAGCTCTCGCCCACAATCTCGGTGGTGGCGTCGGCAAAGCCATAGCTTTTGAGTTTGTCGACCACATAGCGCGACTCCATAAAGAGCCCTGTGTAATCCTCGTGTGCACGGTCGCGCTCGTAGGGGGCAATGTCGAGAATATATTGATATGCTCTGTCGCCCGACGATTCGCCTACAATCAGGTCGTAGAGACGCTCAGTCATCAGTGAGTGGTTGAACGGCGTGGTGTACTCTTGTGCCACAACAGAGGTGGTGGCGAGCAAAAGCAACAGTGAGAGTGTTTGCTTCAAGTTCTTCATAATAGTAATTTTTAGAGATAATAATTTGTAACCTAAACCTGACTTTTTTATGGAAAAATCAATAAAACCTCATTAACATCATCCCTTGCAGGGTTTATTTTAGATTACAAATGTATAATTTTTTCTCTACAATATACAAATTTTAACACTCTTTTTCCTTTATTCCGCGCTATTGGCGGGTATTTCGGGTGTGGTTGTGAGGGTGTCGGTTACAATCTCTAACTGCTCAACCTCTCTCTGCTCCCACTTTGTGGAGTTCTTCTCAACCCACATCCCGTTCTCGTGGAGCTCCATCACCATCTCTTCGCCCGTGTATCGGTTACGAATTGTGATTAGGGTGCGACCCGACTTATCATCGTAGTCGATATTCACCTTATTGCCATTCTCAATCGCATCCTCCAGCTCGTCGGCCACATCCTCGAACATCTCAAACGACCTCTCAACCCTATCCCAATTATGTGGGTTGGTGAGTGTGCGGAGGTTGCGTGCGGAGATGATGCAGAAGAAGAGCAATGTTATGCCGAGCAGTGCCGAGATGATGGTCACCGCCCTGCGCTCAGGCTTGTTGCCCACAGCGATTGAGAGCAGGATGAACCCAAAAAGTCCTACAAACAACAATGCAACCACCAATCCCAAAGCGACATATCCCGTACTCGATATGCCAACAAGGCCGGCAAGCGGAAGCAGCGACAACTCAACGGCGGCTCCACCAAACAGTACCGCAAAGAGAGCAATCAGCAGACCGATGCCCACCAATCCGAAGCACACCGCAAAGAGTATGAGCAAAGCCTTGATGCAGAAGACAATAACCCTGCCCACACCATAGGTCACATCAGCCCAGACCGAGGCCGAGCGCTCGCTGCCCTCCGAGCTGGCTGCCACATCGTCCTTAAAGATTTGGTGGATTGTCGAGGCGGTAATCTTCGCCCCTCGCATCTCCATTTTCTGGCGTGGGGTCTTTGCCATAGGCACAGCAATCAGCAGTGTGAAATAGAGCAGAACGCACATCAGGAATATCGAGCCGAAACAGTCACCCAGCCCGTCCAAGTCCATAGCGTTCAGCGCAATCCACAGCACCATAGGCAGGAATATACCTATGCGCAAAAACGATGGGTCAATACCGAAGTAGGTGCCCAGTCCGCTACACACACCGCCCATCTTGACACCCTCGCTATTGCGATAGAGTCGGCGTTCCAGTTTTGCTGTGGCCTCCTCCTCTTTGGGCATATCCTCGGGGTAGCCGAGTTGTTCGACAATCCTCTGCGCAAAGGCCAGATCGACAATCTTCGAGGCCTCCTGCTGGTTGAGTATCAACTCGGCAATGCGAGCCTCAATATCGGCCACCACCTCACGACCTTCATTGGTCGCCGAGTAGCCTTTTTCGAGTGTGTCAAGGTAGTTTTTCATCACCTCAAATGCCTCAACATCAAAGGTAAAACCCACACCCGCTATACTTACTTTAACAATTTTGTTCATTTTGCTTTTGGGGGATATTTTAGTTAGTAAGGTAAATGTAAAAAATGTAAACTTATAGGTTATAAACTTACGGGTTAAAGTCCCCTGATTTTTCTGATCTGCTCGCTAATCTCCTCCCACGAGTGGTCGAGCTCGGCAAGTGCCTCACGGCCCTTGTCGGTGAGCATATAATACTTGCGGGGAGGGCCCTGAGGCGACTCCTCCCAGCGATAGGAGAGCAACCCTTGGTTCTTCTGTCGGGTGAGAATCGGGTAGAGCGTTCCCTCCACAACAATCATCTCCGACTCTTTGAGCGCGGCGATAATCTCCGGTGTGTAGTTGTCGCCACGCGAGAGGATGGAGAGTACACAATACTCAATCACACCCTTGCGCATCTGCGTCTTGATATTTTCAACATTAATCTCTGCCATAGGATATCATTTTTAATTCGGCTTATTAGGGACTAACAAGCACATAAACAAATAGATAAGCAACGTAGGGATAAAGGGGGTGAAGAATAACACCACCGCAACAACCCTTGCCACCGTGGGGTCCATATTGAGATACTCGGCCACACCTGCACATACACCGCCCAACATCTTGTCGTGTGAGCGATAGAGGCGACGAACCCCTCCATTATTATCATTATATACTTCCATATTTTTTTACGTTTAGCTGGTTACAAATATTTAATTGTTAGGGGCAAGGGGGATGAGGGCCCAAAGGATAATATACACCCAGAGGCTCAGACCACCAAAGAAGGTGCAGAAAAAGACAATGAGTCGAAGCGCGGTGAGATTAACACCGAAATACTCCGCCAAGCCTGCACACACACCGCCAATCACCTTGTCGTGCGAGCGATAGAGGCGTCGTCTGCTCTCGGTTTGGGGCGTCTTGGGGGTGCGTCGGTCGCCAAAATTGTCGGCAGGGCCGATGATGGATTTTATCTCGTTGACAAGTGCGATTGTCACCACCTCGTTTTCACCCACACGCTCAGCGAGCAGGTCGCCAATGCGGCTCTCCACATCCATCACAGTCTCCTCAGCCACCGACTCCTCGCAGCAGCTGCGGATATCTTCGAGGTAGGCATTGAGCACTGCAAAGGCATCTTCATCGATGGTAAATGCCACATTTCCAATACGTACGTTCAGAGTTTTTTTCATTTTTTCACTCAATTTTATAAGGTTATTTGTTATGTCAAGTTGTTTTACTTTGCAAATATAATGTAAAGTTTAGGTACTATGCAATACCAAGTAGTAAAAAAAATACAAAATTGACGATTTTTTTTGGACGGAAGAGCAAAAGTGAAAGGTGGAAACTGAAAACTGAAAGGTAAAAAATGGGAATTTAGGGAGTGTAGGGAGTATAGGGAATTTAGGGATAATCCTTAAACTCACTAATCTCTTTAAACTCCTTAAACTCCTTAATTTCCCTTTAATTCTCTTTAATTCCCTTCACCTCCCTTCATCTCTTGCCCTCTTTCCTCTTTGCTCTTTCCTCTTTGCTCTTTCCTCTTTCCTCTTCACATTTTCAGGCTTTTATATAGCATCTCCGAGAGAAATTCCCCTTTACGCTAAAAAATCAAAATAGTTTGTTTGTTTTCAGAGAAAAAATATCTATTTTTGCATCAATTGGAAAAATAGTGAATTTAAATGCCTAATGTCTATGACAAGGTAACGATACTCAGAAAACCCGATTGGCTTAAAATCAACCTTCGCCACAGCGAAAAGTATGTCGCTACGGCGCAGATAGTGGAGCGTAATGGGCTTCACACAATTTGCAGTAGTGGCAAGTGTCCGAACCAGGCTGAGTGCTGGGAGCGTGGCACCGCGACTATGATGATTTTAGGCGATATCTGTACAAGAGCGTGTCGTTTTTGTGCAACTGCTACGGGTAAACCGTTACCGCCCGAAGAGAGCGAGCCGCAAAGGATCGCCGATTCCGTCAAGTTGATGGGATTGCGCCACGCTGTGCTGACCTCCGTGACCAGAGATGATCTGGCGGATGGTGGTGCAGAACATTGGCGTAGAGTCGTGGAGGCAGTAAAAGCTATTAACCATACTACGACCGTGGAGGTCTTGATACCCGACTTTGATGCAAAGCCGGAGTTGATTGATATAGTCCTCGCGTCGAAGCCCGACATTGTCGGCCACAACATCGAGACGGTGGAGCGTTTGACACCCTCGGTGCGTTCGCGTGCAAAGTATCAGACTTCGCTTGCGACAATTCGTCACATCGCCGAGAGTGGTGCAGTGGCCAAGAGTGGTCTGATGGTGGGTCTGGGCGAGAGCGACGAAGAGGTGCTCTCCACGCTCAATGATTTGAGGCAGGCCGGTTGTCGCATTGTGACCATCGGTCAATACCTCCGCCCCACGCTGAAGCATCTGCCCGTGGAGCGATATGTTACCCCTGCGAAGTTTGCCGAGTATGCTCGTGCGGCTCGCCAGATGGGTTTTGAGTTTGTGGCAAGCGGCCCGCTGGTGCGCTCCTCATATCTCGCCGAACAGTTTTTTACTCAGCGCGAGGCGGAGCATAAAGCGGAAGCCGAACAGGCCAAAGATAATAAATAGAGTGAGTTAGCCGTTATGGAAGAGGTGTTGTTGATGGATTTAGGGGTGATGGAGTACGATAGGTGCCGTCACTTGCAACAGAGCCTCTTTGACGAACTGCTCGCAGCGAAGGCAGATCCGGCAGTTGGGTTGCCGCCGCAGAGGTTGTTGCTGGTTGAGCACCCTCCTGTCTATACGCTCGGCAAGAGCGGCAAGGAGGCCAACCTACTTGTCAACACCGCACATTTGGAGAGTCTGGGTGCCACCTTCCACCAGACCGACCGAGGGGGTGATATCACCTTCCACGGCCCGGGTCAAATAGTGGGATACCCGATTCTCGACCTGGAGCGAGAGGGTATGGGTCTGAGGGCCTATATCGAGGCTGTCGAGCAGACAGTGATAGATACTCTCGCCGACTATGGCATCACCGCCGGACGCTCCCAGGGCGCGGCAGGGGTGTGGCTCGCTCCCCACAGGGGGAGGCCGTTGCGCAAGATTTGTGCTATCGGGGTGCGTAGCAGTCGCTATGTGACGATGCACGGCTTTGCGCTCAACGTAAATACAAACCTCAACTGGTTTGAGTTGATAAACCCCTGCGGGTTTACCGACCGAGGAGTAACCAGCATAGCCAAGGAGTTGGGCCGTGAGGTCGACGTGGCGGAGGTGAAGAGCCGATTGGTGGCACATTTTGCTGAAAATATTAATGTTAAAATAAAAATATTAGATTATGCCAATTGAAAAACGTTGGGTAATCAAGCCCCAAGGGGACAAAGAGATGGTCGAATCGCTCGCCTTCTCAATGGGTATCCCCAACGAGCTTGCCAACCTGTTAGTACAAAGAGGCATAACGACAAGTAACGAAGCTACACGATTCTTCAATCCGAAGCTCTCTGACCTGCACGACCCATTCCTGATGAAGGATATGGACAAGGCTGTGGAGCGAGTAGATGAGGCTGTCAGAAATGGCGAGAAGATTATGGTGTATGGCGATTACGATGTTGATGGCACAACAGCGGTGGCATTGGTATATACCTTCCTCCGTCAGATTGGTCACAACAACCTGACCTTCTATATCCCCGACCGTTATACGGAGGGGTATGGAGTATCGGTTAGGAGTATCGACATAGCAGCGAAGCAGGGTGTTACCTTGGTAATTGCCCTCGATTGCGGAATCAAGGCTGTCGAGAAAGTCGAGTATGCCAAGCAGAAAGGTATCGATTTTATTATCTGCGACCACCACTTGCCCGGTGACGAGATTCCGGCGGCAGTGGCAGTGCTCGACCCCAAGGTCGATGAGTGCCACTACCCCTTTGACGAACTCTCGGGTTGCGGCGTGGGATTCAAACTTGTTCAGGGCTATGCCCAGAAGAAAAACATCGACTTCCGTAAGGTGGAGCGTCTGCTCGACCTGGTGGTGGTGAGCACCGCCGCCGACATTGTGCCGCTCACGGGCGAGAACCGTGTGCTGGCCTACTACGGCTTGAAGATGCTCAACGAGAATCCTCGCAAGGGTCTGAAATCGATTATCAAGATTTGTGGTCTGGACAAACACCAAATCACCATCGACGACATCGTCTTCAAGATTGGTCCCCGCATCAACGCAGCGGGCCGTATGGCTGTGGACCACAATGACGAGAACTCCGCACCCTCGGGTGGCCACGCTGCCGTCAACCTCCTCATCGAGCGCGACGAGGATGCCGCGGCGCACTTTGGCAACGATATTGAGAGCAGCAACCAGAAGCGCAAGGATATCGACCGCACCGTAACCCTCGAAGCACACGAGATTATCGAGAACAACCCCGAGATGAAGGCTCACAAGAGCACCGTAATCTACAACCCCAAGTGGGTGAAGGGTATTGTGGGTATTGTCGCTTCGCGCCTTATTGAGACCTACTACAAGCCCACCGTGGTACTCACTATGAGTAACGGCTTGGCGACAGGCTCGGCGCGCAGTGTCCCCGGCTTTGACCTCTATCAGGCGGTGGAGTCGTGTGCCGACCTGCTCGAGAACTTCGGCGGTCATATGTACGCGGCGGGTCTGACTATGAAGCCCGAAAATGTTGAGGAGTTCACCCGCAGGTTCCACGCATACGTTGAGGAGCATATCGACCCCGCACTGCTCGTGCCTCAGGTCGAGATTGATGCCGAGATATCGTTCAGCACCATCACCCCTGCCTTCCGTGCCACCCTGTCGCGTTTCCAGCCCTTCGGCCCCGGCAACTCGGCACCCATCTTCGCCTCGCGAGGTGTGTGTGGCAACGACGCTAAGTTGGTGGGTGCAGAGCAGGAGCACCTCCGTATGGATCTCACACAGCAGCAGAAACCCAACACCCAGATTGCTGCTATCGCCTTCCAGCAGCCCGACCACTTCGGCTGGATTCGTGCAGGTGGCGCGGTGGATGTATGCTACGCAATTGCCGAGAACCACTTCCGCGGCATAGTAACCCCGCAATTACGAATCAAGGATATCAAACCCGTCAAATAACGGGTCGTTAATAACATAAACCTAAACAAAACGATGAAGAGTATTAAGCATATCATATTGAGTCTGTGTGCGTTGGGCTTTGTGGCAAACGCTTCGGCTCAGGGTCCCTTCTTTGGACAGTTCGACTACTCGGCAAAGGCTGGTATCAGCATTGCCAAGATGTGTAACACTGATTCGCGCCTCGCATTCTATGTTGGTGGTGCGGCAGAGTACTACCTCAGCGAGATATTGTCGTTGCAGCCCGAGTTGATTATCAGCGGTCAGGGCGGTCGCAACAAGTTGAAGGCAGAGGGTGCAAGCACCGTCACCTCCACTCGTCTGACCTACCTCGATATCCCCGTGCTCCTGAAGGCTGTGCCCTTCCCCGGTGTCGGTTTCTCGGTGGAGGCAGGCCCTATGATGGGCTTCTGTATGGGTGCCAAGTTGAAGAATAAGACTACTCTGGGTGCTTCGACAAACACCATCAAGGAGTCTGTACGCAATAATGTGAACACTGTGGAGCTCGGCGTGAGCCTCGGTGCTTCCTATGTCGTTAAGAAGAATATTGGTGCTCAGATTCGCTACAACTACGGCTTTACCAATGTATTCAAAAACCTCGACAACGTTGCGAGCCAGACAGTCGAGATAGGTGCTTTCTATCTCTTCTAACCCACAACCTACACCAAAACACAATACCTAACCGATTATGAAAAAACGTTTGTTCTGCTTCGCCTTTATGCTGATGGGAGCCATGGGTGCTTATGCCCAAAACTCCGCTCAGGTGACAAGTTATCTGGAGATATACGACCTCGAAACACGCGAGCACCACATAGTCAAGGAGTTTCCCTTCCTAATAGAGGCTCCCAACTGGACACCCGACGGTGAGTGGCTGGTGGTGAACCGTGGCGGTAAGATTTACAAAATCGCCTCCGACGGCTCGACAGACCTCATAGAGATAAACACCGGCGCTATCACCCAGTGTAACAACGACCACGTCATATCGGCAGATGGCAAGTGGCTCAGCATCAGCAGTAACGACCCCAATGCGCGTGGCTACTCGTCGTACATCTACATCCTCCCCTTCGAGGGTGGCGAGCCCCGCAAGATAACCCCCTTAGGCCCCAGCTACCTCCACGGCATAAGCCCCAACGGCAAGGAGATAGCCTACTGCGCCTTTCGCGGCCCCAACAACGAGCAGGATATCTATGTGATGCCCGTAAAGGGTGGCAAGGAGGTGCGTCTGACAGATGCACCAGGCCTTGACGACGGCCCCGAGTACAGCCCCGACGGCAAGCAGATATGGTTCAACAGCGTGCGCACAGGTCGTATGCAGGTGTGGCGTATGGATAAGAATGGCAAGAACCAGACACAGATGACCTTCGACGAGGATATGAACTCGTGGTTCCCCCATATCTCGCCCGACGGTGAGAAGGTGGTATATATCGCCTACCACGACTACGAGATTGCCCCCGGCGACCACATCGCCAACCTCAACGTACAACTCCGAATGATACCCGCCGCAGGTGGCGAGCCCGAAGTGCTCACCGAGCTGTTCGGCGGTCAGGGTACCATAAACGTCAACTCGTGGAGCCCCGACAGCAAAAAGTTTGCCTACGTGAGCTATCGCCTCACAGAGGAGATGACAGCACCCAAGAAGGAGATGGGCGTACAGCTCTACTCGGTACGCTCACTGATCGGCACACCCGAGCTGTTCGCCAAGAACCACGACTATGTGCTCGGTCGTCTGTCCCAGATGGGCTACACATCCGCAGAGGTGGCAAGCTACGAAGGCGGCCTCTTCTCGGGACTCAGCCCCAAGGAGTTCCGCAGTGTTATCAACAATGCCGGACTGGAGATATCATCATCCCACACCACACGCCCCCTCACCCGCGCAGAGCTAACCTCAGGCGACTACTCGGAGGCACTCCGCTGGTGGGAAGAGTGTATAGCAGCGCACAAAGAGGCAGGAATAACACGCCTGATAATGTCCTACGCACCCAAAATCGACAACGAGGCAGGACTCAAAGTGATGGCCGACTACCTCAACGCCATAGGCGAGATGTGTAACAACGCAGGCATACGCTTCGGATACCACAACCACAGCGTAGAGCTCGAAAGAGTGGGACGCACAACAATGCTCGACTACCTGCTCACAAACACCGACCCAACAAAGGTATTCTTCCAACTCGACGTGTACTGGACAGTGATGGGCGGCGCAAGCCCCGTGGAGTATATGCAGAAGTATGCCGGCCGATTCGAGATGATACACATCAAGGATAAATATGAGATAGGACAAAGCGGTATGGTGGGCCTCGAACCTATATTCCGCAACTTCCGCAAAGCAGGAGTGCAAGCATTCGTGGTGGAAATGGAGTACGCAAGCACACCCAACATCCTCAAAGGCCTCCGCGAAAGCGCACTCTACCTCCGCAACGCAGAGTACGTGAAGTAGTTCTTTCAAAAAGGTTTTGCCGCTTTTTTGTAAAAAAGCGTCCTCCGCTTTTTGTAAAAAGCGGAACCAAAAACTTTTACACATTTTAGTTTGTGGATTTATGAATAACTTTGCAGTTATTACAACGATAAATAGAGCAGTGATTTGTTCAAGTAAACTTGACAATCACCGCTCTATTTCTCATTGTACCCTCTACGAGGGTAATCCCTAAACCCGAAAAACCCAATTGTTACCATAAGAGAATTTCTTTGGCAATAGTAGTTCGGGAGTTTAAGGAAATTCCCTACACTCCCTATAAAAAATGAGAGCAACATCTAATTGCTCTCATTTTTAGCCAATTTTGAATTAAAAACAACAACGGCACCCGAAAAGAGGTGCCGTTGTTGTTTTTATATAGGTAGTGTAAAACTACTCGTCTTTGTCGGTATCTGCGTAAGCCTTCAAGAGTTTGTCCTGAACGTCCGAAGGAACCTGCTCATACGAAGCGAACTTCATAGTGTAGGTTGCGCGGCCGTTGGTCAGCGAACTCAGGGTGGTCGAGTAGCGGTACAACTCAGCCAGAGGCACGCGAGCGGTGAGGCGGTCAACGCCACTCTCCGAGCTCATACCCTCGATCATTGCACGACGGTTCTGCAGGTCGCTCATAACATCACCCATCTTATCGGTAGGAACGAGAATCTCCACGCTGTAGATAGGCTCCATAATCTTGGGACCTGCTGCCTTAAATGCCTCCTTGAAGGCGTTACGGCCGGCCAGCTTAAACGAAATCTCATTCGAATCTACGGGGTGCATCTTACCATCGTAAACCACAACGCGGATATCGCGAGCATACGAACCGGTCAGAGGACCCTCGTCCATCTTCTCCATAATACCCTTCAAGATTGCGGGCATAAAGCGTGCGTCGATAGCACCACCGACAATCGAGCTGTAGTACTGCAACTTACCGCCCCAATCGAGAGTGTACTCCTCTTTGTTCTTGATGTTCACAATCAGGTCGCGGCCACCAACCTTGTACTTCGAAGGCTCGGGCATACCCTCATAGTAGGGCTCGATAACGAGGTGTACCTCGCCAAACTGACCTGCACCACCCGACTGTTTCTTGTGACGATAGTCGGCAGCAGCCACCTTGGTAATGGTCTCACGGTAAGGAATCTTCGGTGCGAAGAACTCGATATCAATCTTATTGTAGTTGGTAATCTGATACTTCAAGATATTGAGGTGGTGCTCACCCTGACCCTGGATAATGGTCTGCTTGAGCTCCTTCGAGTACTCTACCAGGATGGTAGGATCCTCATACTTAGCCTTGTTGAGCAGGTCGCCCAGCTTCTCCTCGTCTGCCTGGTTGAGGGCGCGAACTGCTGCGCGATAACGAGGCTCGGGGAATACGATGGGGCTGATCTGAACATTCGAACCGCCACCCACGAGGGTATCATTGGTGCGAGTGCCTTTGAGCTTAACGGTGCAACCCAGCTCACCGGCCATCATCTCGCTAACCTTAACACGGTTCTTACCTGCAACAGCGAAGATCTGCGACAGCTTCTCCTTATTGCCGGTGCGGGGGTTAATTAACTCCATACCCTCGGTAATCTTACCGGTGGTTACGCGGAAGTAGCTAACCTCACCAACGTGGCTCTCAATCGAGCTCTTGAATACGAAGAGCGAGGGAGCAGCGGTAGCGCCAGCCTGAACGTCGTTACCCCCAACACCGGTCATAGGCACAGCCTCAGCGGGGTTGGGAGCAACGTTGATGATGAACTCCATCAGACGCTTGGTACCGATATCCTTCTTACCCGATACGCAGAAGATGGGCATAAAGTCACGGTTGGTGATACCGAGGCGCATACCCTTACGAATCTCGTCGGGAGTAAGCTCACCGGTCTCAAAATATTTATTCATCAGCACCTCGTCGTTCTCAGCGGCAGCCTCCAGCAACTCGCCGTGGAGCTCCATTGCGCGATCCATCTCCGATGCGGGAATCTCCAACTCCTCGCGGGTACCGTTCTCATCTTTGAAGCGGTACATCTTCATCAGAAGAAGGTCGATGAACGAATCAAAGGTAGCACCTACGCTAACAGGGTACTGTACCAATACGGGCTTAACGCGCGACTGGCTCTGGATGCTCTCGATGGTCTGCTCCCAGTTTGCCTTGTCGTGGTCGAGCTGGTTGACAGCACCGATCAGGGGCTTCTTGGTAGCCATAGCGTAGCGGCTCTGAATCTCGCTACCTACATCAAAACCTGTCTGAGCGTTGAACACCATCACTGCTACGTCGGCAACCTTGAAGGCCGAGAATACGCCACCACAGAAGTCGTCGCTACCGGGAGCATCGATGATGTTGAGTTTACGATTCATAAACTCGGTATAGAGGAGGGTGGGATAGATACTACGTTTGTAGATGTGCTCCAAGTCGGAGTTGTCGGAGAGAGTGTTGTCGTTCTCGATACTACCCCTGCGATCAATGACTTTTCCCTCATAAGCCAGTGCCTCGGCAAGGGTAGTTTTTCCCGAGCCGGCGCCACCAACAAGAACAATGTTCTTAATTTCAGATGTTTGATAAGTTTTCATAGTCGGTTTATTTTTAGTAGTTATTTTGTTTCGTCCTATAAAGGTAGTTATTTTCACTCAAACTCCAAATTTTTTTTAACAAAATGTCAAAACAGAACCATTTTAAACCCCACCTCTCCCGCCTTGCTTTACCCCTTTATTTGGCTCTTCATTTTTTGGTTTAGCAAAAATGTGATATATTTGTCCCTATGAATCATTTGACTGAGAAAATAGAGAGCCTCAGAGAGATGCTCTCTGCAGCCCACAAGGTCGTTGTGGTGTCGCACACCAACCCCGATGGCGACGCCATCGGCTCGTCGCTTGCGTGGTCACACGTGTTGGAGCACTCCTTTGGTCTGGAAGTTTCGTGCATTATCCCCAACCGTTATCCGGGCTTCCTCTCGTGGCAGCCTCACATCAGCGAGGTGCTCATCTATAAGGACACCCCCGAAGAGGCGGCGCGCGTGGTGGGCGAGGCCGATATTATCTTCTGCCTCGACTTCAACCTTATCGACCGTCTGGAGAATCTGGCGGAGGCTATCAAGGAGAACACCACAGCCAAGCGTGTCCTCATTGACCACCACCTCAACCCGCCCGCAGAGTTCGACCTTGCCTTCTCGCACCCCGAGTTGTGTTCGACCTCCTATTTGGTTTACACCATTGTTGAGGATTTGGTTGGCACAGATGCGCTCGATACGGATGCGGCATCGAACCTCTATGTCGGCATTATGACCGATACGGGCAACTTCTCGTTCAGCTCCCTCACCCCCGACCTCTTTCGCGCAGTGGCGGTATTGGTTGAGAAGGGAATCGACATTTCGGCAATCAATACCTCTGTATATAATACCTTCACCGAGGATCGCGTGCGTCTGCTCGGCCACTCGCTCTGCAACAAGATGACCCTTGTTGACCACGGCAGGGCGGCATATATCTCACTCACCGAGAGAGAGATGCGTAAGTTTAATTTCCAGCTTGGTGATAGCGAGGGTTTTGTGAACTACCCCTTGACGATTGTGGGTGTGAAGATATCGGCTATGTTCCTTGCCACCCGCAAGTTTATCCGTGTGTCGTTGCGCTCGCGCGGTGAGACGGATGTCAACATCTTTGCCCGCCGATACTTCGGTGGTGGCGGTCACAAGAACGCTGCAGGTGGTAAATCATTTGTGTCGATGAATCAGACCATCGAGTACTTTGAGAGAGTTGTGACGGAGTACCTTGCCGAAGGCGGAAAGGGAGAGTAGAAAGTTAAGGAGCAAGAGATTCTCCGATTACCCCAATAACAAATAGAGCCTGCAGATATCTGCAGGCTCTATTTGTTATCAGACTTGTTCTCTTATTTCAGGGTGAAGGTTACCGAACTCTTAATGTTGTTCGACGCAGCACCAATCAGAGCCTCAAACTCGCCCTGCTCAGCTACCCACTCGTGCTTCTTGTCATCGAAGAAGCTCAGAGCCTCAGCGTCAATCACAAACGATACCTCCTTGGTCTGGCCGGGCTCAAGCTCAACCTTTGCAAAGCCCTTCAGCTCCTTCTCGGGACGCATAACGCTTGCCTCCTTATCGGCGATGTAGAGCTGAACAACCTCCTTACCTGCACGTTTGCCGGTGTTGGTAACGGGGATGGTAACGGTTACGCTGCCCTTCTTATTCATCGAGGTCTTGTCGATGGTTGCCTCACCATACTCGAAGGTGGTGTACGACAGACCGTGACCAAATGCGAACAAGGGAGCAACATCCTTAGCGTCGTTCCAGCGGTAGCCCACCAGAAGACCCTCGCCATAGACAACCTCGCCACGACCGCCAAACTCACCCATCGAGTGAGCACCAGTGTCGGTCAACTTAACGGGGAAGGTGAAGGGGAGCTTACCCGAGGGGTTAACGTCACCCATCAGTACCGATGCAAGAGCATTACCAGCCTCCGAGCCGAGGAACCAACCCTGAACGATGGCGGGAACGCTATTCACCCAAGGCATTGCAACAGCATTACCCGAGATATTTACAAATACCAACTTATCGGTAGTCTCAGCCAGAGCAGCCATCAGGCGGTCCTGAGCGTAGGGCAACTCCAAGCCGTAGCGGTCGCTATCCTCGCAGTCCTGGTGCGAAGCCTTGTTTAGACCACCGAATACCAGCACTACATCTGCGCGGCGTGCAGCCTCAACAGCCTCAGCGATGAGCTCCTCCTCGCTACGGTTGTCAACCAGATTCTGGCCGCTGTCCACACCGTTGTAGCTGGTCGAAACATCACCCACATAACCACGAGCGTAGATAATCTCAGCCTTGTCGCCAACACGGTTCTTCAGACCCTCCAGAGGCGAAACCTCCTTGGCAACCTTCAACGACGAGCTACCACCACCCACGGTCATAGCCTTGATAGCATTCTCGCCAATCACAGCGATAGTCTTGGTGTTGTCGAGGTTGATGGGGAGTACGTTGTTGTCGTTCTTGAGCAGTACAACACCCTCCTCACCGATGGTGCGGCTGGCAGCAACGTGCTCATCCGATACGAGCGAACCGAAAGGCTTGTTGGTGTTCATCGAGGTACGATACATCAGGCGCAATACGCGACGTACCTTCTCGTCGAGCTCCTTGGTGGTGAACTCGCCACTCTCGATAAGTTTCTTATAGGGGTCAGCCAAAAAGTATGCGTCGTAACCATTGGTAGCGCCCATAGTCAGACCGTCGGTCCAGGTACCGAACTCGAGGTCAAGACCATTGGTGATAGCCTGACGGGTGTTGTGTGTGCCACCCCAGTCGGAGATAACCACACCGTCGAAGCCCCACTCGCCCTTCAAAATCTGGTTGAGGAGCAAATCGTTGTGGCAAGCCTGCTCGCCACGGAAATTGTTGTAGGCACCCATAATAGCCCAAGCACCACCCTCGGTAACGGCAGCCTTGAAGGCGGGAAGATAGATCTCATACAAGGTACGGTCGTCGAGCACAGGCGACATAGTGTGGCGGTGCGACTCCTGATTGTTGAGTGCGTAGTGCTTTACACAAGCTGCAACGCCGTTGCTCTGCACACCCTGAACATAGGGAACAACCATACGCGAAGCGAGGAAGGGGTCCTCACCCATATACTCGAAGTTACGACCATTGAGGGGGCTGCGGTAGATGTTTACACCGGGGCCGAGCAACACATCCTTCTCGCGGTAGCGTGCCTCCTCACCGATGCTCTTACCATAGAGAGCCGACATATCGGTATTCCAGGTAGCAGCAAGTGCGGTCAGTGCGGGGAACGCTACGCAGTAGTCGTTGGTCCAGCCAGCCTGATCCCACTCATCCCACAATACCTCGGGACGGATACCGTGAGGGCCGTCAGTAGTCCACAACTCGGGGATACCCAAACGGGGAACACCCGCCGAAGAGAACTTACTCTGAGCGTGAATAATTGCAATCTTCTCATCGAGAGTCATACGCGACATAGCGTCGTCAATACGAGCCTCGACTTCAACTTCGGGGTTGAGGTAGTCGGGAAGGTCTGCGGTCTTAGTCTGTCCGCCACCACACGCTGCCAAGAGAGCGACAGCGCCAACTACAAACATTCTGTTAAAAAATCTTTTCATTTGTTAAAGGTGTTTATTTTTCGGTTAAAAAAATCATACATCTTATAAATTTGAATTAGTTTGGCAAATATAACCATTTCCCGAACATTTTTAAATGATTTCCCTCTTTTCTTATATTTTTAAATGTATATTTGCTATGAGTTGAAATATGTTTCACAATTGACACACCTTACTTGCTTTATAGTTAAAAAGAGAAAAAATGCTAAAAATACTGCTGGGAATATCGATTGTGTTGCAATTTTTTGCGGCATTGGCGGCTACAAGTCTTATCCGTCGCACAAAATACAATGTGGCGTGGATACTATTCACTATTGCGCTGAGTGTGCTGTGTTTCATTCGTTTAACACAGCTGCTCCCGCTGCTGGGCGGTGCCGAGTGGCAACTACCGCACAACTTTATTGCGTGGCTGGGTGTTATAGTGTCGTTCTTCTTTGCGGTGGGTGTGATATTCGTGCGCGAGATTTTCAATTATATCGACCAGCTCGAAAAACAACGCATCCTCACCGAGCGACGCATCCTCACCACCGTACTGCAAACCGAGGAGAAGGAGCGTCAACGACTCGCCAAGGAGTTGCACGATGGGCTTGGACCTCTGCTCTCAACAGCCAAAATATCGCTCTCGGCACTCGCCAAGGAGGCTACGGAGGAGAATAGCGAACTCTTTGGCAATACGATGTTGATGCTTGACGAGGCGGTAAGTTCGGTGCGCGAGATATCGAACAATCTTTCGCCCCACACACTCCAGCACTTTGGTCTGGCGAAGGCGGTGCGAGGATTTCTCAACAAGATACCCAAAGGGCCGCAGGGCGTTGATATAGAGTATAAAACAAATCTTACGACCGAGCGATTTGACGACGAGATGGAGGTTATCCTCTACCGTGTGGTGTGCGAGCTGGTGAATAACAGTATGCGCCACTCGGGGTGCTCGAAGATTGTGGTGTCGCTGGCCAAGAGAGATGCGCAACTCTCTCTCAGATACTCCGACAATGGGTCGGGGTTTGATGTGGAGAGAGCCGCGAACAAGGGTATGGGATTGTCCAACATCTACTCGCGCATCAAGTCGCTCAAGGGCGATATTGAGTTCAGGAGCGAGAAGGACAAGGGTGTAAAGGTGAATATAAAGGTAAATGTATAGGGATATGGAGAAAAGCGTATGCAGAGTATTGCTGGCCGACGACCACCGCCTCTTTCGCGAGGGGCTGCGCGGATTGCTCTCGGCTCAGGAGGGTATCGAGGTGGTAGGTGTGGCTGCCGATGGTGTGGAGTTGGTGTCACTCACCGAGAGCGTGGAGTATGATGTGGCACTTATAGATATCGAGATGCCGGTTATGAATGGTTTGGAGGCGGCCGGGAAGATTTTGTCGGCCCATCCCGAGGCACTCCTTGTGGCACTCACTATGCACAACGACGAGGCCTACTACTATCGTATGGTGGAGTTGGGTGTGAAGGGTTTCCTCCTCAAAAACTCCGATATAGACGAGGTGGTTTGCGCCGTGCGAAAGGTGAGTGAGGGTGGCTGCTACTTCTCACAGGAGCTTCTGGACTCGCTGGTGAACACCCTTCAGGAGTCGCAGGTGGAGGCCGAGCCGCTGCTCTCGGAGAGGGAGATGGAGGTGCTGCCCCTCATCTGTCAGGGACTCTCCAACCAAGAGATTGCCGACAAACTCTTCATCAGCAAACGCACGGTGGATAACCATAGAGCCAACATTCTGGAGAAATCGGGCTGCAAAAATACGGCAGGTATGGTCGTCTGGGCGATAAAGAACGGATTGGTGGAGTTGGAGTGAGTTTGCAAATGCAAATTCAAAATTCAAAATTGTAAACTGGGTCGTGTCCGCTACTTCCGAAACCCACAACGGTCGTGCCCGTAACTTCGCCCGAGGCTGGGCCTCGGGACACATCCCCCGCCCGGGCGGGGGCTTGGGGGTGGGTCAGACTTGGAATTGCCTGCGCAAGCAGGCAGGTGTCGCAAGGGTGAATAGGGCCGTGAGGCTATTTTACCTTGACTATGCCAATTCTCTCCACGCCCTCTCGGCGGGGGCTTGGGGGTGGGTCAGGCTTGGAAATGCCTGCGCAAGCAGGCAGGTGTCGCGAGGCAGAGCAGAGGTTTTCGGTCATTTTACCATACTAACGGCTCTGAGCAAAATGGGAAAAAAACAGAGAGCGGCATTCACCGCTCTCTGTTTTTTTTCATTTTGAATCTTGCACTACACAGTCATAATCTCTTTCTCCTTGGCAGCCACAACCTCCTCCACCTTCTTGGAGTAGTTATCGAGGAGTTTCTGTGCCTCCTGCTCGCCGCTCTTAGCCTCATCCTCGGCCATACCATCTTTCTGTGCCTTCTTGAAGTTATCCACAGCGTCGCGACGTGCGCCACGGAGGCTCACGCGTGCCTTCTCAGCCACCTCGCGCACCTGCTTGACAAGTTCGCGGCGGCGATCCTCGGTGAGTGCGGGGATGGAGAGGCGGATGTGCTCGCCATTATTCGAGGGGGTAAGACCGATGTTAGCCACCAAGATAGCCTTCTCGATGGGGGCAATCATATTGCGCTCCCAGGGCTGTACGAGGATGGTCTTGGCATCGGGGATGGTGATGCTTGCCACCTGCTCAACGGGGGTGGGGTTGCCGTAGTACTCCACGGTGATACCTTTCAGAACGTGCTGGTTAGCCTTACCTGCGCGGATACCGAGCAGAGCCTCTTTGAGGTGTTCGAGGGTGCGGTGCATCTTGTCCGATGCATCGTCCATAATAAGTTTCGATTCGTCGCTCATATTTTTATCTTTTTAAGTTACTTTCTTTCGGAAAACTTTACAAGGTGACCACGGTACCAATCTCCTCACCCGAGAGGATACGCATCAGGTTGCCCTCGGTGTCCATATCGAATACCACAAGTGGCAGTTTGTTCTCGCGACAGAGGGTGAAGGCGGTGAGGTCCATAATCTTCAGGCCACGCTGATATACCTCATCGAAGGAGATTGTTTTGAACTTGGTTGCTGTGGGGTCTTTCTCGGGGTCGGCGGTGTAGATGCCATCCACACGAGTACCCTTGAACATGATGTCGGCCTCAATCTCGATGCCACGCAATGCCGATGCGGTGTCGGTCGAGAAGTAGGGGTTGGAGGTGCCGCCACCGATAATCACCACATAGCCTGCATTGAGATACTCGACAGCCTTTGCCTTGGAGTAGTACTCGCCCACAGGCTCAGTGCAGAAGCTGGTAAGCACCTTGGCCTTCACACCCTCGGCTTCGAGTGCCGAGCTGAGAGCCAGGGAGTTGATGATGGTGGCGAGCATACCCATCTGGTCGCCCTTCACGCGGTCGAAACCACGACCCACACCCTGCAAGCCGCGGAAGATGTTACCGCCGCCAATCACAATACCAATCTGTACACCCTCAGCCACAGCCTCCTTAATCTGGCGTGCGTAGCTGATGAGTACATCTGTCGAGAGACCGTGACCGTTACCGCCGGCCAGCGACTCACCACTTAGTTTGAGCAATATACGTTTATACTTCATAACACTGTTTCTGATTATTCGGCTCTCCATACCACACGGAGTCCACCACGAAGATAGTGATTTTTTCACAATTTTATCATATTATTTGTATATTTGTGCGGATAATCAATTATTATGGCAATCGATAACCAATATCTGCAAAAGATTAATTCGCCCGACGACCTCAAGCAACTCTCTCAGGAAGAGCTTGTTGCCTATTGTCGTGAGGTGCGTGGTATGATTGTCGATGAGCTATCTCGCAACCCCGGTCACCTCGCATCGAGCCTCGGTACCGTGGAGTTGACGACAGCCCTCCATTATGTGTTCTCCGCCCCGCAGGACAAGATTGTCTGGGATGTGGGCCATCAGGCATATACGCATAAAATCATCACCGGTCGTCGTGACGAGTTCCACACCCTGCGCAAGAGGGGTGGCATTGCCGGCTTTCCTCGCCCCGAGGAGAGCGAGTACGACGCCTTTGTGGGTGGTCACTCCTCGGTGAGTATCTCCGCCGCACTCGGTATGGCACAGGCCGCCAAGTTGCAGGGCAAGGAGCAGAAGACGGTGGCGGTGATTGGCGATGGCGCACTGACGGGTGGTCTGGCATTTGAGGGACTCAACAATGCGGGAGCGAGCGAGGCCGACCTGCTGGTGGTGCTCAACGACAACAATATGTCGATTAGCTCCAACGTGGGTGCACTGAAAGAGAGTCTGCTTAAAATCGCCTCGTCGAAACGATATAACAGGTTCAAGAATGGGCTCTGGAATGCACTGTCGCACACTCCTCGTCTGCGACGCGGGTTGCAGAAGATGGGCCACGGACTCAAATCGAGCCTTCTGAGTAGTAGCAACCTCTTCGAGGGTCTTAACTTCCGATACTTTGGTCCTGTGGATGGCCACGACCTGAAGGCACTCGTCCGCACCTTCAACGACCTGAAGGAGATTCCCGGCCCTAAGTTGCTGCATGTGGTGACCGTAAAGGGCAAGGGCTACGCCCCCGCCGAGGGTAGCACCGACCCCGTATGGCACGCTCCGGGCCGCTTCGACCCTGCCACCGGCAAGCGCGAGAAGGGTAAGGAGGGTCTGCCACCCCGATATCAGGATGTCTTCGGCAAGGCACTCTTGGAGTTGGCACAGATGGACGAGAGGGTTGTGGGTATCACCCCCGCAATGCTCAAGGGGTGCTCTATGGATATCCTGCAAAGCGCTATGCCCGACAGGTGTTTCGATGTGGGTATCTGCGAGGGCCACGCTGTGACCTTCTCGGCAGGCCTGGCAGCCGAGGGGCTTGTACCGTTCTGTAATATATACTCCTCGTTCTTGCAGCGAGGCTACGATAATGTGATTCACGATGTTGCGCTGAGTGGCTACTCGGTGGTGCTCTGCCTGGATAGGGCAGGTGTGGTGGGCGAGGATGGCTCGACACACAATGGTGCCTTCGATATCGCCTTCCTGCGCCCTGTGCCCGGTATGCGCATCGCTACGCCCAGCAACGAGCAGGAGTTGCGCGACGCTATGTACACCGCCTTGCAGGTGGGTGGCCCCTTTGCCATTCGCTACCCGCGTGGCAATGGCGAGGGTGTGGCCGAGGAGCCGATGAAGGTGATGGAGGTGGGTCGTGCACGCAAGGTGCGCGAGGGCAAGGATGTGGCACTCCTCTGCTTCGGCACGGTGACCTCCGACGGTGTGAGAGCTGCAGAGCGCGCTGAGAGAGAGGGCGTTAGCGTCGAGGTTGTGGATATGCGTTGGGCAAAGCCTATCGACGAGCAGATGGTGGCCGAGGTGGCAGCCAGGTTCCGCAGGGTGGTGACCGTGGAGGATGGCGTGGTCGATGGTGGCGCAGGCAGTGCGGTGGCCACTATGCTGGCCCAGAAGGGGTATGGTGGCGTGGTCGAGTGTCTTGGCATCAAGGATAAGTTTGTGCAGCACGCGAGCGTTGCCGAGCAAAAAGCGGAGTGCGAATACGATGTTGACGGTATCGTAAAGGCACTGCTGAGAGAGAAAAAATAGGGAAAGAAGAAAAAAACTACTATAAAAGAGTTGCAATTTCCGAAAATTGCGTATATTTGCAACTCAAAACAGTGGTACTGCCACGCCCGGATGGCGGAATTGGTAGACGCGTTGGTCTCAAACACCAATAGGTTCACCCCTGTGCCGGTTCGATCCCGGCTCCGGGTACTCGAAGAGAAGTTCGAAAGAACTTCTCTTTTTTTGTTGGTGTTTTTCGTGTGTTGGCGCAAAGCGAGAGCAATGGATTGCTCTTTTGAGTGATTTTATGGGAGAGGGAGGTGAAAAGAAGATTGGGAATTTTGGGAATTATGGGAGTTTAAGGATTGTCCCTATGCTCCCTAAATTCCCTACACTCCTTAATTTCTCTTCAACTCTCATCAACTCCCTTCCCTCCCTCTTGTACCCCTATAAAACAGGCCGAGTTGATGTTAATCAACTCGGCCTATCTGTCAAACGCTCAGGGGTTTACTCGAAGTCTTCAACAACCTCAGCCTCGGGAGCATTTTTCTTAACCGATTCGATACCGTTCTCGCAAGCAGCCTGGCTCGAATACATCTCGCTCTTGCCGATAATCTGGCCGTTGCCGGCTTTCAGGTTGAAGAAGGGAGCACCGTTCTTAGCCTCCTTGCGCTCGAAGCGAGCATCCTCAACAGCATTTTTCTTGACCGACTCGATACCGTTTTTGCAGGCAGCAAGTGTGGTATAGCCTTCGCTGGTCAGAATCACCTGGCCATTGCCGGCCTTCAAATTAAACTGGAACTCACCATTGGTGCGTTTTGTAATAACAAACTTTCCCATAATTGTAAATAGTTAGGTTTTGTAAATAATTGATATAAGGTTTCTTACTCTTTTGCTATCTCTATCAGCCTACCCAAGTCTGCCAGACTATTGATTGTCAGATGTGGTTGCTGCTCAGCCCTGTCTGCATCGGCAAGGGTTGTTTCGCCCGAGAGGGTGAGGACTCCCATTGCCCCCGCGTTGAGTGCCGTCTGCACATCGGTATAGAGCCTGTCGCCCACCATAGCTACGCGCTCGACAGCCACCCCGTATCGGGCGGCCACACCACGCAGGATGTCGGGGTTGGGCTTGCCGATGGTCAGGTCGGGCTCTCTGCCCGTGGCGGTGGCGAGTGCTGCACACAGTGAGCCACAATCGACCAACACCGTTGGCAGGTTGGTGGGGCATACGCGGTCGGGGTTGGTGGCGATATAGGGCTTGCCCTGCGCTATCCACCACGCTGCGCGACACAGGCGGTCGTAGGTAAGGGTGGTGTCGAAGGCCACCAAGACACCGTCTGGCTCATCATCAGCACTATCCTCTGTGGGCTGGAACCCCGCCTTCTCGAACTCGCGCGTCATACTCTCGGTGCCGAGAATAAAGAGGCGCTGTAGCTCGGGGCGTTCCGAGCGGAGGTAGTCGATAGCCCCCATCGCGGTAGTATATATCTGGCTCGGGGCGCACTCCACACCCATCGAGGCCAGGCGGGCGATATAGTCCTCGGCACTCTTGGTGGGGTTGTTGGTGAGAAAGGAGTAGCCTATCCCCCTCTCGCGCAAGAGCGCAAGGAAGGGCAAGGTGCAGTCGAAGAGGTCGGAGCCCATATATATCGTTCCGTCCATATCGAGAGCGATATGCTCCAACTGCCCAATCTGCCTGAGCAACTCCTCATCGCCCATCGGTGAGCGATACCCTTTTTCCAGATTTTTGTTCATTTTTTTTCTATCTACTTTATCAAAGAGTCAATATAATCGAGGCGTCATAGACGCGTTTCTATTAAAGCCTCATCACTCACAGACACCCACAAACCAAAAAAAGGCAGATAATCGAGTTATTTTTAGGCGGAGGGGTCTCGGGGGATGCGAAGCATACTTATCGTATGTAAGCAGTCCCCGAGGCACCTCCAACACCAAAATAGCCGATTAGATGTCTTTTTTATTGGTGTTCGGGGCGAAGCAAGTCTTGTACAACCTTCACGGGCGAGAAGGTGGTGATGGGCACCTCCACAAACAGGGTGTTCCAATTAGCCATCGCGCCGTTCCACAGACCGGGCAACTCCTGAGCACGCAGCTCGCGGCCATCGGCCGACTTGGAGGAGATAAAGCCAGTCTTGGGGTCGGTATAGTTCATAAGGTCGTACTTGCTACCGTCATATCTGCTCACCGCGCAGACCAGATCCACGGGGTTGAAGTGGGTGGCACTCTTCATCAGGTGCATATCCTCAGCGGCAATCTGGCTCGACTCGGCAATCTGCAACTGCTCGCGTCCCTCCTCATCGCGCACCCAGAAGGGACCGCCACCGGGCTCGCCCTCGTTCTTCACCATACCGCACACGCGCATAGGTCGGTCGAGAGAACTGATTATCAACTCGCGCGATGCACCCTCGGGAAGTGCACAGCACAACTCCTCGCGCAGGAAGGCGACAGCCTCGGCCTCCTTATCCTCGCCACGCTCAAAGGCGCGCAACAACTCGAAAGCCTTGTCCTGCAAGCGGAGCAACTCACCGGCCAGCACCTTCTTATAGGTCACCGTGTCGGCCTTGCGCGAATCGGTAGTCACATTGTCGATATTCTTCACGAAAATCACATCGGCATCCAGCGCGTTCAGGTTCGCGAGCAGTGCGCCGTGACCTGCGGGACGGAAGAGCAACTTACCCTCGGCAGTGCGGAAGGGGGTATTGTCGGGATTCACCGCGATAGTATCTGTCGCGGGGCTCTGCTGCGAGAAGCTGATGTCGAACTTCTTGCCAAACTTCTCCTCATAGAAGCCCTGACGCTCAGCCAGAAGAGCCTCAAAGCCAGCCTGATGCTCGGGCGACACGGTGAAATGGATTGTCGCTTGGTCGCCATTGCAAGCGTAGAGCGCCGCCTCCACGAGGTGCTCCTCGACGGGCTTGCGTGCGCCATCGGGGTAGGCGTGGAAGGTAACCAACCCCTTAGGCTTCTTGCCGTAGCCCAGACCGTCGATGATGATATTCTTCACCACCTCCTTATCCTCGCTCTCGGCACCAACATAGTTGCAGAGTTCGGGGTAGAAGGCAAAATCCTTCACATTGTCAAGCAACTTATCTATTCCGGCAGTGCGTTTGTCGTCATTCACATACTCGAAAAGCTCCTTGAACATACGGGTAGCCGCACCCGACGCGGGGACAAACTTGATGGTCTTCAACTCCGCAGCCTTGCTGTCATAGTAGTTCTGAGCAGCCTCCTTCTCGCTATCGGTCAGTTGGCGAACACCATCGCCACCCGATGCGGCACGCACCACAGCAAGCGAAGGGAAGCCTGTACGGAAATTCTCAATTTGCTGATTTACAGCCTCGACGCTCAATCCACGAGCCTCAATCTGAGCAACATCTTGTTCCTTAAACATTTTTTTACATTTTAGGTTTAGGTTCTGATTTAGGTTTTTGCGTTTTTATGTTTTTTATGCTTTTTCTGCGTTTTGTTTTTATGTTTTTGCGTTTTTCTGCCTGTTCTGCTATCGGTAAATTTTACCTGCGTTCGCCCATTATCGGTCCGGTTACCGTTACTTATCCCTGCCGTTCGGCGACAGTTATCATAATAATCTCTCAAAGTTAATATTTTTTTCTCGATATGTCGCAAAATTATTTGCCACAATCTTCTCCCTCTATCGTTAAAATCCACACAAGGCCAAAAAAAAATGTTAAAAATGGGTCGTAATGTATATAGTACTAAGGTGTTTGTGTTATCTTTGCGAGAAAAGGACGGCACTTAATCAGTTAGGTTATGATTACATTTCTGGAAATATTATCACTTCTGTTTATCGTGGTCGGCATACTCGGGAGTATCCTCCCCGCACTGCCCGGCCCTCCCATCTGCTATGTAGGTATGCTGCTGGTCCACTGGTCAACCGGCGCTTTCGACACCAATACACTGCTTACGTGGGCGGTTATTGTGGTGGTAGTCACCATCTTAGACAACCTCCTCCCAATCTGGTTTACCAAGAAATTTGGTGGCTCGAAGCGTGCGGCGTGGGGTGCGACGATTGGCGTGCTGGTGGGACTCTTCCTCGGCCCGGTGGGTGTCTTGCTCGGCCCCTTCTGCGGTGCACTCATCGGCGAACTCAGCCTCGACAGCAAGGACAGCACTCGTGCCTTCCGAGCAGCCTTCGGCTCCTTTGCCGCATTTATCTTTGGCGTAGGATTGAAGTTGGCCTGCTGCATCGCCATTGCAGTACCTCTGGTCAAATCCATCTTCTAACACAGAAAATCACTTAAACTTAATAAGACTATGAAGAACAAAATGTTTGCTTTGCTGGCACTGCTCTGCGGAGTTATGTTGTCGGCTTGTGGGAGCAGCTACTCCTACGAGAGCGTAAAGGGCGACCCTACAGGTGCGCGCATCTACACGCTCGATAATGGTTTGAAGGTCTATATGGCCCCCAACAGTGAGGAGCCCCGTATCCAGACCTACATCGCGGTAAAGGTTGGTGGTAAGAACGACCCCAGCGAGACTACCGGTATGGCTCACTACTTCGAGCACCTTATGTTTAAGGGTACTCACCAGTTCGGTACCTCCGACTACGAGGCTGAGAAACCCCTCCTCGACGAAATCGAGCGCCTCTTCGAGGTATATCGCAAGACCGAGGACGAGGCTGAGCGCAAGGCTATCTACAAGGTTATCGACTCGATTAGCTACGAGGCAAGTAAAATCGCCATCCCCAATGAGTATGACAAGCTGATGGCCGCTATCGGCTCGGACGGCACCAACGCCTACACCGGTTACGACCAGACCGTATATGTTGAGAACATCCCCTCGAACCAGGTGGAGAATTGGGCACGCATCCAGGGCGACCGTTTCAAGAACGCTACCGTGCGTGGCTTCCACACCGAGCTCGAGACCATCTACGAGGAGAAGAATATGTCGCTCACCCAGGATAGCCGTAAGGTATCCGAGGCGATGCTCCGCAGCCTCTTCCCCAACCACCCCTACGGCCAGCAGACCATCCTCGGTAGTCAGGAGCACCTCAAAAACCCCTCGATTACCAACGTAAAGGCTTACCACGCAAATTGGTATGTGCCCAACAATATGGCTGTCTGCGTATCGGGTGACTTCGACCCCGAGGTGATGATTGAGACCATCGACCGCTACTTCGGCGATATGGTACCCAACCCCAACCTCAAGTATCTCGACGTACCCGAGTTGGAGCCCCTGAAGGAGGTTGTTCGCTCAGACATCTACGGTCTCGACGCTGAGAACGTTCTCTTGGCTTGGCGTTTGGGTGGCTACACCAGCGAGGATGCACTCATCGGCGATATCGCATCGGGCATCATCAACAACGGCTATGCAGGTCTTATCGACCTCAACATCAACCAGCAGCAGAAGGCCCTCTCGGCATCGGGTGGCACCGAGTTCCTCGCAGACTACGGTATCTTCGAGCTGGCAGGTCGCCCCAAGACAGGTCAGACCCTGGAGGAGGTGGCAGAGTTGCTCCTCGCCGAGCTTGACAAACTGCGCAAGGGCGAGTGGGACGAGAGCCTTATCGAGGCAACAGTAAACCAGGCGAAGATTCGTCAGGAGCGTTACCTCGACAGCAACGACGGTCGTGCAGACCAGTTCGTGACCTCGTTCATCAACGGCAGCACCTGGGAGGATGAGGTGAACTATATCGAGCGCCTTTCGAAAATCACCAAGGAGGATGTTATCGCGTGGGCAAACGAGAAGCTCGGCGACAACTCCTACGCCATCATCTACAAGCGTCGTGGCGTGGATGAGGGTGAGCTGAAAATCGCGAAGCCCGCAATCACCCCCATCGCTACCAACCGTGACGCTGTGAGCCCCTTCCTCGCAGAGATTCAGAACACCCCCGTAAAGGAGATCGAGCCCGTATTCATCGACTTCGAGAAGGACCTCTCGCGCTTCAACATCAAGAACGACATCGAGGTACTCTACAAAGAGAACACCTCGACCGACCTCTTCGAGCTCAGCTTCGTATTCGAGACCGGCTCGTTCCACGACCCTCTGCTGAGCACCGCTGTTAGCTACTTCGACTACACCGGCACCACCGACCAGACTCCCGAGCAGCTCGCAGCAGAGCTCTACCGTCTGGCATGCAACGTGCGTGTATCGGTAGGTGGCAACCGCACCCGCGTGAACATCAGTGGCTTGCAGGAGAATATGGTAGAGGCTATCCGCTTTGCTGAGAACTGGCTCGCAAACTGCGTAGGCGACGAGGCAGTATTGGAGGGTCTGAAAGCAGACCGTATGCGCTCGCGCGCAAATGCGAAGCTCGGCCAGAGCCAGAACCAGAGCGCACTCCAGAACTATGTGGCATTTGGTCCCGAGTATATCCGTCTGACCACCCTCACCGACGCACAGCTGATGGGCGCAAAGAGCGACGAGCTGCTCGCAAAGGTGAAGAACCTGATGAACTACAAGCATCGCATCGTATACTACGGTCCCGCATCGGAGAAAGAGGTGGCAGCACTCCTCAACGAGCACCACAACATCCCCGCACAGTTGCTCGACACCCCTGCACCCGTGGAGGTACCCTTTGCACCTACCCCCACAAACAAGGTGTTCCTCGCACAGTATGACGCAGCGCAGATCCGCTATATGCAGATCTCAAACCGTGGCGAGAAGTTCGATCCCGCAAATGACGCAGAGCTCGCAATCTACAACGAGTACTTCGGTGGCGGTATGAACGCAATCGTATTCCAGGAGATGCGTGAGGCACGCGGCTTGGCATACTCGTCGTCGGCACGTCTGGTGAACCCCCAGGAGAAGTATGACACATACACCTTCCAGGCAACAATCGCTACCCAGAACGACAAGATGACAGACGCAATCGAGGCATTCGACGAGATCATCAACGAGATGCCCGAGAGCGAGGCTGCATTCAACGTGGCAAAGAGCTCGCTCATCAGCCGTCTGCGCACAACACGCACCATAAAGAGCGCAGTGCTCTGGGCATACATCACCGCACAAGACCAGGGCGTGAACTACGACCGCAACCGTGACATCTACGAGGGCGTGCAGTCGGCAACACTCGAGTCGGTGAAGGCTACACAGCAGAAATGGGTGAAAGACCGCCCATACCACTACGCAATCCTCGGCGACATCAAAGCACTCGATATGAAGAAGTTGCAGTCGCTCGGCGAAGTAACCATCCTGTCGCAGGAGGAGATTTTTGGATATTAGTAGCAAGAGGAGTTTTGATTTTGCCCCTTTTTTGTAAAAAAGCGGCACCAAAAAACTTTTGTACTATTAGTTTGCGGATTTAGCGATAGCCTCAATGGCTATTACGACAAAAAAGAGATATGGAGTTTGTTCAAGTAAACTTGACAACTCCATATCTCTTTTTCATCGTACTCTCTTCGAGAGTATCCCCTAAACCCGAAAAACTTAATTACTACACAAAGAGTCTAATCGGTTATCCCTAATCTCCCTAAATTCTTTAAACTCACTAAATTCCCATCAAAAACTGAGAGTGGCATCGAGCCACTCTCAGTTTTAACTAATTTTGAATTTTGAATTTTGCATTTTGAATTAGATTTCTTTGTATCTTTGTTTTCACTATGCAGCAGTCCGAAAAACGAGAGGCGGTATTTGAACTTATCCACTCGCTCACCAAGGCGGAGAAGCGCAACTTCAAGCTTTTTGCCGGTAGGCTGAGTGGCAATCACTCGTCGAAATTCCTGTTGCTCTTCAACGCATTGGAGGGTATGGAGGAGTACGACGAGGAGCGATTGCTTGTGCGTTGTCCCGAACTGAGCAAGGTGCAACTACCCAACCTCAAAGCCCACCTCTACCGTCAGATACTCAAGAGTTTGCGAATACTCGGGGTGCAGCACTCCACCCTCTTGCAGATTCAGGAGCAGGCCGACTTCGCCCGCATTCTCTACGACAAGGGGCTCTACTCCCACGCGGGGCGTATGGTGGAGCGTGCGGCAGCTCTCGCCGAGCGCACAGAGCAGTATCCCGTACTGATGGGGCTCACCCCCCTGCGCAGGGCGGTGAGTGTGGTGAACATATCTGCCGATATGGTGGCGGTGGCTGATAGTGCTATCCGTCGTGACGAGCAGTTGTGGCGCAAGATGGAGAACATAAACCACCTCTCCAAGCTATCGGTGCGCTGCTACGATCTGCACCAGCAGCTCGGCTATGCTCGCTCGCAGAAGGACCTCGACCTGCTCTCGTGGCGACTGGGGCCCGAGCTGGCGCACTACGACGGGGTAGATGAGCGCACGCTCTCGTTCAGCGAGCGTTTCTTTCTCCACCAGTCGCGCGCGTGGTTTCACTACATCCGCCACGGTTTCGCGCTCTCGTATCGCTACGCCCGCAAGTGGATTGCTCTCTTTGACGAGCGACCCGAGATGAAGGAGGTGATGTATGAGTCCTACCTGAAAGGTTACTCGCAACTGCTTGATGGTCTTTATCTTATGCGTCGCTACTCGCTTTTCTGCGGGGCATTGGAGGCCTTTGAGGAGGAGTCGGCAGCTCTCGCCTCGATTGGCACAAATGCCGATATGCTGGTCAGCCAGATACTCTTCACCGGTCATCTGAACAAGTGTATGATGGAGGGTAACTTCAAGGAGGGGCTGTGGCTCACCAAGCGCATAGATAGTTACCTGCGTCGCTATGGCGAGAGGCTGACGACAAACGAGCGTATGGTGCTCGACTACAAAATCGGCTACACCTACTTCTGCGACGGCAACTACGAGATGTGTCGTACCCACCTGGCGCGTGTGATTGCTGTGCGCGACCCACGCCAGAGGCGTGATTTGCAGTGTTATGCCCGTATGCTCAACCTCATTGTACTCTACGAGCAGGGTGCTGACTTCAACCTCGACCAGCAGGTGCGTTCGGTATATTCGTTCATCGTCAAGATGAGGGATATGAGTGAGATGAAGCAGGATTTCTTCCGCTTCTTCAAGAGGCTTGGCACGGTGGGAGCCGGCAGTATGAAGGGTGAGTTCCAACGACTCTACGACGACCTTCTAGCGCACACCACCCGCCCCTACGAGCGTCGCACCTTCTACCACCTCGACCTCCCTGTATGGTTGGAGAGTAAGATTACGGGTCGCTCGATTGGTGAGATTACCCGCACAAATTTTGAACAACGACTGCGCAACAGGCGCAACAGAACAGAATAGTTATGAGTGATATTATCAGAAATCCGGAGTCGGATTCCGAGTTTGAGAATCGGATTCGCCCGCAGGAACTCGCCTCGTTTCGTGGCCAGGAGAAGATTGTGGAGAACCTCCGCATCTTCATCAAGGCGGCACTGATGCGTGACGAGCCCCTCGACCACGTCTTGCTCCACGGCCCTCCCGGCCTCGGTAAGACCACCCTTGCCACCATCATAGCCAACGAGATGGGGGTTGCACTGAAAGTTACAAGCGGCCCTGTCCTCGACAAGCCCGGCGACCTGGCAGGCCTGCTCACCAACCTCAACGAGGGCGATGTGTTATTCATCGACGAGATACACCGCCTGAGCCCCATTGTCGAGGAGTATCTCTACTCGGCTATGGAGGATTATCGTATTGATATCGTGCTCGATAAAGGCCCTGCGGCACGCTCCATACAACTTGAATTGGCGCCCTTCACCCTTGTAGGTGCCACCACCCGTAGCGGTCTGCTCACCTCGCCGCTCCGTGCGCGATTTGGCATCACCTGCCACCTGGAGTACTACGATACCACGGTGTTGAAGGATATCATACGTCGCTCGTCGGCAATCCTCGATGTGCCCATCGAGGAGGAGGCAGCCCTGGAGATCGCTATGCGCTCGCGAGGCACGCCCCGTATCGCAAATGCGTTGTTGCGCAGGGTGAGGGACTTTGCTCAGGTGATGGGCGATGGTGTGATTCGCCTCGACATCACCCGCACGGCACTCGGAGCACTCAACATCGACCGACGTGGCCTCGACCAGATGGACAACAAGATTCTGGCAACCATTATGCACAAGTTTGGTGGTGGTCCTGTGGGTCTGAACACCATAGCTACCGCTGTGGGTGAGGAGGCTGGCACCATAGAGGAGGTATATGAGCCCTTCCTGATTAAGGAGGGATTCCTGCGCAGGACTCCGCGTGGTCGCGAGGCGACCGACCTTGCCTACTCGCATCTGGGCGTCGATAGGAACAACCCCGAGGCGAGTCTCTTCGACTAAGCGCTACGGAAGAGCCCGAAGGGGGCAACCATATAGAATCGAGAAGGAGTACCCTCCTTCTCGATTCTTGTTTTGGTCTTATTTGTGCCACATCCGGTAAAATGTTCTGCCACCTTTTGGAGCGGTTAGTGTAATGTTTGGGCTAAGTGTGTGACGGACAATGGTTTATCAGTAAGACATACGAACACAAGCCGACCTTTCAAACATTTTTATTCATTTGGTATTGAGGAGGTTGGGATATTGTTGATGGAGGGTTGAAAAGGGCGTGAAAACCGATTGCCTCTTTGGTTGGAAAACCTTTGTGGTTGGGCTACTTTTGTCTGTGAAAGAGTGCGGGAAAGGCACAAAAACCACAAAAGCAATAATGAAAAATGAGAACAAAGAGGTAGCGCAGGCCTCTGCCACACCTGTCGTTGTGAAGTATCTGCAACCCTTCCGCGGGGGTATTCAGGCCCACAATGTTGCACGACACTCGATAGGCTTTATCCGTAGTGGCCGCAAACATATCTACTATGGCGACTCGCGCAAAGAGTTTGTGGCAGGCGACCTCTTCTACCTCGGCATCGGCAACCACTACTTCGAGGATATTCCCGATGGCGACAAACCTTTCGAGCAGATATCCTTCTTCTACTCACCCGAAGAGCTCGCCTCGGTGCTGATGACCCTTAACCTCACATATAACTACCGCATAGATGCCTCACTTCGCCATAGGGCAACCTCCGCCGAGGAGCACTCGTGTGTGAGTTGCATAGCCTGGCCTACGGTGCGTAACTTCTTCGGCACACTATCTCACTATATGCGCGACGAGCAGTTTATGCACGACCATATAGCGCACAACATCAAGTTCGTAGAACTCATCTACCTTATACTTAATAATGGCGACTGTCCGGTGCGTAGCAGGGTGTTAGAGAGCACCGATACCTCGGCCGAGAGCTTTGAGCAGACAATCCACCGCCACATCTTCGAGAATATCTCTATCGAGGAGCTCTCCTCGCTCTGTCACCGCAGCCTCACCTCTTTCAAGAAGGAGTTTCGTCGCCACTTCGATATGCCGCCCCACCGCTGGCTCACCCGTCAACGACTGTTGCAAGCCCGACTGCTACTCATCTCTACCAGCAAGTCGGTGTCGGAGATTGGCAACGACTGCAACATCCCCAATACCTCGCACTTTATCAAACTCTTCAAAAAGGAGTATGGCACCACACCCGCCTTGTATAGACAGAGAAATGGCGGTATGCGAGATACGACCACCAGAGTTGAACTGCAACCCTCCGAGGTGGTCAGGGAGGAGGCTCCGCTATAGGCACACTGACAAACAAAGCCACAAGCGCACCAATTTAAGGTTGGTGCGCTTGTGGTTTTATCTATGGTCGGCAAGAGCAGAAATCTCGCGCCACCACCTGCGAAAAACTTTTAAAAAGAATAGAGGGTTACTCTTTCACAAGAATAACCCTCAAACCGTCGTCCTTAGGGGATCGGGGTGTCGAGACAAAATTTGCCGAAATCTCGATCTTTAATGGAAGTGTCCCCCTTTATATAATGGACGAACCATTGTTAGCACAAAGCGTTTTAATCACCCTTCACTAAACTTGATGCAAAGCTGCCCCCAAATGTTGCACGCATTTACATTTTTTTTCACTTTTTTATCTTTTTTACTCAATATAGGGCGGCTCAGTCTCTTCCACATCATTATCGGGGTACGGAGAGTAGGTTGCCAACACCAGATTTTCGCCATCGTAAATCGTAATTGCAAGCGAGCGGTCGGCATTTGCATATACAGATGCACCCTCGATGATGTAGCCCACATAGTCATATTTGCTCTCAATAAAGTCAACGAGTGCCTGACCATACTGTTTCTCTACCGAGAGTACGCTATAAGCCAATTTGCCATCGGTAAAGTGGTACAAGTAACGATAGACCATATCCTTACCATTGTAGAGGATGCTGTCGTCGCTCGACTCGTAAATCGAGTAGCCCTCCATATAGTTCTCTGTTGCGCTGCGGAGTGTGTCGAATTGTGCGTAGGGCTCGAAGAACTCTATCTCCTCATCGCCACCCAGCAGATTGCAGGAGGTTGCGCCCACCATAAAGCAGGTGAGCAACAAAAGTCCGAATCTCTTAATCATCTTCATAACTCTTAATCTTTAAATCATCTTTTTGTGCTCTTTCTCAGAAATAGTGAGACAATTGCACCTATTAATAATAAAGTTCCCATTGCTCCACCTCTTTATAACTCAACTTTTGTCCGTCAGAGTTGCAGTTGCCCATATATTTGTTGCCATTGGCGGTTGTGTAGTGGATGCGCCAAATGTAGTCGGTGAGCGAGTTGTAGCTGAACTTGTCTATTGTTGAACTCTGTACCGTAGCCTCCCACTCTCCCTTGATAGGATTGCGCATAAAGTTGAGCCAACCATCCTGCGGGGTGTAGCCATCCGTCTTGGGACCGATAGTGAGTCCCTCATCGAAGATCTGAACGCTCACCTTGTATAGTTCGTTGGTTGAGGCAAAGTTGAAACTACCGCGAATAAACATCATAGTTCCTGCTCCGGGCGTCATCTCCAAACTGCCCGAGAGGAGCAGGTCGTCATATACATTAAATGCGCTTATCTTATTGAAGTTCACCACATATACTCCACTTGCCTTATGCTCGACAGTCAGCGCACTGTCGCCATCGAAATCTTTTCGGCCGGGATAGAAGTGCCACTTGCCACCAATCTCGCTGAGTGACTTGCCATCCTCCATCTTGATACGCACCTGAGGCTGGTTGGAGCGCTCCAGGCGCCATATCTGACTCTCATCGTCGAAGCGGATTTTGTAGTCGGCAAAGTATTTATCCTCCACATCGTCGCGCATCTTCTCGGTAGGTGCCACATAGTATTCGTTGAAGGCAAGTGCCAGATCGAGCACGGTGATAGGGGTCATCAGGTGCTGGCGTGTCTGGTTGAAAATCTCACGACCGGGTGCGGTTGGGTCTGGCTCTATCGTCTTCTCGCAGGAGGTCAGTGCTACGACCGCCATAACTGCTGCAAGGTATAATGTGCAAAAACGTTTCATATCTTTCTCTCTTGTTTTCAGGTTAATAGATTAGAATCGGTAGCCAATGCCGAGTGTTCCGAAGCCGTTGCTACCGATAGTTAGAATCTCGCCATAGCCAAACAACTCACGGCCGATGGTGATACCTACGGGAGTAAACTGGACTGCACCCATAAAGTCGCGCTGCTGCTTGTTCTGGAACTCGGCAGTAAGACCAATCGCAAACGAGGAGTAGAGTCTAACCCACGGAGTGTTGAGCCAGGTGGCACGGGCGTAGGGCATCAGGGTAATATATTGCGAGCTGTGGATGTGGCTCAGCTCGCCGGTATAGGCGGAGTAGTATGGGGTGAAGTTGCCAGTATAGCTGAGCTGGGCACCAAACTCCATCACATTTGAAGTACGATAGGTGTAGGTGAGGGCCTTGGCGGGAACATCCACATAGTCACCCTCAATAAATTTGCTCCTATCGAACTCGTCGCTATAACCTGTTCGATTCATGACATCGTAGTACTGCCCAAGATATGGGGTCAGTATATAGGTTCCTAAACGAAACTCGTGTGTATTGTTGATAAGTTCTCTGTTCTGTTGCGCCGAGAGCGGTGCACTCACACCACAAAGCAGTGCCAACAGTAGCAAAAATCGTTTCATAGTAGCACGTTTTTAATCTTTATTCTCTTAATAGACGCTCAGAGAGGCGGAAATGTTGCACGCAGCAAACGAAAAAAGAGCAGCCGAACTACTCTTTTCGCTCGGCTGCCCTCAATCCATAAATCTACTCTGACTACTCCTTCAGTTTTGAATCGATAATAATCGTCACGGGACCATTATTTATAAGTCCGACCTTCATATCGGCACCAAAGCGACCCGTAGCCACACGCTCCTCGCCCAAGGCAGAGCGCAGACTCTCGACATAATATTCATACAGCGGTCGCGAGAACTCCTCCTTGGCGGCACGGATATATGAGGGGCGGTTGCCCTTGCGGGTGGAGGCGTGGAGGGTAAATTGGCTCACCACAAGTGCCGAGCCGCCCACATCCTCGATGCTCCTGTTCATCACCCCCGCCTCATCATCAAATATGCGCAGGCGCAGGGTCTTGCCCACCAGCCAATCGGCCTCCTCGCGGGTGTCACCATCCTCAACACCCACCAATATCATCATACCCTCGCCAACCTTGCCAACCACCTCGCCGGAAATAGTCACCGAAGCCTCACTCACTCTCTGAATAACTATTCTCATTTTTTCTCGTTTTTGTTGTGGGGGAGGGGGTTGGTCTGGAAGGTGTGCCCCCTCACTCTTATTTCTACTAATGTGCAGCCAGCCAATCCTCGCCTGCGCCACACTCAACAAGCAGTGGTACAGTGAGTTGTGCTGCCTTCTCCATTTCCTCGTGAAGTATTCTCTCCACCCTCTCCTGCTCCGAGTGCAGGGTGTCAACCACCAACTCGTCGTGCACCTGCAATATCATCTTCGACTGCAAACCCTCGGCCTGCAACCTGCGGTGAACGGCAATCATCGCGAGCTTCATAATATCTGCCGCACTACCCTGAATCGGGGCGTTGACAGCATTTCGCTCGGCAAAGGCGCGCGTATTGGCATTGCCCGAGTTGATATCGGGCAGATATCGGCGACGACCAAACAGGGTCTCCACATAGCCCATCTCCCTCGCATCGCCAATCACCCTGTCGATATAACTCTTCACACTCGGGTAGGAGGTAAAGTAGCCCTCGATAATCTCCCTCGCCTCACCGAGCGAGATACCGCTGATGCGTTGGCGCAGACCGAAGGCGGAGATACCATAGATAATACCGAAATTGGCTGTCTTGGCCTTGCGACGCTGGTCGGAGGTGACAAGGTCGGGGGTTGTGTGGAAGAGGCGTGCGGCGGTGTCGCGGTGGATATCCTCGCCACTGCGGAAGGCCTCAATCATCGCCTCGTCGCCGCTCAGGTGAGCCATCAGGCGCAACTCCACCTGCGAATAGTCGGCAGCAAGCAGGATATGGTCGCTGTCGGCAGGCACAAAGGCTTTGCGAATCAGTCTGCCCTGCTCCTCGCGAACGGGGATGTTCTGGAGGTTGGGATTGGTCGAGCTAAGACGACCGGTAGCCGTAACAGCCTGATTATATGATGTATGTATGCGCCCTGTATATCTGTTTACAAGTTGTGGCAGTGCCTCGATATAGGTCGAAAGCAACTTTTTCAGCCCTCGGTATTCCAAGACGAGCGACACAATCGGGTGCTTATCCGAGAGCGAGGTGAGATACTCCTCGTCGGTGCGATACTGCTTTGTCTTGGTCTTTTTGGGCTTGCCGTCAATCTGTAATTTCTCAAATAAAACAACGCCCAACTGCTTGGCTGAATTGATGTTAAGGTCAGGAGTGTCTGCCATCGAGCGAATCTTCTCCTCGATTTGTGCGAGTGTTGCGCTCAGTTCGGTGCCATACTCCGCCAGGCGGGCGGTATCGACCTTAACACCCTCCCACTCCATATCGGCAAGTACCTCAATCAGAGGCTCTTCCACCTTGTGGTAGAGTCCCAGCACTCCGCGTTCTTCGGCCATCGGGCGCAACTTCTCATAGAGTTGCCAGGTGATATCTGCATCCTCGGCAGCATACTCCGCAACCATTGCCAAGGGTACCCTGTCCATCGTGGTCTGCTTGGCGCCGCGACCAATCAGATTCTCAATCGGAATAGGTTGGTAGTCAAGGTAGCGCATCGCCAAAAAGTCCATATTATGGCGCGACTCGGGATCGAGAAGGTAGTGGAGGAGCATAGTGTCCCACTTGGCACCTTGCACCTTGATACCCACTCCGCGCAACATCATAATATCGAATTTCATATTTTGTCCCACCTTCGCAACCTTCTCATCCTCAAAGAGTGAGCGCAGAACAGCCAATAGCTCGCCACTCTCGCCACCCATCAGCGAAACGTATGCCGCCCTGTGTGCCTCCGACGAGAGCGACACACCCACCAGACGGTCTGTATGGGGGTCAAAGCCGGTCGATTCGGTGTCGAAGCAGAATATTTTCCCGCTGCGCAACTCCTCGACCAGAGGGATTAACTCCGCGCGAGTGGTGATCGTGGTGTAGGTGTGCGGGGTGCTATCCGCTGTGGCGTAGCCTGAGGCTGCCGAGAAGAGGTCGCCCATCGGGGCGGGGGTTGTAGGGGTTGCAGGTGCGCTCTTGGCGGCTGAGGAGAGGATAGGCGCACCGAAAAGGTCGGTCTGCACCACCTCTTGCGGCTCTTGGGCCGTTTCGGCAGGGTGTGCCGAGGAGGTTGCCGCAGGAGCCCTGCCACACTCCGAGCGCATCACACCCGTAAAGGGAGACTCCACACCCGAAGCCATCTCGCGCAAGAAGGCGCGAAAATCCAAGTAGCGATATATCTCAGTAAGTCTTTCACAATCAGGCTGCTCCATCCTCAGACTCTCCGCGTCGAACTCTATCGGGGCGTCGGTGGCAATCGTCGCCAAAACCTTCGACAGGCGCAACTGCTCGGCGCCGGCCACAAGGTTGTCGTGGAGCTTGCCCTTAATCTTACCCACATTGTCGAGTATCGACTCCACCGAGCCGTACTCCCTCACAAGTTTCGACGCACCCTTCTCGCCCACGCCCTGCACACCGGGGATGTTGTCCGAGGCATCGCCCCAAAGTGCCAGAATATCAATCACCTGCTCGGGTTTGTTGATGCCGTAGTTTGCACACACCTCCTCAGGGCCGAGAATCTCGACACCCTCGCCACCCTTGCGTTGCTTGTAGATATGCACCGTTGGGCGCACAAGTTGCCCGAAATCCTTGTCAGGGGTCACCATATAGACCTCAAAACCATCATCGGCAGCCTTGTGTGCCAGCGTGCCGATAACATCGTCAGCCTCATAGCGCGGCACCTCCAAGATAGGGATGCGGAGTGCTTCGAGAATACTCTTAATGTGTGGCACGGAGGCGATTATATCCTCGGGTGTGGCACTACGGTTGGCCTTATACTCGGGGAAAAGGTCGTTGCGGAAGTTGCCACCGTGAGGGTCAAATGCGACACCCAGATAGTCCGGGCGTTCGTTGACGATAATCTCGCGGAGGAACTTGGTAAAGCCGAAAATTGCCGAGGTGTTCAACCCCTCGGCATTTCTCATCGGTCGCTGCATAAAGGCGTAGTACGACCTGAAAATCAACGCATAAGCGTCTATAAGGAATAGTTTTTTCATCGGACTATGTGGCTACTGCTGCGGAAAATACTCGGCATAGGAGGTGGCTGTTTCGTGGAGTCTTACCCCCACCAAACGGATACCCTCGGGCAGTCGAGCCGCAATGTCGGCAGCAAAGTGTTGTACCATATTCTCGCAGGTGGGCTGATAATCGACAGCGTGGATGCGCGAAAAATAACGGCTCAACACCTCAATCAACTCCCCGTTTTCGGGGCAGTTGCGAATCATAAACGAGTGGTCGTATCTATCCACAACCTCCTCGCGCACAATGGCTTTCAGCACCCCAAAATCCATTGCCATACCAAACTTCGGATTCTGCTGGTTGCTCTCGGGCACACCCGCTACCGTCACGAAAAGACGGTAGGAGTGGCCGTGAATCTCGCTGCACGCTCCATCGTAGCCGGTGAGCGTATGCGCCGCCTCGAAGGAGAACTCTTTGGTTATGCGGATTTCGTTGTTCATCAGTTGTTAAAATGTGATGTGACTAATATCTACCTGACGGGTGAAGGGCTGTTCGAGCGAGATGAAGGTCTCGGTGCTTGTGATGCCGGGTATAACCAGCAGCTTGTCGAACATCGTGCGCATCAGGTGGTCGTTATCGGTGCAGTAGAGTTTGATGAGGATGTTGTAGTCACCTGTAATAAAGTGACACTCAACAACTTCGTGAATCTGCTTCAATGCCTCAACAGTGGCGGTATAGAGCGAGGGTTCCGAGAGGCGCACACCCACAAAGGCGCACACATCAAAGCCCACAATCCTCGGGTCCACGTCCAGACGCGAGCCGAGAATCACGCCCGCATCATCGAGTTTCTTCACTCGCTGATGGATGGCGGCACCAGAGATGCCACACTCGCGCGCAATCTCCAGGAAGGGCATACGCGCATTGTTCAGCAGAAACATCAAGATTTTCTTATCAATCTTATCAAGTGTAATCTTTGCCATTTTTTACACATTTTTACACATTTTTACACGTTTTGGGTTGTGCAAAATGTGAAGTTAGTAAGGTGAAATATAGTAATTTATTAGGTTAGTGTGTCTGTGTAAAAAACTACTTAATCACACCCAGCTCTTTGCCTACCTTCACAAATGCCTCCACGCAGCGGTCGAGGTGCTCGCGCTCGTGACCAGCCGACACCTGAACACGGATACGAGCCTGGTCCTTAGGCACTACGGGATAGTAGAAACCGGTTACATAGATACCCTCATCGAGCAACTTGGCAGCAAAATCCTGCGACAGACGAGCGTCGTAGAGCATCACAGCGCAGATAGCCGACTGGGTGGGCTTGATATCGAAGCCGGCAGCAACCATCTTCGAGCGGAAATACTCCACATTCTCAACAAGCTTGTCGTGAATCTCGTCGCTCTCGCCGAGCATCTTGAACATCTCCAGACTTGCACCCACAATTGCAGGGGGAATCGAGTTCGAGAAGAGGTAGGGACGCGAACGCTGACGCAACAGGTCGATAATCTCCTTGCGACCGGTGGTGAAACCGCCGATACCGCCACCAAACGACTTGCCGAGTGTGCCGGTGATGATATCCACCTCGCCACGCAGGTTGTAGAGTTCGGTAACACCGCGACCGGTAGCACCCACAACACCTGCCGAGTGGCACTCGTCAACCATCACAAGTGCATCATATTTCTCTGCCAGACGGCAAATCTCATCCATAGGAGCCACATTGCCATCCATCGAGAAGACACCGTCGGTAACGATAATGCGGAAGCGCTGAGCCTGAGCGAGTTTCAAGCACTCCTCCAGCTCCTCCATATTGGCGTTGGCATAGCGATAGCGAACAGCCTTGCACAGACGCACACCGTCGATAATCGAGGCGTGGTTGAGCGAGTCGGAGATGATGGCATCCTGCTCGGTGAGCAGAGGCTCGAAGACACCGCCATTGGCGTCGAAGCAAGCTGCGTAGAGGATGGTATCCTCGGTGCCGAAATAGTTGGCGATAGCTGCCTCCAACTCCTTGTGAATATCCTGTGTGCCGCAGATAAAGCGCACCGACGACATACCGAAGCCGCGCTCGTCCATAGCCTTCTTGGCAGCCTCAACCAATCGGGGGTTGTCCGACAGACCGAGATAGTTGTTTGCGCAGAAGTTCAAAACCTCCTTGCCGCCAACCTCGATGGCAGCTCGCTGAGGCGAACAGATGATGCGTTCCTTTTTGTAGAGGCCAGCCTCCTCAATCTCAGCAAGGGTTGCCGAGAGGTGTTCTTTGATTTTACCGTACATTTCTGTTATAATTTTAGTAGTTGTTTCAAACTGAGGTTACAATCTCTAACAAAAGTACGATTATTTTTTGAAAAATGGTGCTACAATGAGTGGTTTTTGGTCTTTTTTTTCGATATCGCAGGTTTTGAATTGTAAGTTGGCGAATCGGGATGGGGTGTGATATGCAAAAAAATAGGGAAAGTTGTTGCAATACTTTACATTTAATTATACCTTTGTAAGTTGAGAACCAAACCGATAAATTTATTACAACTATATAAACTATCGAAGTTATGATTACAATTGACACTTTTGATTTCAAAGGCCAGCGTGCCATTGTTCGCGTGGACTTTAACGTGCCCCTCAATGAGGAGGGTAAAATTACCGACGACACCCGTATCCGCGGTGCTCTTCCCACATTGAAGAAGGTGCTTGCTGACGGTGGTAGCCTGATTATTATGTCGCATATGGGTAAGCCCAAAGGTAAGGTTAACCCCAAGTTCTCGCTCAGCCAGATTGTTGACGCTGTTAGCGAGAAGCTCGGTGTTGAGGTTAAGTTCGCTCCCGACTGCGCAAAGGCTGCTGAGGCTGCTGCAGCACTGCAGCCCGGCGAGGTGCTGATGCTCGAGAACCTCCGTTTCTACGGCGAGGAGGAGGGCAAGCCCGTTGGTATTGACAAAGAGGATCCCGCATACAACGATGCTAAAAAGGCTATGAAGGAGTCGCAGAAGGAGTTCGCCAAGACCCTCGCTTCGTACGCTGACTGCTATATCAACGACGCATTCGGTACCGCTCACCGTCGTCACGCATCGACCGCTGTGGTTGCTGACTACTTCGACGCAGACCACAAGATGCTCGGCTATCTGATGGAGAAGGAGGTTGCTGCTGTGGATAACGTGCTCAGCAACATCAAGCGCCCCTTCACCGCTATTATGGGTGGCTCGAAGGTTTCGACCAAGATCGGTATCATCGAGAACCTGATGGACAAGGTTGACAATATGATTCTCTGCGGTGGTATGACCTACACCTTTGCAAAGGCTATGGGTGGCAACATCGGTAACTCGATTTGCGAGAATGACAAGCTCGACCTCGCACTCGACCTGATGGCTAAGGCTAAGGAGAAAGGTGTTAACCTCGTACTCGGTGTTGACTGCGTGGCAGGTGACGCCTTCTCGAACGATTGCAACACTCAGATCTGCTCGGTTAACGATATTCCCGAGGGCTGGGAGGGTATGGACGCAGGTCCCGAGACCCGCGAGAAGTTTGCTGCCGCTATTGAGGGCGCAAAGACCATCCTCTGGAACGGCCCCGCTGGCGTATTCGAGTTCGACACCTTCACCGGTGGCTCGCGTGTTATCGCTGAGGCTATCGCTAAGGCAACCGCTAACGGCGCATTCTCGCTGATTGGTGGTGGTGACTCGGTGGCTTGTATCAACAAGTTCGGTATGGCTGACCAGGTATCTTACATCTCGACCGGCGGTGGCGCACTCTTGGAGGCTATCGAGGGTAAGGTTCTTCCCGGTGTGGCTGCTGTAAAAGGCGAGTAAACTCCCTTAAGCTACCTAACTAATAACAGCCGAGAGTATCTCATTGATACTCTCGGCTGTTATATTTTCCCCCTATCCCTCAAACCTTTATCCACACACAAAGCCGAGATTGACACTACAATCTCGGCTCTGTGTGCCTCACCCTGCCCACTATCGAACATTTGTAGATGACTACTTGAAGATTGTCGAGTTCATCGAGTGGTTAAAAGATTTTTATCCAGAAAAAGCAGCATTTCTTAAAAAAATAAATTCACCTTTTTAGTGAATTTTTGGAAAATAGCATTATCTTTGCAATACAAATATAGGTGATAATGATTGTGAAATTTGACAAAGAGTATTTGTCTGAATTGTACTATAATGGCAAATGTAGCGATAAGAAACATCGCTATCAGCCTGATATAGTGAATCGATACAAACGAAGAATTGATACCTTGAATGACGTATCGTGCATCGAGGCATTGTATCGCTTGAATTCATTGGAATACGAAGTATTATCTGGCGATAAGGAGGGCATATCTTCAATTCGAGTTAATGATAAATACAGAATTGAATTTATTGTTTCACACGAAGAAGATGGTAAAGCATTGTTAACTATTTGCAATATTATTGAATTGTCAAACCACTACAAATAAGATAAGTTATGGGAAATTTAGGTTATCCATACACTCCAACACACCCAGGAGAGGTAATAAAAGAGGAGATTGAATATAGAGGCATATCGCAGAAGGTACTGTCGCAGCAGATGGGTGTGTCATACTCTATGTTGAATGAGATATTGAATGGTAAGCGCCCTGTTACGGAGACTCTTGCTCTCTGTTTTGAGGCCGCATTAGGCATTGAGGCTGAAATGCTTACCAATATGCAAACCAGATACAATATGCAAGCTGCACGCAAGGATAGTCGTTTGATGGCCCGACTGTCGGAAATCCGTAGGGTTGCAGCGATGTTATAATCAACATTTTTTGTTTTGATAAAGAGCGAAGTGAAAAACTTTGCTCTTTTTTTGTGCTTTTCTCAAAAATCTCTTGACTTCGTATTCCTATTATCCGCAAAAGAAAAGCCGAGATTTGAAATATCAATCTCGGCTTTGAGTGCCTCACCCTGCCCACTATCGAACTTTTATAGATGACTACTTGAAGATTGTCGAATTCATCGAGTGGTTAAAGGTTGCCTACCCCGAAAAGGCAAAATTTCTCACCGAAAATAGTGTTTAACCAATTATTTTATTCTAAATAGTGTAATTTTATTTTGTTTTTGGGAATTTTGTATTATCTTTGCACTACCAAACATTGAACGAATGAGAATCATCGCACACAGAACATTAGTGCTGTTCTACACAAAACACGCCGATGCTAAAACCGCTATTGAGGAGTGGTTTCATAAAACAGAAAAGGCAAATTGGGAATCATTTGCCGATATAAAAAAGACCTTCAACAGCGTTGATGCGGTAGGAAACCAGCGGTTTGTGTTTAACATAAAAGGCAATGACTACCGACTTGTAGCATTGATTAAGTTCAAAATAAAAATGGTTTACATCCGTTTTATAGGTACACACAAGGAATACGATAACATTAAAGATTGTTCAGAGGTATGACACGCATTGAATCAGAAAAACAGTATCAGGCAGCAATGGCTCGCATCGAAGAACTGTTGCCACTTGTGCCAGAGGATACTCCCGAAGATGATATTCACTCTGTTGAGTTGGTGCTTTTGTCAAATCTCGTGGCAGATTATGACGATGCACATTATCCCGTTGAGGCTCCAAATCTCATAGATGTTCTTCGTCTTCGTATGTATGAAATGAAACTCTCTCAAAAAGCGATGGCTGAATTGATTGGAATATCGGCATCACGCCTGAATGAAATCCTTTCGGGAAAGCGCGAGCCTACTCTGCAAGTAGCACGCGCAATTTGCATCAACCTTTCGATTGATGCTGCCATTGTGCTCGGAGTTTGCTAATCGGTAATTTTAGACAGATACAAATCCCAAGGAATTTTCATCTTTGGGATTTGTTATTTTTATAAAGGTCAAAAGAAATTTATCGAACCTCACCTCAACGGTTGAAGAAGTTATTGCAACCTGTTGTAAATTAGGTAGTTTGTGGGGCGATTCGGAGTTGGAATTATGCCAGAAAATCCAAAATTTGTTGTTTCCAAGCGGAATTTTTTGGGATAAAGAAAATGACAATTATCGAACCTTTGACTGCAATCAGGCGCTCTCTATAATTCAAAGAATATCAGATAGTTATAAAAATAAAAATGAGGAGAAATCCGAAAATTTCTCCTCAAAATTAAGATTGTGCGGATAAAGGGACTCGAATAGAGTGTAGTGCCTCAGGCGACTTGTCTGCGGGGCGTGATGAATATATAAAGAAAAGGCTGTTCGAACAGATCGAACAGCCTCTCTTTTGGTCGGGGTCAAGCCTCCGAACGTCGCAAATTACTTGCGGTAGATTTTGGTGTAACCGTAGATAGCCTCGTCACCCAACTCCTCCTCGATACGGAGCAATTGGTTGTATTTAGCCATACGATCCGAACGCGAAGCCGAACCAGTTTTGATTTGGCCGCTGTTGGTAGCAACTGCGATGTCAGCGATGGTCGAATCCTCGGTCTCGCCCGAACGGTGCGAAGTAACCGAAGTGTAACCTGCGCGGTGAGCCATCTCGATAGCGTCCAGAGACTCGGTCAGCGAACCGATTTGGTTTACTTTGATAAGAATCGAGTTAGCGCAGCCAGTCTCGATACCTTTCTTCAAGAACTCTACGTTGGTTACGAACAAGTCGTCACCTACCAATTGGCATTTGCCACCGATAGCGTCGGTCAGCATCTTCCAACCATCCCAGTCGTTCTCGCTCATACCGTCCTCGATCGAGTCGATGGGGTATTTCTCAACCAGACCTTTCAGGTACTCTACTTGCTCAGCCGAAGTACGTTTTGCACCTTTCTCACCCTCGAATTTGGTGTAGTCGTAGATGCCGTCAGCATAGAACTCGCTCGATGCGCAGTCCATACCAATCATAACGTCTTTGCCAGGAGTGTAGCCTGCTTTCTCGATAGCTTTGATGATGCAGTCCAGAGCGTCCTCGGTGCCGTCCAATGCGGAAGCGAAACCACCCTCATCACCTACTGCGGTGCTCAGGCCACGATCGTGAAGAACTTTTTTCAGGTTGTGGAATACCTCAGTACCCATACGGATACCCTCTTTGAACGAAGGAGCACCTACGGGGCGAATCATAAACTCTTGGAATGCGATGGGAGCATCCGAGTGCGAACCACCGTTGATGATGTTCATCATAGGAACGGGCAGGGTTTTTGCGTTCGAACCGCCGATGTAGCGATACAAGGGCACGCCGAGGTAGTCAGCAGCAGCGCGAGCTACGGCCAGCGATACGCCGAGGATAGCGTTTGCACCCAGGTTGCTTTTGGTTGCGGTGCCGTCCAGAGCGATCATAGTTTTGTCGATACCAACTTGGTCGGTAACGTTCATACCGATAATCTCGGGAGCGATTTTGGTGTTAACGTTCTCAACTGCTTTTTGAACTCCTTTACCCATATAGCGACCTTTGTCGCCGTCACGAAGCTCCAAAGCCTCGTTCTCGCCAGTCGATGCGCCGCTGGGAACAGCTGCGCGACCGAATGCGCCAGATGCGGTGAATACTTCAACCTCGATGGTGGGGTTACCACGCGAGTCGAGAATCTCTCTTCCGTGTACACTTACGATTTGCATAATCTTAATGTTTTTTAAAGGTGTATATTAAAAACTTGTTTGTGCTTTCAGCATCGGTTGTTGGACTAACGCCCAATTATGGGAACTTATTATATCCGCACAAAGATATAATATTTTTTGCAAACAGCGTATAATATTTTGCGTGTATCTGCGTTTTTATTGGAGAAATCAGAAAACTTTTTTTGTTTTTTGAGTTTTCCGCCCTATATTTGCACCCGATTTTAATGATTATTATGAACCCCGACTACAACGAAACAACTCACTCGCAACGTGACTTTATCGTCCGACGAGCCACAATGATGTTTGTTGAGCAAGGCGTCAAGGAGGTGCGAATGGATGATATTGCCCACGAGTTGGCAATTTCGAAGCGTACACTCTACGAGGTGTTTGCCGACAAGCGTTCGCTGTTGGAGGCCTGCTTGGCGCACAACATCGAGCAGATGAACGAGGCTGTCAGACAGACAGTGGCGCAAGCCAACAACGTTGTGGAGGAGATTTTTATGATGGTGCGTGGCGCCTACCGCCGCAACCAGCAGTACCGTGTGTTTATGCACTCGATGGCCAAGTACTATCCCGACATCTTGGAGCCCTACAAGGAGCGCCAGTCGCGTGCGGGCTCGGCTCTGTTCCACAGCCTGCTGCAACGAGGATTGGGTGAGGATGTGTTCAAGGCCGATATGAATGTGGCGTTGGCCGAGATGATATTTACGATGGCCCTTAATGGTCTTGTTTCATCGGCGCAACTGAATCTTCCTTCGGGCGTGACGATGCAGGATGCGGTGATTTACTTTATCGTAAACTTTTTCCGAGGTCTTGCCACCGAGAAGGGAATGCGAATGGTGGACGAATACGTCAACGACGAGTATGCACACTTATTTGGAACGAAATAACAACAAATCGAAGATAAAATGATGAGAAGATTAGCAGTTTTGGCGCTCAGCCTTGTGACAATAGCAAGTGCTATGGCGCAACAGACGCAGAAAATCACTCTGACTCTCGATGAGGCTGTGGGCATTGCCCTGAGCGACAACCCTACAATCAAGGTTGCCGACCTCGAAATCGAGCGCCAGAAGTACGAACGCAAACAGACCGAAGCAAACCTTTGGCCTCAAATCTCGGTGTCGGGTCAATACCTCTATGCCATCGAGAAACAGAGTATGGCAAAGGGCTTGTCGTTTGGTGCCGACAACACATTGGCTGCAACAGGAAATGTCAATCTTGCCCTGTTCGCCCCCTCGGTGTATGCCGCGCTGAATATGAATAAGATTCAGTTGGAGAACGCTGTGGAGGCTGCCCGTGCAAACAAGATTACCTTGGCTGCCGAGGTTAAGAAGGCTTTCTACAACATTCTGCTTGCAAAACAATCTATCGAGGTACTCCACGCCAGCGAGGGTAACATCAAGGAGACCGTCGACAACACCCGCGAGATGTATAACGCTGGTCTTGCTGCTGAGTACGACCTGCTGACCGCCGAGGTGCAACTGAGCAACCTCAAACCCACAATCATCCAAACCGAGAATTCGGTGGAGATTGCCGAGCTGCTGCTCAAAATGTACTTGGGTCTGCCTCAAAACACCCAAATCGAGGTTGTAGGTACTCTGGATGAGTTCCGCGCCGCTGTGATGGCTGGTGGTGAGTCGCTTTCGACCGATGTTTCGGCCAACACCGACTTGCGCACACTCGACATCAACCTCAAACTGCTGAACGCCCAAAAGAAAATGACCAATAGTGCACGCATCCCCACTGTTGCCGCCTTCTTGCAAGGTAGCTACACCGGTAATGACGCTGTCAACCCTCTGAAAAGTATGATGGGTGGCGGTGCAGGCGCTGGTGCTGGTGCAGGTGCTGGTGCTGGTGCAGGCGCGGCCACAACTGCCGAGCGCGAGTTCTGGTGGCAATATCCTATCAACGTAGGTGTGCAAGTGTCGATTCCTATCTTTGCGGGCTTCTCCAACACCAACAAGATTAAGAGCATCAACAACAGCATCCGTCAATTGGAGATGCAACGCGACTACCTCAAAGAGAGTATGTATGTACAAGTTCGCTCGGCACTCAACACTCTTGTGACTGCGCGCGAGAAAATGCTGGCCAACGAGAAGACCGTGGCACAGGCTCAAAAGGCATTCGATATTTCGCAAACCCGTTACACTGCGGGTGCGGGTACCATTCTCGAAGTGAACTCTTCGGAGTTGCAACTCACCCAATCGCGTCTTAACTACTCGCAAGCCATCTACGACTATCTGTCGGCCAAGGCTGAGTATGACAAAATCATCGGTAAAGAGGAATAAAAAAGTAAAATCATAAAGTATGAAAATCAACAAAAGATTGTTTCTGACGCTGGCACTCGGTGCAGTGCTCGTCGGATGCGCAAGCAAACAGGAGAAAACCACCGAGCAGACCGAGCCCGCAAAGGTGCTTGTTAAAACCGAGGCTGCAACTGTTCAAACTGTGGCTCAAACCGAGGAGTTTACCGCCAATATCGAGCCTTATAAAAAGAACTATATCACTCCCGCAGTTCAGGGCGTGCGTATCGACCGTATTCTGGTTGACGTGGGCGACCGCGTAAAGAAGGGCCAACTGCTCGTCGAGATGGATCCCACCAACTACAACCAACAACGCGTAAACCTGCAAAACGCACAAGACACCTACGACCGTACCAAAAAGGTGTTTGAGGTAGGCGGCGTGTCGCAACAACAACTCGACCAAGCGTTGAACAACCTTACCCTGCAAAAAGAGGTTATCAAAAACCTCGAAAAGAACATCAAACTGCTCTCGCCCATCAATGGCGTTGTTACCGCCCGTAACGACGAGGCTGGCAACCTGTTCGGCAACCAACCCATCCTCCAAGTGATGCAAATCGACCGCCTGAAAGTGACCGTAAGCATCTCGGAGCAATTTTATACAGCAGTTAAATTGGGCACTCCCGTTAAGGTTGGTGTGGACATCTTCCCTGGCGAGGAGTTCGAGGGTAAAGTAACTTTGATTCACCCTGCAATGGACGCTGCAACCCGCACCTTCACTGTTGAGGTTACCATCCCCAATGCCAACGAGCGTCTGCGTCCTGGTATGTTCTCGCGCTCGACCTTCAATATGGGCAACCGCGAGAGTGTGATGATTTCGGACGTTGCTGTGGCTCGTCAAGCAGGTACCTCTGAGCGTTATGCCTTTGTCGAGAAAGACGGTGTGGCAGAGCGTCGCGTGGTTAAACTCGGCCGCCAAGTGGGTGACAAAGTAGAGATTCTGAGCGGTATCGAGGCTGGCGAAAAGGTTATCGTAACCGGACTGTCGAAACTCGAACAAGGCACCGCCGTAGAAGTTCAAAACCAATAAGACTTACAACACTCAAACATTCGTTAAACAATGAATATTTACGAACAGGCCGTCCGCAAACCGATTTCGACCATACTTATTTTCATAGGTGTGATTATCTTCGGTGTATTCTCGCTGACAAAACTGGCCATCGACCAATTCCCCGAAATGGAGTTCCCCGCGGTTGCGGTGTTCACCACCTACCCGGGTGCCAATGCCGAGGAGATTGAGACTAACGTAACTCGTATCCTCGAAGACCAACTCAATACGGTTGATAACCTCGAAAAAATCACCTCTACCTCGTCGGATAACTACTCGATTGTAAACCTTGAATTGGAGTGGGGCTCGGACATCACCGAAGCAACCAACGACGTGCGTGACGTGATTAACCGTAGTACCAAACTGCTGCCCGACGGCGCTGAGCAACCTATCGTATTTAAGTTCAGCTCGTCGATGCAACCCATTATGATTCTCTCGGTTACCGCTAACGAGAGCTACGCTGCACTTAACAAGGAGCTGGACGACAACCTTGTCAATACCCTTAACCGTATCGAGGGTGTGGGTGCTGTGAGCCTTGGTGGTGCTCCCGAGCGCGAAATTCAAGTTAACGTAGACCCCACCAAGTTGGAGGCCTATGGACTGACTGTCGAGAGCCTTGGACAACTTATCGCTGCCGAGAATGTCAATATCCCCGCAGGTACCATCGACATTGGTAACAATACCTACAACATCAAAGCCGACGCCGAATATTCGTCGGGCGAGCAAGTAAGAGATCTTGTTGTGTCGAATGCTGGCGGTCGCACTATCCACCTGACCGACGTGGCCGAGGTGAAAGATACCCTCGAAAAGGCTACTCAGGATGTGCGTATGAACGGCGACCGATGCGTAACCGTGATTATCCAAAAACAATCGGGTGCAAATACTGTTGAGATTGTTAAGCAGGTACAGGCTATGTTGCCTTCGATTCTGCAAACACTCCCTCCCGATGTGCAAATTCACACTGTTTATGAGGGCTCGGAGTCGATTATCGACTCGATTAACTCGCTGAGTGAGTCTGTAATGTACGCCCTTATCTTTGTGATTTTGGTGGTAATGATGTTCTTGGGTCGCTGGCGTGCAACATTCATCATTGCTCTGACCATCCCCATCTCGCTGATTACAGCCTTCATCTATCTGTTTGCCACAGGCTCGACTCTCAACATCATTTCGTTGTCGTCGCTGTCGATTGCTATCGGTATGGTTGTGGACGATGCCATTGTGGTGTTGGAGAACATCTCGACCCACATCGACAAGGGCTCGAAACCGCGTGAGGCTGCTATCTATGGTACCAACGAGGTGTGGTTGTCGGTTATCGCCACCACTCTGGTTGTTGTGGCAGTGTTTATGCCCCTTACTATGTTGGATGGTATGATGGGTATTATGTTCAAGGAGCTGGGTTGGATTGTAACCATCGTGGTATGTACTTCGACCGCAACTGCTGTGAGTCTGACTCCTATGCTGTGTGCCTATATGCTTAAAGCCGATGGCGCTGTGCACGACTACAAAGGCGCGGGCATCATCTACAAACCCGTCGATAAGTTCCTCGGATGGTTGGACGGCGCTTATGCTCGCCTTCTGCACTGGACAGTACGCCACCGCGCGATTGTGATTTGCTCGACAATGGGACTGTTCGCAGTGTCGTTGGTACTTCTTAAATTTGTGCCGATGGAGTTCTTCTCGAAGACCGACTCTGCATCAATCAATGCCACTGTCAAGTTGGAGCAAAATATCGGTGTTGACTACACCGCCCGCATCGCTCGTCAAATTGATAGCATCATCTACGCAAAATATCCCGAGGTTGACCGCGTGCAAGCAACTGCTGGTGCAAGCAGCTCGGACAATATGTTTGCAGCAATGAGCGACAACGGTAGCCACATTGTGACCTATCGTCTGAAACTCCCCACAGCCGACAAACGTGAGCGTAGCGTATTCGAGATTGCCGACCTGTTGCGTCAAGACCTCGACAGAATCCCCGAGATTCGCGAGTATAGCGTAACTACTGGTAGTAGTGGCCCTGGCGGTAACACTAGCCCCATCGAGGTTAAAGTGTTTGGTCACAACATCGAGTTGTCGAATGCCGTGGCTCTTGACCTGAAAGCAAAGATATCAGCACTGAGCGAAACTCGTGACGTTAAACTCTCGCGCGAGGACCTTCGTCCTGAGTACAATGTAGTGTTCGACCGCGATAAACTCGCATACTATGGTGTATCGAACGCCACCGCTGCCAACTTTGTGCGTAACCGTATCAATGGCTACACTGCATCGAAATATCGCGAGGATGGTGACGAGTACGACATCGTTGTTCGCTATGCCGAAGAGCACCGCGAAACCATCAGCGATGTAGAGAATATCACTCTTTATAGCTCGACCACAGGCCGCCCCATCAAACTCAAAGAGGTAGCTACCGTAACCGAGGAGTTTGCTGCTCCGAGCATTGAGCGCGAGGACCGCCAACGTATCGTGAAAGTTGAGTCGGATATGGCTCCTGGCGTGGCTCTGGGTCAGGCCGCAGAGAAAATTCAAGAGATTATCGACACTTACGATATTCCCGACGGTATCTTCATCGAACTTGGTGGTGAGATTGAGGATATGAATGAATCAACAGGCGATATGATGCTGCTGATGGTGCTTATCGTAATTCTGGTGTACATCGTGATGGCAACCCAGTTCGAGAGCTTGAAGATGCCCTTCATCATTATGTTTACCATTCCGTTTGCGTTCACTGGTGTGTTTGTGGCACTGTGGCTGACTGGCAAACCTCTGTCGATGATTGCACTGATTGGTGCGATTATGCTGGTGGGTATCGTTGTTAAGAACGGTATCGTGATGGTTGACTTCACCAACCTGCTGTGTGAGCGTGGCGCCAAGGTGATGGACGCTGTTGAGGAGGCTGGTAAGAGCCGTCTGCGCCCCGTGTTGATGACCTCGCTGACCACCATCTTCGGTATGATTCCTATGGCTATCGGTGTTGGTAACGGCTCGGAGATGTGGCAACCTATGGGTATCGCCATTGTGGGTGGTCTGACCTTCTCGACCCTGCTGACTCTGTTGGTTGTGCCTACCATCTACGCATCGTTCCAAGTTCGCGCCGAGCGCAAAGTCGAAGCTAAAAAACTTAACAAGTAACCCCCTTATGAAAGCAATATTTGTATCGTATAACCAAGCGCTCACCGAGCGCATCAACGACCTTTTGGACGAGTACGGAGTTCGCGGTTTCACCCGCTGGACTCCGACCGAGGGTCGTGGAAGTTTCACTGGCGAGCCCCACTACGGTAACCACACTTGGCCCGCAATCAACACCTCGGTGTTGGCTATTGTCGAGGATGAGAAGGTAGCCCCCGTAATGGATGCTATTCGCCGCATTGACGCCGAAATTGAGAAACAAGGCTGTCGCGCCTTTGTGTGGAACATCGAGCAAGCAATGTAATTGAAATTGTCTAATAAGGCTACTTCTGCGTTACGCTCATTCGACAAATCCTCACATACGCCTAAGTATGCTGCGGTTT
>JAZUCV010000064.1:0-9421 GCA_045639285.1 Tidjanibacter sp.
CCTCCGACTTCCCTCGACCTCCACCGGCGAGCGGCGACCCGACTCATCGGGCTCGCCCAACTCCATACGCACACATCTGAGGCCGCGCACCCAGCCACGCTCGTCGCCCAACACCTCAACAGGGTTGGTCAGCATCTGGAACTCGATACCCTCCTCGATAGCATTGTGCACCTCCTCTCGGCGCGCAGGCAACTCTGCCTGACTACGACGATATACGATAACACTCTCAGCACCAAGTCGTTTGGCAGTTCTAACGGCATCCATAGCCACATTGCCACCACCCACGACAACAACTCTACGACCCACAAAAATCGGGGTATCCGAAGCCGCATCGTAGGCCTTCATAAGGTTAGCGCGGGTGAGGAACTCATTTGCCGAAACCACGCCATTGAGATTCTCGCCAGGGATATTCATAAACCTCGGCAGACCCGCTCCCGAGCCGATAAAGACAGCTGCGTAGCCCTCCGCATCCAGCAGAGTATCAATATCTACCGTACGGCCCACAATCGTATCACGCTCCATCTCAACGCCCAATCGGCGCACCTTCTCCACCTCGCGCGCCACAATCCTCTCCTTCGGCAGGCGGAACTCGGGAATACCATAGCTAAGCACTCCACCAAACTTATGCAGAGCCTCAAACACTGTCACTCGGTAGCCCATCTTCGCCAAATCGGCAGCACACGCCAACCCCGCAGGGCCGCTACCCACCACCGCCACCTTTGGTGCATCTGGATTAGGCACAACATCCTCACTCTCAATATTATCGAGCGCCCAATCGCCCACATAGCGTTCGAGCTTGCCGATAGCCACTGCCTCGCCCTTGATACCCAACACGCAAGCACCCTCACACTGATTCTCCTGCGGGCATACACGGCCACAAATCGAGGGCAGCGACGAATCCTCGGCAATCACCGCCGCAGCCGCAGCCTCGCCCTCCTCTTGCAGGGCCTTAATAAAGTTGGGAATCTTGATATTGACAGGGCAGGCAGCCACGCAACGCGGGTTCTTACAATTCAAACATCGCGAAGCCTCCAGCAGAGCCTCCTCTCGATTGTAGCCATAGCACACCTCCTCGAAGTTGGTGGCACGAATTATTGGGTCTTGTTCCCTGACAGGAACTCTCGGTATCTTATTAGCCATTTTTAAACGTTTTGCGTTGGAATACTACTTAGCCTGGGTAAGGTAAAAGATATGGCAAAGTAAGTTAAGGTTAATTGTTTTTACCAGCACTCCTCTACTTATCCAGACCTATTCGGCACTTATGCCCCGCCTCGCGCTCTGCAGCAATAGCCGCCGCACGAGCCTCCTGCGTCTTATACATCCCCTGTCGGCGCATCGCCTCATCGAAATCTACCTCGTGGCCATCAAACTCAGGCCCCTCCACGCAGGCAAAACGGGTGCGACCCGCCACCGTCACACGGCAAGCACCGCACATACCTGTACCATCTACCATAATAGAGTTGAGGCTCACAATAGTCTTTATGCCGTACGGCTTGGTGGCAAGTGCCACAAACTTCATCATAATCATCGGGCCGATAGCCACCACCTGGTCATACTTCTTGCCCTGATTATCAATCAAATCCTTCATCAGGTCGGTCACCAGGCCGTGAAATCCTGCCGAGCCGTCGTCAGTAGCAATATAGAGGTTAGAGGCCACTGCCTCCATCTGTTCTCCAAAGATGAGCATCTCCTTGCGCTTAGCGCCGATAATCACATCAACCTCCACGCCGTGCTCCCTTAGCCACTTCACCTGCGGATAGACAGGCGCAGCACCCACGCCACCGGCAATAAAGAGCATCCTGCGCGCACGCACCACCTCCAGAGGCTCCTTCACAAAGTCCGAGGGGTTACCAAGCGGACCCGCAAAGTCGGTGAGAGAGTCACCCTCCTCCAGCGCCACAATCTTGCGCGTCGAGGCACCAAGGCTCTGAATAACTATCTGCACCCACCCCTCATCCACCGAGTAATCGGCAATGGTAAGTGGAATGCGCTCGCCCTCGTCGCCAACCCTCACGATGACAAACTGCCCGGGCTTGGCAGAACGAGCCACACGCGGAGCCTCGATATTCATCAAGGTAATATTCTCCGCCAACTCCTTCTTATACAGTATCTTGAACATAGTGATATCTATTTTTTCAACTCAGCGGATTACAATACCACGGCGCTCAGTCTTATCTCGCGCATAGGTCTTTCGGGGTCGTTGGCCACAATGGTCAGCGTGCCAAACACATCGCCACCATCCTGCGGCCCCACAAGCAGTTTCACCTTAAACTTATACTCACCCCTCGCAGGCACTACCGTACCCGCCTTAAGGTCTGTGGAGATATGTTTGCGAGGCTCGACACTACGGATAATCAAATCCGCATCACCCTGATTTACAATGGTAATAGTGGTCGTCAAGTCCATCTCACGGCTCACCCTGCCGAAGTTATAGAAGGCGGGCGATAGGCCAAAACGAGCCACCTTCTGCCCACGCAGATTCTCGGGGAACTTATCAATACCCGTACCCGATGCGGTGAGGCTCATCGTAGCACGCTTACCGTCAATCGTCAGGCGTATCTTGTCGAGCAACTCGCCATAGCGTTCCTCTGCGGTGAGGTCGTAGGTGAGTGTCATCTGCGCCCTCTCCTCAGGCTCCAACTCTGCGGGAAGCGCCACACTCAGCAAACCGCTCTGCTCCTCCCACTCGTAGCCGAGAGTGATGGGAGTTGCCGACTCGTTGGCAATATCCACCACCACCGACTTGGTGGTACCCTGCGCCACATAACTGAACCCCTTGTGCGAGGTCGAGCCACGCAGACCGTGCCCAAAGTCGTAGGCATAGTCATCAGCAATGGTATGAGGACGAGGATTGACAACACCCTTGATGGTTATCGTATTGCGATTCTTGCCCCCTCCAGTGATGATGTTCACCTCGCGCGAGAAGCGACCGGGGCGACCATCGGGGTCGTAGGTGATGGTAATCTGCGACTCCTGCCCCGGGCGTACAGGCTGACGCGAGTACTCGGGGGTGGTACAACCACAGCTTGTCACCACACGCTCGATAACAATGGGTGTGGCCGAAGTATTCTTAAACTTGAAGGTATGGCTGACAGCCCCTCCCGCCTCATCAAATCGTCCGAAGTCCCAAACACTCTCCTCAAAGACGAGAGGCGAGGTCGGCTGGTTGCGCTGAGCAAAGAGAGTAGCGGCAGAGAGAAGTGCCAATAATGTTAAAAGGTATCTTTTCATAGTCATCTTCTTCGTTAGTGAACTTCTACAAAATTACAATATTTTCTGGTCTAACCAAACATATATTCCCGCCCAAAGCCCTTTCAAAATAGGAATAACAACTTTTTTCACTGAAAAAACCATTTTTTTTCTCAAAAAGTTTGCAGTTCTATATTTTTGACTTATATTTGCACGCCCAAACGGATGAAACACTCCGCAAAGGCACGGGAGAGAAAGAGAGAGTAAAGGGAGGCCGAAAGGACAAACTTGAAGCAAGAAGAGGCGAAAGCAAAACTTCGGAATCTCTGAAAACCCGAAATAAAATTCCTCAATAGCTCAGTTGGTTAGAGCACCTGACTGTTAATCAGGGGGGCGCAGGTTCAAGTCCTGCTTGAGGAGCAAAACGACCGCTAATTTTAGCGGTCGTTTTTTTTGTTATATCGGTATAAGATTGGCAGAGGGTTTACTAAACCTCGAGTAGGGAGCGGTAGTATATCTTTTGAGTAAACTCAACATAACTACCGCCCCCTACTCGCCGCATAGCGGCTCTGCCAAACAAAAAAAGAACTATCCGCAAGCAGGTACTTTTTAAGATACGGTTGCGGTGATATCTATTAGGTGTCGCAAGGGTCAGTAGAGGTAACAGGTTATCTACCGTACGAAGGGCTCTGGGCAAAATAGATAAAAATGAGAGCAATGTCGAATTGCTCTCATTTTTATCTATTTTGCATTTTGAATTAACTAAACACCGCTGCTACTCATCTTTATATCCCGTATCTTCCAGCAGATGGGCGCTATTTGCGGCAGCTACCGCCAATTGGTCGCAACGGTTGTTCTCCACCGTATCGGCGTGGCCCTTGACCCAGACAAAGCGCACCTTGTGTTTGCGGTAGATGCGCAAGAAACGCATCCACAGGTCAGCATTCTTCCTACCGGCGAAGCCCTTGCGTTCCCAGCCGAGCAGCCACCCCTTCTCCACAGCATTTACCACATACTGCGAATCGGAGTAGAGAGTCACATTGCTACCCTCGAATTTGAGCATCTCCAAAGCGACAATGACGGCCAATAACTCCATACGGTTATTGGTCGTCAGTCGGTAGCCCTGGCTCACCTCGCGGCGATAGGGCCCAGAGATTAGCACAGCCCCATAGCCACCCTTTCCAGGGTTGCCAAGTGCTGAGCCATCGGTATATATCGTGATATCTGCCACGCGCTTTCTTAGGGCTATTTACGCTCCTTAGCCTCAATGCTGAGTGTAGCGTGAGGCACAACGCGCAGACGCTCCTTAGGTATCAGCTTGCCTGTCTCGCGGCAAATGCCGTATGTCTTATTCTCGATGCGCACAAGGGCAGCTTCGAGGTGGCGGATAAATTTCAATTGACGTTGTGCCAAACGGCCCGACTCCTCCTTGGAGAGTGTAGCAGCACCCTCTTCGAGCACCTTAAATGTGGGCGAAGTATCCTCCGTATCGTTGCTCGCCGAGTGGGTAATCGACGCACGCAGGAGCTCATAGTCGGTACGCGCTTTCGAGAGCATATCCAGAATTATGGCCTTGAATTCGGCCAGCTCCTCATCCGAGTATCTTGTTTTCTCAACCTCTGCCATAGTAGTTTTAGTTTATTCGTTTGTTAAAATTAAACACAATTTTAGAAATAAACAAATTTCCCTCGCTACTTATTATATTTTTATTCATTTTTCCTCATCACACAACATACCAAAATCCACCGCAAAACGCCATAAAACAGAGATGCAGAGCACTTTTACAGTACTCTGCATCCTCTATCGCTTGTGCAAAAAATTACTCTGCCTTGCTGACTGCAATTGTAAGTTCGCTCTCGTCGAACTCCACCTTATTTACAAACTTGCCATCAGGCTCTGCGGCGAGCTTCAGACTCACAGCCAGGGTCTGCTGAGCGATGTAGTCGGCAAATGCCTCAACGCCCTCGTGTACCATAGGCGAGTCCTCTATCTCAACCACAATCTTATCGGTAACCTCAAAGCCGCTATCCTTACGGATATTCTGGATTCGGTTGATAAGTTCGCGGGCAACACCCTCTCTACGCAACTCATCGGTGATGGTCACATCGAGAGCCACGGTCAGACGACCCTCGGTCGATACCAACCAGCCGGGCATATCCTCCGAGGTGATATCGAAGTCCTCACGCACTACGGGCAACTGCTCGCCATCAACATCGAGAACATAGTTCTCCGAAGCCTCAATCTCGGCAATCTGCTCCTGAGTGAAGGCAGCCACGATAGCGGCAATGCGCTTCATCTGCTTGCCATACTTAGGACCGAGAGTCTTGAAGTTGGGCTTGATACGCTTGGTAATCAGACCGGTAGTATCGGTAATCAGCTCGATATCCTTAACATTTACCTCGCTCATAACAAGCTGCTTAACAGCCTCGATGTGGGCTGCCATCTTCTCGTCGAGCACAGGAACGATAATCTTTGTCAGGGGCTGACGCACCTTGATATTCACCTTGCGACGCAGTGCAAGCACCATCGACGAAAGACGCTGTGCGATATCCATCATCTCCTCCAACTCGGTGTCAATCAACTCAGTGTTTGCCTTGGGGAAGGGATTGAGGTGAACGGAGTCGCTGTGGTTACCGCTCACTGCATTGAGGTCGGCAAAAATCTGCTCCGAGATGAAGGGAGCAAAGGGTGCCGAAAGGGTAACAACAGTCTCAAGGCAGGTGTAAAGTGTCTGATATGCAGCGAGTTTATCCTCACTCATACCACCACCCCAGAAACGCTTACGGTTCAGACGAACATACCAGTTCGAGAGGTTCTCGGTCACAAACTCCTGAATCATACGGGCAGCGGGAGTAGTGTCATAGCCCTCCAACGACTCGGTCACGCGCAACACGAGAGTGTTGAGCAGCGAGATAATCCAGCGGTCAATCTCAGGACGTTTCTCCACGGGTACCTGCTCCTCCTTGCCGGTGAAGCCATCCACATTGGCATAGAGGGCGAAGAAACTATATGTATTATAGAGTGTTCCGAAGAATTTACGACGCACCTCATCCACACCGTCGGTGTCGAACTTGAGGTTATCCCAAGGCTGCGAGTTGCTAATCATATACCAACGCACAGCATCTGCGCCATACTTAGCCAACACTTCGAAGGGGTCAACAGCATTGCCCAGACGCTTACTCATCTTGTTGCCATTCTTGTCGAGCACCAGACCATTGGAGATGATGTTCTTGAAGGCAACCGAGTCGAAGAGCATAGTAGCAATAGCGTGGAGAGTGAAGAACCAACCACGGGTCTGGTCAACACCCTCGGCGATAAAGTCTGCGGGGTAGATCTTGGCAAACTCCTCTGCCGAAATCTCGAAGGGGAAGTGCGACTGCGCATAGGGCATAGCACCACTATCGAACCATACATCAATCAGGTCGCTCTCGCGGCGCATAGGCTCGCCCTTGCTCGACACAAGCACGATATCGTCAACATAGGGACGGTGGAGGTCAATCTCCGAGTAGTTCTTTTTCGAGAAGTCACCCACAACAAACTTGTCGAAGGGATTCTTCTTCATCACACCGGCCTCTACTGCGCGGTCAATCTCACTCTTAAGCTCCTCTACCGAGCCGATACACTTCATCTCGCTGTAATCCTCAGTAGCCCATACGGGGAGCGGAGTACCCCAGAAGCGCGAACGTGAGAGGTTCCAATCCACCAGGCCCTCCAACCAACGACCGAAGCGACCACTACCTGTCGATTCAGGCTTCCAATTGATGGTCTTATTGAGTTCTATCATCTTATCTCTCAGCGCGGTGGTGCGGATAAACCACGAGTCGAGCGGATAGTACAACACGGGCTTATCGGTACGCCAGCAGTGGGGATAGGAGTGAGTGTGTTTCTCAATCTTAAAGGCCTTGCCGGCTGCTTTCAACATCACCGACAAGTCGATATCGAGGGTTGCATCGTTCTCTGAGAGGGTGTCGTCGTATGCATTCTTCACATAACGACCCGCCCACTCACCATACTTCTCAACATTGACATACTCGGCAACGTATGCGGGGTCAAGATCCTCCACACGGAAGAACTTACCTGTACGGTCAACCATAGGCTGGGGCTTGCCAGCCACGTCGAGCATAGTCAGAGGCGCAATGCCTGCCTGCTTTGCCACGCGGTCGTCATCAGCACCAAAGGTAGGAGCGATATGCACGATACCTGTACCATCGGCGGTGCTCACATAGTCGCCACCAATCACACGGAATGCATCACCCATCGGGCGTACCCAGTCAAAGAGTTGCTCGTAGCGCACGCCAACCAGGTCGGCACCCTTCCACTCCTCGTCACAGATGGTGTAGGTACCCTCCATCTTGGGGGTAAAGTAGGAGCCAAGCAACGCCTTAGCCATAATAACGGTCTGACGTTCACCTGTATAGGGATTAGCACACTTAACTTTCACATAGTCAATAGCCTCACCCACTGCAAGGGCAGTGTTCGAGGGGAGAGTCCAGGGTGTGGTGGTCCAGGCGAGGATGAAGAGGTCGCCCTCAGTGTCGCCAAAGAGCTTCTCGCTCTTCTCGTCACGCACAACCTTGAACTGAGCGGTGCAGGTGGTATCCTTCACATCGCGGTAGCAACCGGGCTGGTTGAGCTCGTGGTTACTCAGACCTGTACCCGCAGCGGGCGAGTAGGGCTGAATGGTGTAACCCTTATACAGCAGACCCTTCTCGAAGAGTTGCTTCAAGAGCCACCACAAGGTCTCGATATACTTGTTGTCGTAGGTGATATATGGGTCGTCCATATTCACCCAATAGCCCATCTTGCGAGTGAGGTCCTCCCACTGCTCGGTGAACTCCATAACTGCCTCGCGGCACTCCTTGTTGTACTTCTCGATGGTGATTGTCTTGCCGATATCCTCCTTGGTGATGCCGAGCTTCTTCTCAACACCCAACTCTACGGGCAGACCGTGGGTATCCCAACCCGCCTTGCGGTGAACGAGATAGCCCTGCTGGGTCTTGTAGCGACAGATGATATCTTTCAGCGTACGCGCCATCACGTGGTGGATGCCGGGCTTACCATTTGCCGAGGGAGGTCCCTCGTAGAATACGAAGGCAGGTGCGCCCTCGCGCATAGTTATACTCTTGTGGAAGGTATCCTCCTTGTCCCACTTTTTGAGCACCTCGTCAGCCGTATCGGAGAGCGAGAGCCCCTTGTACTCCTTAAATCTCTTATCTGCGCTCATAGCAATTATATGATTATTTATATTATTTGCATTTTGGTTGTATCCGACCGCTCGGACAACATAACTTGCAAAAATAACTTTTTTTTTGCAAATATTCACACACTCCAACCATTACCGCCCACCAACCACCAAAAAAAATTAGGTTTTTTGGCCATTAAGCCTTATATTTGTATGGATTGTAACTATCTAATGTGTAAAAAGAGAAAAGGTATGGGAACAATTAAAAAGAGTGTAGCCCTTGTGGCACACGACAATATGAAGCGCGACTTGGTTGAGTGGGTGGACTGGAATTGGGAACTATTGCTCAGCCATCATCTCGTATGCACAGGCACGACAGGTAAGATGGTCGCAACTACATTGATGGAACGCCACCACCAGAGTAGCGATAACTTCGATATCACCCTCCTCAAATCGGGTCCTCTTGGTGGCGACCAGCAGCTCGGCTCGATGATTGCCGAGGGTAAGATTTCGGCCCTCATCTTCTTCTGGGACCCCATGCAGGCACAGCCCCACGACGTGGATGTCAAGGCACTGCTTCGCCTGGCGACCCTCTACAATGTACCTACTGCCATCAACCGCTCCTCGGCCGATATGCTTATCTCCTCGCCCCTCTTTGCCGATGAGGAGTACAAGCCCACCGCCAAGGACTATAAAGCCTACATAGAGAGAGTTTTGCATTAGAAATGCGAGATGCAAGATGCAAAATTCAAAATTAGTTTAGCAGTCGAGTTGGTTCGATACCAACTCGACTGCTTCTATATAAAGAGAGTTTAAGGAGTGATGGGAATTATGGGAGTGATGGGAGTGATGGGAAATTTGAGAATAATGGGAATTATGGGAGTTTAGGGAGATTAAAGAATTTAGGGAGTTTAGGGACAAGTTTTAAATTAAACTCTTTGTGTAGCAATTAGGTTTTTCGGGTTTAGGGGATACCCTCGTAGAGGGTACGATGAAAAAGAGATATGGAGTTGTCAAGTTTACTTGAACAAACTCCATATCTCTTTTTTG
>JAZUCV010000065.1:0-6088 GCA_045639285.1 Tidjanibacter sp.
ACCGAAGACCAGGGCTACCTTCTGGTGACAGCCACCACCCCCGATGCCGCCTCCACCTCGCGCACCTCGGCGGCTATCGACGATGCGCGAGAGGTGATTGGGGATGTTGATGGCGTGGTGGCTCAGGCCTCTGCCTCGGGCTTCGACCTGCTGAGTGGCATTGCCTCGACCAATACGGGTATCATCTTTGTCGAGCTTGCCCCCTATGCCAAGCGCCAGCTCACTGCCGGGGAGATTGCCGACCAGATAAATATGCTTCTTGCCGAGAAGGTGGCAAGCGGCACCTTCTACGCCTTCCAGCCACCCGCCATACCCGGCCTTGGCGTGACGGATGGCATAACCTTTATGTTGCAGGACAGGAGCGGAAGCGGCATTGAGTATCTCGCGCAGATGGGCGACTCGCTACAGAAGGTGATAGGCGGAGTGCCTGAGATTGCGAGCCTCACCACACAGTTCAATGCCTACACACCACAACGTATGCTGGTTATCGACAAGGAGCTGGCGATGCAGCAAGGGGTATCGCTCTCGGAGTTGCATAATCTTATCTCCACCTACCTCGGCGGCTCTTATATCAACAACTTCAACCGCTTCGGGCAACTCTATCGCACCTATATCCAGGCCGATGCGGAGTATCGTCGGGACAAACATAGCCTTGACAACTACTATGTCACCTCCGACTCGGGCGAGAGCCTGCCCCTGTCGGGATTTGTGACGGTGGTCGATACGGTGGGTGCGGAGTATATCACCCGCTTCAACCTCTACAATGCCATCTCCTACACTGCCACACCCGCCAAGGGCTACTCCACCGCTCAGGCGATGAGTGCGCTGAGCGAGGCTGTGGATAGACAGCTGCCAGACGATATCTCGCTCGCGTGGAGTGGAGTGTCGTTCCAGGAGGCGCAATCTTCGAAGGGCGAGGGTGCAACCTACCTCTTGGCTGTGGTCTTCATCTTCCTTGCCCTCGCAGCACTCTACGACAGCTGGGCGCTCCCCGTAAGTGTGATGATGGGCGTGCCCTTTGCGGTGATGGGAGCACTGCTTGTGGTATGGGTGGCACACCTTATTTCGCCCATCTATACCGACAATGTCTATATGACCATCTCGTTGGTGATGCTCATCTCGCTCGCCGCCAAGAATGCCATCTTGGTGGTGGAGTATGCCAATAGGCTCTTCTTCGAGGAGGGCAAGTCGCTCGAGGAGGCGGCGATGGGTGCAGCTAAGTTGCGCGTGCGACCTATCGTGATGACCGCCCTCGCCTTTATCATTGGTGTCCTGCCTCTGGTATTTGCCTCGGGAGCCTACTCCACGGCACGTCGTGTGATGGGACTTGCCTTGGTAGGCGGTATGACGATGGCTACCGTCGTGGGCATATTCGTCTATCCCGCGCTCTACTATCTTATCGGCCGATGGAGCCAACTGGAGAAAAAACGTGAACGAAAAGCAAATTTATCAAAGATATGACAATCAAGAGTTTAACTATCGCATTGATGCTATCGCTCTCGCTGATGATGAGTGGCTGTGCGGTCACCCTGCCCCAGACTGCGGGTGTCGAGATACCCGATGAGTATATATTCGCCACCGCAGAGGAGATGGAGGCGGACACTGACGAGTGGTCGGCGTGGTGGGAGCAGTTTGGCGACACCACACTAAACAGGCTCATCACCACCGCCCTGAGCAACAATCGCAACATTGCCATTGCCCGCTCACGCGTGGAGCAGGCACGCGAGCAGATGTCGATAGCACGCGCAGCTAACCTTCCCTCGTTCGGTGCCGCCATCGAGGGCAGTGCCACCTACCCGAAGAATAAGCCTCACTACATCGGGCAGGCCTACTCGATAGGGGCGACTATGTCGTGGGAGTTGCCACTCTTCGGCAATGCACGACTCACCAATGAGGCCGAGATGAACAGCTATCTGGCTACCGAGTGGGGCTACCGCGCCACAATGCTCTCGCTCACCGCACAGGTGGCCACCACCTATTTTGAGTGGTTGCAATATGCACGCAGCTTGGAGCTTGTGCGCCGCAGCTACGCCCTGCGTCTGGAGGCACAGCAGAAGATCGACTCACTCCACACCTACGGCTTCGCCTCGGGTCTCGACCTGGAGCAGGCACGCAGCCTCACCGCCACAGCGGCTGCCGATATCCCTGCCTACGAACGGTCACTCGTGCAGACCAACCTGGCACTCAACACCCTGCTTGGCGAGCCTCCCGCGCTGATAGCCTCCGCCCCGCAGTGGGAGATATATATCCCGCATCAGGTAACTGTGGGTATCCCCTCCGAACTGCTGGAGCGTCGCCCCGACCTGATGGAGAGCTGGCACTCGCTCAGTGCCGCCGCTGCCGAGGCGGGCCTCGCACGCCTGAACCGACTGCCAAGCGTGCCCCTCACCGCCTCGGGCGGCATAGCCTCTTCGGCCCTGCGCGACCTCTTCAGGGGCAACCCATTCAGCTGGTCGGCCACCCTCTCGATTACCGAGCCGATATTCAACTTCGGTCGACTGCGCAGAGCCGAACGCGTGGCCTTGGAGAACTACCGACAGGCAGCTCTCGGCTACGAACAATCGTTCCTCTCGGCACTCACCGAGGTGGAAAATGCATTGGTGGCCATCAAGAGCTACGAGTCGCAAAAGGTGTGGGTGGAGAGCATTGTGGAGTCAAACAGAAAGGCGAGCCAACTTACCGACCGCCTCTACTTTGACGGTATGACCGACTACCTCAATGTAATCGAGGCCGAGCGCAGCCTCTACTCCTCGCAACTGCAATATATCTCGCTCCTCACCGAACAACTCACCAGCTATGTCGACCTCTACCGCGCTCTGGGCTGCGGAGTAGGAGAATAAAATTCAAAATTGACTAAAAAAAGAGAGCAATATCGAATTGCTCTCTTTTTTTTTATAAAGGGAATTTAGGGAAAGTAAGGAGAAGTCCTAAACTCCTACTCCTCGGTACCCGGTACAGGTATTGCTCCTTGCAACATCAGTTGGAACTGCTCCATAGCTCGCCGAGTCTCCTCGGCTTTGCGACGAGCAGCCTCCTCTTCGTTGGCTTTCCACTTTTCGAACTGCTCGGGGGTGAGGAATTTTGCGTAACGCTCATCACGCTTTCTGTTCTCCTTCTCTACCGACTCATGGTCAAAGTTCGGGAAGTTGAGATTGAGTTCTGTGATTAGCACCGAGGCTTGCGACATTACATCGTTACTATAGTCGTACTCCAACGCCTTTTTCATCTTTCGGACCTGCTTCTTGTCGAGGCCGAGTTCGATGGTGAGCGAGTCGATACTCTTTTTAATCTCCTCCTGAATCTCAAAAGAACTACGCACAACAATGCCTACCTGGGCACGCACTGCCCCTGCAAAGAGAAGAGCAGCAACAATAATTATTAATCTTTTCATGGTTGATTAGTTTATTGGTTAAAAAGTACAATTATAATTCACAGATATAATGGCTTCCTTCCCACAACCTTAAAAAGTCATATAATCGAGGGAATTTTAGGCGAGGGTGTTTGGGGAGCCGCGTAGCATACTTGCTGTATGTAAGCGGTTACCTAAGCACCCTCAACACCAAATTCACCGATTAGATGGCTTTTTTACTCTTCTAAGGTAAGTTTATACACAGCCCCATCAACCCCATCGAATGAGATATCAAAGTCCTCGTTGTATATGGTAGTAATACGCAACTGGCCATTTTCGCGGAGCACCTCTTTCAGGGCAACGGTATAATCCACGGGGCAATCCTTCCAAGCACTGATAAGAATACTCTTAGGCTCATCGGGCGTGCCGCGCCACTTGGCGAGTTGTTTGCCGATAGCCTTCAAACTGCTCGGCTGGCCATTGAGTTGGTAGTTGCCCTCGAAATCTACCGAGATAACTGCACTGCCCTCGGGGCCATAGATGGTGAGGTCTTTGGCATCGACATCTTCCGCACCTTCATAGATTTTGTCCAAATCCATATAGATAGCATTCTCCCCTGCGAAGTATTCGCTAAATGCCTTCAAAGCACTCTGCGAGCCGGTGAAGAGTTGACCGCCATCGTCAGTAATCTCCAACGAGAGGCGGACATCCATAGTGTCACGACCATCTTTCTCGTAGAAGACGATGTAATTACCATCGGTTTTGGCATTGTCGGAATTTTGTGTAACTTTGTTGTCGGAATCGTCGATAACAACAAGGTTGGTGCGCTGCTCGGCAAAGGCCGTCAGCGAGAGAGCCACAACGGGAAGTGTGTAGAGCAACTTCCAACGGCTCCCGGCCGAAGATTTTTTAGATAACATCATAGTAATGCGTTTTTTAAGTGTACTGTGATTCAGACTGTTGGCAATGGAGTAGGATTTATTGCCGACAGTCTTTTTTATTAGAAGTATTTGGTAGCTGCGTGCATCGATGCCCGATCGCAACACCTCAGCATCAGCCTCAAATTCGTGGATATCCTTTAAGTCGCTGCGCAAGAGCCACATAGCAGGGTTAAACCACTGCACCGCGCAACAAATATTTACAACCGCCAAGTCCCAACTATGGCGCAGGGCAATGTGGGCCTTCTCGTGCGCCACCACCATCTCGCCACACTCCTCAGCGTCCTGCTCGGATATGACGATATGGCGAAACCAACTAAACGGAGCAATCTGCTGCTCGACAACGGTCACCTCTTCGCCATATAGTTCGGCGGGTCTGCCACTCTTTATCAGTCGGCGTAACGAGATGATACTCGCCACGTTCCAAGCCAAAACTGCCAGCACCCCCACCCCGAAAATCAGGGCAATAATTAGGTGCAGTGATGCGGACTCGGCAATCCGCTGAGTAGTAATGTAAAGATTGGAATCAGCGACAGTGCCCAAGGAGTCAATCTCGAAGGAGCCGACCTCCACCGTGCGGGTGATGGTGATGATGCAGAGCGGGAGCACAAACGAGAGCAGCGCAGTGGCGAGCAACACCACGCGGTTGAGTCGGTGAAACGTTTCGCGACTCAACAGCAAGCGGTAGAAGAGGTAGAAGACTGCCATCACCACCGCCACGCGGAGATTGTATGTCAGCAGGCCCGGCATAGTGGTTACTCGTTTTGGGATTCGATTTGGGCAATCAGCTCTTTGAGCTCGTCGATAGATATCTTCTCCTCCTTGACGAGCGCAGAAACCGCAGTGAGGTAGGAGTTCTCAAAGTAGCGACTCACAGCACCCACGATGGTTTTGCCACCAAACTCCTCCTCAGTTACAAGGGGATAGTAACGGAAGCTGTTCCCGTAGGCGTTATGACCAAGGTAACCCTTTGCTTCGAGGGCGCGCACCATTGTCGAAAGGGTGTTGAAGTGGGGACGCGGCTCAGGGTAGAGTTCGCGCAACTCGCGCACAAACATCTCGCCCTGCGCCCAGAAATGACGCATAATCTCCTCCTCACGGCGTGTCAGTTTCTCTTTCATCTTTCGTCTGTTTGATTAACTCTACCGCAAATATAACTATTTTTTTTCGTTATGCAACTAATTTTTATAGTTATTGCAAAAAAAAATGTTTTCGCAGGACGGGAATTGAAGGGAGTGTAGGGCCAATAGGGCGGATAGGAATAATAGGAAAGGTGAAAAGTGAGAAATGAGAAATGAGAGATTAGGGAGTGTAGAGAACTTAGGGATAATCCTTAAACTCCTTAAACTCCTTAAACTCACTAAACTCCCATAATTAATCCTGCTTCGCAGTCTTTTCGTTGCTCCCGCTCGGCATAGTCTGCAAGCAGCCTCTGCCCTCGCTTAATCGCAACGTTCCTATTACTCCTACCAGCCCTATCCGCCCTATCCAAAAAAGCAGAGAGTGGTTCGATTCCACTCTCTGCTTTTAATATAAACTTACCCACATCGAGAAGTCATATGGTTTAGGAAATTTTGGGCTTCGTGATGAAAGGCGAGCCGAAGTTTACTTGGCGTAAATGAGCATTTTCTTTACAAGGGAAGGCGTCGCAGACGCTTTTCTATTCTTACCCACCCCCTCCGAAACTTTAAAAGTCGTATGGCTGAGGGATTTTTAGGCAGAGTAGTTTTTGGGGAAGCGTAGCATACTTAGCGTATGTGAGCGACACAAAAACTGCTCTAACACCAAAATCACCAGCCAG
>JAZUCV010000066.1:0-69420 GCA_045639285.1 Tidjanibacter sp.
GTGATTGGTGCGGCTCTCAATATCGAGCGTTTTGGCTCGGAAGGTATCACCGTTCACCCTCGTCCCGATGGTCGTCATATTCGATATGACGATGTCAGAGAGCTCAAAAGGGTAATCTCTACCGAACTTAATATCGAGGGAAATCCTATCGACTCGTTCACCGATTTGGTAAAGGAAGTGGTGCCTGCTCAGGTTACACTTGTGCCGGATGCGGCAAATGCAATCACCTCAAATGCAGGCTGGAACACTATCGAACATAAAGCATTCCTTGAGGAGAAAATAAACCTCTTTAAGTCTGCAGGTATTCGTGTTTCTGTGTTTGTTGACCCTGTGGTCGAGATGGTGCAGGGCGCAGCTGCAGTGGGTGCTGACCGAATCGAACTATACACCGAGGCATACGCTGCCGGTTATGAGGCGGACAGAGAGGCTGCTATTGCTCCCTATGTTGCCGCAGCCGAGGAGGCTCGCAGGTTGGGTTTGGAGGTCAATGCCGGCCACGATTTGAACCTTGATAACTTGCAATATTTTGTTGAACGAATTCCCTGGACTGCAGAGGTTTCCATTGGTCACGCCCTTATCTCCGATGCTCTCTATCTGGGCCTGGAGAATACGGTGCAGCTCTATCTCCGCAAGGCTCATAGTTTGTAATATTAACAGTACGACAGAGTGGTTTCGCTTCCTATCTTCGAAAAGATTACCGAGATTGTTGACCGCAAGGGTGTGAAGGCCTTTGTGGTTGGTGGTTTTGTGCGTGATTACTATCTTCGTCGTCCCTGTACGGATGTCGATATTGTGGTTGTCGGAAGCGGCATTGATATTGCTCGTGAATTGGGTAAGGTGACACGCTCTAAGGTGTCGGTTTTCAAGACCTTCGGTACTGCTATGCTGCGTGCCGATGGTATGGAGGTTGAGTTTGTCGGAGCACGTAAAGAGTCCTACTCTCACGACTCCCGAAAACCGGTGGTCGAGGAGGGTACTATTGAGGATGACCAGCTGCGTCGAGACTTTACGATTAATGCGTTGGCGTGGTCGCTCAATAGCGAAACCTATGGAGAGTTGCTCGACTCGTTTGGCGGTATGAAGGATTTGGAGGAGTGTATTATTCGCACCCCGTGCGACCCCGATATCACCTTCTCGGACGACCCTCTGCGTATGATGCGTGCTGTTCGTTTTGCCACTCAGCTTGGCTTCGATATCGCCCCCGAAACATTCGATGCAATCTGTAGAAACAAGGAGAGAATAAAGATTGTTTCGCGTGAGAGAATTGCCACCGAACTTGGTAAAATCGTCGCTTCGCCTGTACCTTCAATAGGTTTTGAATTACTTGAACTGACAGGACTTTTGGGGTTGATATTCCCTGAGTTGCACGCTCTGTGCGGAGTTGATGTTGTCAATGGTCGAGCGCATAAGGATAATTTCAAACATACCCTTAAAGTTCTCGACAATGTGGCTCGCAAGAGCGACAATGTTTGGCTCCGTTGGGCTGCTCTTCTGCACGATATTGCCAAGCCCCAGACCAAGGCCTACGACCCACGAATCGGATGGAGTTTTCACGGCCACGAATTTATCGGCTCAAAGATGATTCCTAATATCTTCCGTGCCTTGCGTCTGCCGATGAACGAGAAGATGAAGTATGTGCAGAAGCTCGTACTGTTGCATCTGCGCCCGATTATTCTCTCCGAGGATGTTGTTACCGATTCGGCAGTGCGTCGTCTGCTCTTTGAGGCGGGTGACGATATCGATGATCTTATGACCTTGTGCGAGGCGGATATCACCTCCGGCGACGAGGCTAAGGTTAAGCGCTATTTGCGTAACTTTGCGATTGTGCGTGAAAAGTTGCGCGAAATAGAGGAGAAGGACCGTATCCGCAACTTCCAACCTCCCATCTCTGGCGACCTTATTATGAAGGTCTATGCCCTTGGTCCTTGCAGTGCGGTGGGCGAGATTAAGGCGGAGATAAAAGATGCTATTCTCGATGGTAAGATTGCCAATGACTACGACGAGGCTTACGCACTGATGGAGCAGATTGCCGAGCGTATGGGCTTGACAAAAGCCGAGTAGTGCCATCTATTTTTATTAAAAAATAGCATATTGCATCTTATAACCTCCTATTTTGCACGACTAAATGAAAAAAAAGTTTAAAAATGTGCGTTAAATAGGGTGGGGTGTGCGAAAATTTCGCAAAAAAACCTTATATTTGCGGGCAATAAATTCTTATTGCACTATGTCATTTCTGGACGATAAAGTTAGATTCGAAGGACTCACATTTGATGATGTGCTCCTCCTGCCGGCTTACTCCGAGGTATTGCCGCGTGATGTAAAACTCACTACCCGTTTTTCGCGTAATATCACTTTGAACATCCCGATTGTTTCGGCTGCTATGGATACTGTTACAGAGTCCGAACTCGCTATTGCACTTGCACGCGAGGGCGGTATTGGTGTTATCCATAAGAATATGAGCATTGAGGAGCAGGCAATGCAGGTTCGTAAGGTGAAGCGTGCCGATAGCGGTATGATTTACGACCCTGTAACTATCCAGCCCGATGCTACTGTTGCTGATGCACTCGCGTTGATGCGCGAGAATCGTATTGGTGGCATTCCTGTTGTTGATGATGAGAATACCTTGATTGGCATTGTTACCAATCGTGACCTTCGTTTCCGCAAGGATTTGTCGATGAAGATTGCGGAGGTGATGACCAAAGAGGGCCTTGTGACCACTCACAAGTCGGATCTTTCGGCTGCGTCGGAGATTCTTCTCGACAACAAGATTGAGAAACTTCCCGTCGTTGATGATAATAATAAATTGGTAGGCCTTATCACCTATCGCGATATCACCAAAATCCGTGATTATCCCAATGCCTGCAAGGACTCGAAGGGTCGTCTGAGAGTTGCAGCAGGTGTTGGTGTTACTCCCGATGTGATGACTCGTGTAGATGCGCTCGTTGCTGCCGGTGTTGATGCTCTCGTAGTGGATACCGCTCACGGTCACTCGCGTGGTGTTGTTGATACCTTGAAAAAGATTAAGGCTGCCTATCCCGAGATTGATGTGGTGGTGGGTAATATCGCTACCGAGGAGGCTGCCGAATATCTCGTAGAGGCAGGCGCAGATGCTATTAAAGTAGGTATCGGCCCCGGCTCTATCTGTACAACCCGTATCGTGGCAGGTGTTGGTGTACCTCAGCTTTCGGCTATCTATGGTGCTGCCAAGGCTGCACATAAGATGGGTGTACCTATTATTGCTGATGGTGGCTTGCGCTATTCGGGTGATATTGTTAAGGCTCTGGCTGCTGGTGGCGACTGCGTGATGGTTGGCTCGATGCTTGCTGGTGTAGAGGAGTCGCCCGGTGAGACTATTATCTACAATGGCCGTAAGTATAAATCATATCGTGGTATGGGTTCTGTGGAGGCTATGGCAAGCGGCTCGAAGGATCGTTACTTCCAGGGCGATGAGAAGGAGTCGAGCAAATTCGTACCCGAGGGTATTGCTGCTCGTGTGCCCTATAAAGGCACCCTCAGCGAGACCGTATATCAGCTGATTGGTGGTCTGCGTTCGGGTATGGGCTATTGCGGTGCTGAGAATCTTGAGAAACTGCAGCAGGCAATGTTTGTACGCATCACCTCGTCGGGTGTTGCCGAGAATCACCCCCACGATGTAACCATCACTCGCGAGGCTCCCAACTATTCGCGAGGCTAAAAGTAAAAAATATTGATTATAAGTTAGGTTAAAAGAACTTTTGAGAATATGAAACAAGATATGATTGTTATCCTTGACCTCGGTAGCCATCACAATACTGTGGTAGCTCGTGCCGTGCGTGCGTTGGGTGTATATAGTGAGATTTATCCCCACGACATTACTGCTGAGGAGTTGAAGGCTCTGCCCGGAGTTAAGGGTGTAATTATCAATGGTGGCCCCAATAATGTTATCGATGGCGAGGCTATCGATGTTGCTCCTGCTATCTATGAGTGCGGTCTTCCCGTGATGGCTGCTGGCCACGATAAGGCTTTGTGCAGCGTTAAGTTGCCCGAGTTTGCTGACGACCAGAAGGCAATTGAGGAGGCTGTGCGCTCCTTCGTGTTTGACGAGTGCAAGGCAGAGGCTAACTGGAATATGAAGAATTTTGTTGCCGACCAGATTGAGCTTGTGCGTCGTCAGGTGGGTGACAAGAAGGTGTTGCTCGCTCTGTCGGGTGGTGTTGATAGCTCGGTAGTGGCTGCACTGCTCTTGAAGGCGATTGGCGACAATCTTGTATGTGTTCACGTTAACCACGGTCTGATGCGTAAGGGTGAGAGCGAGGCTGTTGTGGAGGTCTTCCGCAACCAGCTCTGCGCAAACCTTGTATATGTTGATGCTACCGACCGTTTCCTCGGTAAGTTGGAGGGCGTAGCAGATCCTGAGCAGAAGCGTAAGATTATCGGTGGCGAGTTTATCCGCGTATTCGAGGAGGAGGCTCGCAAACTGGAGGGTATCGACTTCCTCGGTCAGGGTACTATCTACCCCGATATCGTGGAGAGTGGTACCAAGACCGCTAAGATGGTTAAGTCGCACCACAACGTGGGCGGTCTGCCTGAGGATATGCAGTTTGAGCTCGTAGAGCCTCTGCGCCAGCTCTTCAAGGATGAGGTGCGTGCTTGCGGTGTCGAGCTTGGCCTGCCCTATGAGATGGTGTATCGCCAGCCCTTCCCCGGTCCCGGTCTGGGTGTACGATGCCTGGGTGCTATCACCCGCGACCGCTTGGAGGCAGTACGCGAGAGCGATGCAATCCTGCGTGAGGAGTTTGCTAAGGCTGGTCTTGACAAGACCGTTTGGCAGTACTTTACCGTAGTGCCCGACTTTAAGTCGGTGGGTGTGCGCGACAATGCTCGTTCGTTTGACTGGCCTGTGATTATCCGCGCGGTGAATACCATTGATGCAATGACCGCTACAATCGAGCAGATTGATTGGCCTGTTCTGCAGCGTATTACCGACCGCATCTTGGCAGAGGTTACCACGGTGAATCGTGTTTGCTATGATTTGTCGCCGAAGCCTAATGCTACTATTGAGTGGGAATAAGAAAAAAAAGCCATCTGATTGGTGATTTTGGTGTTGGGGGAGCCTTGCCGACCACTTACATACGCAAAGTATGCGCGTGGCCGCCAAGACTCCCCCGCCTAAAAATCCCTCAATCATATGACTTTTTGGTTGTGGGTATTAGGGTGTGTGATGCATTTTTATTAGAAAAGCGTCTGCGACGCCTGCGGGCGGCCTCGCTGCACGAAGCCCCAAATTCCCTCAATTCTACGACTTTTTGGGGTGCTAACGAAGCCATCTGGCTTGTAAATTTTGCACTTCCCTCGTGAGTCAAATGCTCATTTACTATAAGTAAACTCCGCTTTGCCGCCCTTCGCGAAGCCCAAAATTTCCTAAGCCATATGACTTCTTAACCTGAGAGGGTCTACAAAAAAACTGAGAGCAATATCGGATTGCTCTCAGTTTTTTTGTAGGGCGGATATGGCGGGTAGGAGTAATAGGAATTTAGTGAGTTTAAGATTATCCCTAAATTCCCTAAATTCCCTAAATTCCCTAAACTCCCTAATCTCTCATTTCTCATTTTTCACCTTTCACATTTCCTATTGCTCCCTAACCTCCCTATTCAACCCCTCAGAAAACAATAACGCCCGAGTACAACTCGGGCGTTATTATTATAAGGTATGGCGTGGATTACTCCTCGCTCTCCTCTTCCTGCATATTGTGATATACGTTCACAACGTCGTCGTCCTCCTCCAGACGCTCGATGAGTTTGTTGATAGACTCACGCTGCTCGGCGGTAAGCTCCTTCTGGTCGTTGGGGATGCGGATGAACTCACCACTGATAATCTCCATCTCGTGCTCCTCGAGGTAGGCCTGAATTTTACCGTATGCCTCGAAAGCAGCGTAGATATTGATTACACCCTCCTCAACGAACATCTCCGAGAGGTCGAGGTCGATAAGGTCGAGCTCAAGCTCCTCCATATCGATACCATCCTTTGCGGGAGTCTTGAATACGCACTGGTGCTCAAACATAAAGCTTACGCTACCGCTGTTACCCATAGTACCACCGCACTTGTTGAAGCAAGCACGAACATTGGCAACTGTTCGGGTGGTGTTGTCGGTCATAGTCTCGACAATCATTGCGATACCGAAAGGACCGTAGCCCTCATATACCATCTCCTTATAGTCTGCAGTATCCTTCGAGATAGCACGCTTGATTGCGCGCTCCACGTTCTCCTTAGGCATATTGGCTGCCTTGGCGTTCTGCATCAAGATTCTCAGACGGGTGTTACCACTGGGATCGGGACCACCTGCCTTTACTGCAATCTCAATCTCCTTACCGATTTTGGTGAAAGTGCGGGCCATATTGCCCCAACGTTTCATTTTACGCGCTTTGCGATATTCAAAAGCTCTTCCCATAGTATGTTGTTATTATTTATATGTTCCTCATTTGGTGCCACAAAATTATTATTTTTTACAAAAATGGCAAAATAATCTATAAATTTGTACCTCAGTTGAGATAATGTTTACTTAATATCATAGAAAATCGATGGACGAGATTATAAAAGAGGCTGTAGAGGTGCTTCGTCGAGGCGGACTTATCCTCTATCCGACTGATACTGTTTGGGGTATTGGCTGTGATGCTACCAACCCCGAGGCTGTGGCGCGCATCTACGCCCTCAAACGCTCGGTAAACAAGAAGGGGATGATAATTCTTCTCGACAGAGTGGAGAAGGTGGGTCGTTACTTCCGTACAGTGCCCGATGTTGCGTGGGACCTGATGGAACTCACCACCTCGCCTCTTACGCTTATTATGCCCGACGCTGTGGGTGTGGCCGAGAACCTTGTCCCCGAAGAGGGTACTTTGGCTGTGCGTGTTCCCGACCACGAGTTCTGTCGTCGATTGATTGGCCGTCTGGGCAGGCCGCTTGTCTCGACTTCGGCAAATATCTCGGGCGAGGCCACACCAACCCGCTTTAGTGAAATTTCGGCTGAGATAAAGGGTGGGGTGGAGTTTGTTGTCCCCGCCTCGTGCGAGGGTAATCCTACCCGTACTGCCTCCTCGATTATGATGATTGATGGCTCGGGACTTTTTAAAGTAATCAGATAGGGGCTTTATGAAGAAGATTCTATTCGCCGCTTTATCTATGGTTGTTATGGCAGGCTGCTCTGTGAGTGGTTTCAGGTCTGTTGATACCCAGCGTTTTGCAACGATTGTTGCTGCGGATAACGTACAGCTTGTCGATGTGCGCACTGCGGAGGAGTATGCCGAGGGACATATTGTGGGAGCCATAAATATAGATGTTCAGTCGCCTGACTTTGCAGAGAATATCTCTGTGCTCGATAAGAGTCGCAAGGTGGCTGTCTATTGTCGTAGTGGTCGTCGCAGTAAGATGGCTGCCGAACAACTTACCGCCGCCGGCTATAAAGTCATCGACCTCGATGGCGGTATTCAATCTTGGACGGGAGAGATTGAGAAATAATCATTTTTTCTGACAATTCTAAGTCTTAATACATTTTTTGTCGTCTTAATTGGTGAACACGTGTTTGAAATAGAACAATTATTCACAAATTATGAAACCCGAAAGAAACAAAATTATTGGTCGATGGGCGGAACTCTACGGAGCAGACCTATTCAGGTTTGCGAGGTTCAGACTCAACTCCGCCACCGATGCCGAAGATGCAGTGCAGGACCTCTTTGTGAGGCTTGCCACATCGAGTAGCGACATCTCAGCTGTGACCTCTCCGCGTAGTTTCTTGATAAGGAGTTTGCGTAATCTCTGCATTGACCGTATGCGTCGCAAGAGTCTGCCTGTTGTCCCGTTGACCGATAGGGTGGATGTTGCCGAGGAGAGTGAGACAGATGTAGAGGTGGAGCGTATCAAGCGACTTGTTCATGAGCTGCCCGCAGAACAGTCCGAGGTGATATTGATGCGTACTGCGCAACGACTATCCTTTGCCGAGATTGCCGAGGTGCTTGATGTGCCTCTCTCCACAGCCAAGTCGAGATTTGCTTACGGTATCGACAAATTAAGAAAAATGTTAAACGACAAAAAGTGATGAATTTATGAATTGCGATAATTTTAGACAGAACATTACCGAACTCTTCGATGAGGAGTTGTCGGCTGCGACCAAGCGTGAGATGCTTGAACATATTGAGAGTTGCGAGGAGTGCAGAGAGATATATGAGGAGTACACTGCAACTATCGAGGCTCTGACTCCCAGTCGGGAGATTGCCCCCTCGGCAGATTTCTCCGAGCGATTGGGTAAGGCGATTGCCACTGCCGGGCCAAAACGACAACCTGTCCGTCGAGTGCTCTTCCGAGTTGCCGGTGCTGTGGCGTCAGTTGCCGCTATGTTCTTGGTGGTTGTCAATATCCTTCCTATTGCCCCCGCTAAAGCGGCAAGTGGCTACTTCGAGAGAGCAACTCTCAAACTCGGTCAGGCTCAGTCGCTCTTTATGCGCCTCAGTATGCGTACGCTCCCTGCCGAGAATTTCGACTACACCGACCCAAGAGCGGAGTTTGTAGAGCACACCGTTCAGCGTGTTGGCGAGGCTTGGCGTGTCGATAAGGGCGACCGAGTAGCCTATGGCGATGGCGGACAATGGTGGCAATGGGTCGAGAGTTGGAATAGCGGCTGGAAAGGTTATGGCTCGCCCTCCGATTTGGTCTCATTGATGGTAAATCCTCATCTGTTGTTGCAATTTGAACAGTGTCTTGCAGAGGAGTTCAGTGGGGTGGTGTATGAAACCCGTACCGATGGTGGATGCTACTTCGTTACCGTTACATCGCCTGCTCTGGGCGATTGGGTGGAGAGTAACTATATGTATATGAGTTCTATCCTCGAATCGGATTCGCGCAGAGAGTATGCCTTCGACCGTCGTACAAAAGAGCTGTTGGCTGCAAGTGTCTATGTACTGCAAGATGAGCAGCAGGTGAAACTCCTTACACTCGACCAGATTATCTACAATGCTCCGATTGTTGCCGACGAGATCGGTCGTTTGCCTGAGGGTATTGAGTTTATAGAGCCATTGCAGGCGAATTCCAACTCCTCGTTTGTGGGTATCTCTGCCCGACAGGCTGCAATAAAAACATTTGAGGCAATGAGAGTGTGGAATAAAGAGTTGCTCGTCGAGGCGATACCTTTTGTAGATGTTGAGCGTTTGCGCGACGACTACCAAGGCGTAGAGATTTTGGAGGTCAAGGAGGCAGTGCGTTCGGGACTCTATGTGGGTTACTTTGTGCCAATGAGGGTGAAACTAAACAACGGTAAGATTGAGGAGTTGATGGTTGCCATGCGTAATGACACTCCCAATGGTGGCTGGATACTCGACGGAGGTATCTAAGCCAGATGATATAATAGATAAAGGTCTGCTCTTGAGTGAGCAGACCTTTATCTATTATATTGGTAAGGTGATTACTTTGCAAACGAGGCGAGACCTTCGGGGAAGGCTTGGCTGCGGAGGGTTATGCCACTACCGTCGGGGGTGACAAGCAGTGCTCCCTTTTCACGCTCAGTGATGTGGCCGATGATGTCGATACCTCCAATCTTTACAACCTTCTCGTACATATCGACCGGTACGGTGAAGAGCAGTTCGTGGTCGTCGCCGCCATTGAGAGCAGCCACCACGGGGTCGCTGTTGAGTTCTTCGGCAAAGGAGTGTACTTCGCGAGCAATAGGAATACGCTCCAGATAGATGTGTGCACCACACCCCGAAGCCTTGCACAACTGTAATACATCCGATGCCAGGCCGTCGCTCAGGTCAATCATTGAGGTAGGCACAATATTATCCTCGGCGAGGTGTTTAATGATATCGGTGCGAAGCTCAGGCTTGAGCTGTCTGCGCAACAGATACTCATACCCCTTGAACTGAGGCTCGGGGTTGGGTGAGCCATCCAGCGCACGTTTCTCTCGCTCCAGCAGATGCAGACCCATATAGGCTGCACCCAAATCGCCTGTCAGGCAGAGCAGGTCTGTGGGCTTGGCGCCACTGCGATAAGCAATCTTTTTGCGCTCGGCATACCCCACGGCGGTCAGCGAGAGTGTCAGACCATTGACCGAAGCTGAGGTGTCGCCACCAATAAGGTCGATGGAGTGTTCGTTGCACGCAGCGTGTATGCCGGCATACAACTCCTCCAACTGCTCAACGCCAAACTTCGATGACACACCTACCGAAACAGTGATTGCCGAGGGCAGGGCATTCATCGCCAGGATGTCGCTGCAGGCCACCACGACAGCCTTGTAGCCAAGGTGCTTCAGCGGAAAGTAGGTAAGGTCGAAATTGATGCCTTCCAATAGCAGGTCGGTCGATAGAAGCATTGCCTTCTGCCCGGAGGCAAGCACGGCTGCATCATCACCCGCACCGCAAAGTGTGGTTTTGTTGTGCTTGGTAGCCCCCGAAAGGAGCTTATCGATCAGGCCAAATTCGCCGAGAGTGGAGATTTCTGTATGTTTTTCCATATATTTTAACTCAAAAATATGTTCTTTGTCGCTGCAAAGGTACAATAAATGAAAAAAATACCTAACTTTGTGCAACTACAAACTTAAATTATCAATGAAAAATATCGTATTGTTTGGCCCTCCCGGGGCTGGTAAAGGTACACAAGCAGATAAGCTTGTTGCTAAGTATGGTTTTAACCACATTTCGACAGGCGAGGTTATTCGTCAGCAGATTAAGGCAGAGACTGAGCTTGGTTTGAGCGTTAAGGCATATATCGAGCGTGGTGAGTTGGCACCCGATAGTCTTGTTATCAACATCATTGCTGACTATGTTATGAATCACACTGAGGGTGCTGGTAATATCTTCGACGGTTTCCCCCGCACAACACATCAGGCAGAGGAGTTCGACAAGATTATGACTGCAAATGGTCAGAAGGTGGATGCTATGATTGCTCTCACCGTACCCGATGAGGAGCTTATCAAACGTCTGCTTCTGCGTGGTCAGGATAGCGGCCGCAAGGATGATGCTGACGAGAGTGTAATCCGTAACCGTATCGATGTCTATAAGGCTCAGACTGCTATTGTTGCTGATTTCTATTCGGCACAGAATAAGTATGTTGAGGTGAATGGCGTAGGCTCGATTGACGAGATTTTTGACCGCCTCTGTGCTGAGATTGACAAACTCTAAGAGAGTGGGTTAATTAGGGATTTAGAATTAGCTAAAAATGAGAGCAATATCGAATTGCTCTCTTTTTTTTGGTTATGGGAGTTATGGGAATAATGTGAGTTTAGGGACTCTCCCTACTTACCCTAATTAAAAAATCCCTAAATTCTTTTCGTCTCCCTGCAATTCCCTCTTTACTCAATTTTGAATTTCCCTTGTTTCTATCTTGCTAATAATGAATAAAAAATGAGAAAAAGTTTGTGAAAATAGAATAAATTGCTATCTTTGCGCCCGCATTGGAGTATTTCCATTGCGATAATTATTAATTAACTGTTTAATTTATGAACAATTACGAAACCGTTTTCATTGCTACACCGGTGCTTTCGGAGGCACAGTTGGAAGAGGTGTTCAGCAAATTCCAGGGTGTTATCACCGAGAACGGCGGACAGATTGTGAATGCAGAGAGCTGGGGTTTGAAAAAACTCGCTTATCCCATTCAGAAAAAGTCCACCGGCTACTATTTCTTGATTGAGTTCACCGCTGAGGGTACTATCGTTGACACCCTCGAGACTCAGTATCGTCGTGACGAGCGCGTTATCCGCTTCCTGACCTTCCGCCAGGACAAGGACGCTGTTGAGTATTCGGTAAAACGCCGCGCTAAGTTGGCAGGTAAACCCGTTGTTGAAGAAGTTAAAAACGAGGAGGAATAGACTATGGCTGAGAATAGAAACCACGATTCGGAGATCCGTTACCTCAACCCCGTATCGGTTGACGTAAAGAAGAAGAAATACTGCCGTTTCAAAAAGAGCGGTATCAAGTATGTAGATTACAAGGACGGTGAGTTCCTCAAAAAGTTCCTCAACGAGCAGGGTAAGATTCTTCCCCGCCGTTTGACCGGTACTTCGCAGAAATATCAGAAGAAGGTGGCTCAGGCTGTTAAGCGTGCACGTCATCTTGCAATTCTGCCTTTCGTAACTGATTTGATGAAATAAACCAGAGGAGGAACAAGCTATGCAAGTAATTCTGAAAAAAGACGTTGAGAAGTTGGGCTACGCAAACGACATCATTGATGTAAAGCCCGGTTACGCAAATAACTACCTTATTCCCCAGGGTTTTGCCATCGCTGCTACCGCTTCGGCTAAGAAGGTGTTGGCTGAGAACCTCAAACAGCGCGCTCACAAGGATGCTAAGATTTTGGCAGATGCTCAGGCACTCGCTGCTCAGATCGAGGCTTTGGAGTTGGTAATCACCGTTAAGGCATCGGAGGAGGGTAAGATCTTCGGTACCGTTACTTCGGCTGACCTCGCTGAGGCACTCGCTGCTAAGGGCGTAGAGGTTGATCGTAAGGTTATCTCGGTTGAGGCTGTTAAGCAGATTGGTCAGTATGAGGCTGCTGCTAAGCTCCACCGCGAGGTTAAGGCTGCTGTTAAGTTTGCTGTTGTAGCAGAGGCAGCTAAAGAGTCTAACGAATAATTGAACTAAAAGAGATGAAAAAAGATATCCATCCTAAAAATTACCGCTTGGTGGCATTCAAAGATATGTCCAACGAGCACGTGTTCCTCTGCCGCTCGGCTGTGAACACCAAGGAGACCATTGAGTTCGAGGGTGAGACCTACCCCGTTTACAAGATGGAGATTTCGAACACCTCGCACCCCTTCTATACCGGTAAGATGAAACTCGTCGATACCGCAGGTCGCGTGGACAAGTTTATGCAGCGTTACGCAAAGCACTACGACAAGAAGAAAAAATAGTCGAAGCGTTTGTAACAATAAATTTTTACGGAGTGTATTTTGTACACTCCGTATTTTTTTTAGTATATTTGTTATCGAAGCGAGTGATTGTTTGCCATTCACTCGTCAAGCAACACTACTAACTAACAAATTCTACAGCTATGAAAAGATTTGTATCTATCTGTGCAGCAGCAACTTTGCTGATGGCGAGTTGTTGTGGACCTAAGGGTGGTCCTGAACTTTTGACTTCATCTTCAGACGCAGTTGTTACAACAACCTATGGCGACTTGGTCGGCTATGTGGAGGATGGTATCTACACTTTCAAGGGTATCCCATACGCAAAAGCCGACAGATTTATGGCTCCCACCGATCCCGATAGTTGGGAGGGTGTACGCAGCAGTCGTAGTTATGGCCCTCAGGCTCCTCAGGGACCCCGTTCCGGATGGGAGAGCGATAAGCAGGCCTTCTTCTTTGGTTGGGATGATGGCTATCAGAGAGAGGAGTGCCAGGTGCTTAATGTTTGGACTAAGGGTATCAATGATGGTAAGAAACGTCCCGTTATGGTATGGCTCCACGGTGGCGGTTTCTCGATGGGTGCAAGTAGTGAGCTGCCTTTCTACGATGGTGCAAACTTGGCTAAGAAAGATGTGGTTCTTGTATCTATCAATCATCGACTCAATGTGTTGGGTTATCTTGACCTCTCCGCATTTGGTGAGAAGTATAAATATTCGGGCGTAGGTGGCGTTATGGATATGGTAAAGGCTCTGGAGTGGGTGAATAAGAACATCGAGCAGTTTGGTGGTGACCCCAATAATGTTACTATCTTTGGTCAGAGTGGTGGTGGCGGTAAGGTTAATATCCTCCTTGCTACTCCTTCGGCAAAGGGTCTGTTCCACAAGGCTGCTGTTCAGAGCGGTTCGATTATGACTATCACTGAGAAGGAGGCTGCCCAGAAGCTGGGTGTTGCTACCGCGAAGGTGCTTGGCCTGGACGAGAGCAATATTGATGAGATTTTGGATGTTCCTTATGCTGACTTGGTGGCTGCAGTCAATGAGGCACAGCGCGAGGTGGCTAAGGAGGGTATTCGTCTGGGTATGGGTGGTGCTTCGCCTGTTGTTGATGGCGAGGTTATCCCTTATCAGCTCAATGACCCCCGTGTAGCTGAGATTTCGGCAGATATTCCTGTGATTGTTGGCCATAACTATTCGGAGGCCTCCTCGCGTAGTGGTGTGACCGGCGAGGCTGATGTACGTTATCAGCAGGGTGGGGCCCCTGAGTATATCTATATCTTTGCTAAGAACTCACCTATCTTCGATGGTGCTTTGCAGTCGATGCACTGTATGGAGATTCCCTTTGTCTTTGACAATATCTACATTGGTCGCCATATGACCGGCACAGATAAGTCGGCATACAAGTTGGCAGATAAGATGAGTGATATGTGGGTCAACTTTGCGAAGAGTGGTAACCCAAGTATCAAGGGTTTGAAGTGGGAGGAGTACAATCCCGAGACCAAGCCTACTATGGTTATCGATGACAAGTGTGAGATGGTCTATGAGGGTGGCGAGTACCTTGAAGGTATGAAAAACGCCGAGCCTTTCCGCTGGGATTTCTAATTGATAATCAGTAATATAGCAAAAGAGGTGTGGCCTAAAAACCGCACCTCTGTTTTTTTTATTGTAGAAATAGTCCAAAAATGTGTAGTTTTATGGTGGATTGTTGCGACTAATATAGTGAAAGTCTAAACAAGATGGCTGTTTACTGAAATTAACTACTAAAACAGACGATGCAAAAGAGTGAAGAACAATTTGTGGCTCTTGTCGAGGAGTACAAACAGACAATCTATATGGTCTGCTATCTTTTCTCCAAGGATAGAGCCGAGGTGGAGGAGCTCTACCAAGATATCTTGATTAATATCTGGAAGAGTATCTCCCAATTTGAAGGTCGCTCCTCGGTGCGTACTTGGGTGTGGAGGGTGAGCCTCAATACCTGCATATCGTGGCAGCGGGGCAAGCGTAAACGTGGTGCAAGAGTACCATTGGAGTTGTCGGTCGATTTGTATAACGACACCGATAGCGATACACGACAAATCCAGATGCTCCACGAGCGAATTAATAAACTTGGGCCTTTCGACAGGGCAATTGTGCTGCTCTGGTTGGAGAATATTTCCTACGAAGAGATAGGTGAGATTGTGGGTATCTCGGCCAAAAATGTGTCGGTGCGACTCTTCCGCATTAAGGAACAATTGCGCCAAATGTCTAACAATAACTCCCAGGAGTAATTAAAAGAATATATTATTATGCAGGACTATAATTCAGAATATCAGGAATTTGATGATTTGAGAGAGCAGGTATCTTTGCTTAAAAATAAACTTGATGCCCAAGCTATCCTCTCGCAAAACTCTATGCTTAATGCTGTAAGAAAGTCAGTAAGCAAACTTGGCCGCAATAGCTGGCAAATCTCATTGATGGGCTTTCTTGGAGCAGCGTTCTGTTTTTGGGCCTTCTACTGCTATCTGGATTTCTCGCTCTGGTTTGCAATTTTTACCTCAGTGATGATGACGGTGGCCGGTGCGTTCCATATGGCAATTCATCGCCGAATGAACAATGTGGATATCTCTCGTAAGAACCTTTTAGAGGTTGCTAATGAAGTAATCAGATTTCGTCATATTTATACCAAATGGCCACTCTACTGCGTGCCTATCCTTATGATTTGGCTCTTTTGGCTGGTCTTCGAGGAGGCACTGATGATACCAAGCGACTCGCTTCGAGATAGTTTTTACACAGGAGGCAGTTTTGGTCTTATTGTTGGCGGTATTATTGGACTGCGTATGCGCCGTAAGGTGATTAATGATGCGACAAAGGTACTCGAACAAATCCGAGAATTGCAGGAGAGTGAGAAGTTGCTCGCAGATAAATAGACATAGAAAAGAAATAGATAAGGCTGTCCATCATACTTGAAGGACAGCCTTATCTTTGTAGGCCCACTGGGAATCGAACCCGGATTTACAGTTTAGGAAACTGTCGTTCTATCCGTTGAACTATGGACCCGCTGTTAAAAAGGGCTGCCACGAAACTAATCACGGACAGCCCTTATGCCTCATTGCAACACTCTTAGAGTGCTGCAAAAGCCTCGGTGAGTTTCTCTACGTAGCCGGCCTTTGCGCTCATCTCGGTTTTCAGAATCATATTCTTAATAGCCTTAGGCGACGAGCAACCGTGACCGATGATAACTACTCGACCAATACCAAGTACAGGTGTGCCACCTACCTCTTCGTAGTTCAGTGCACTGAAAAAGTCGTTCTTGATGCCGTGTGCTGCGGTGATGGGGTAGAGGCTCTCCGATGCTTTGAGCAGGATGTTGCCAATAAAACCATCACAAACAATCACATCTGCCTTCTTGCCGCTGAACAGGTCGTAACCCTCGACATTGCCAACGAAGTTATAGCGGGTAGTGCCAGCCATAATCTCGTGTGCTGCCTTGGTGGTGAGGTTGCCTTTTTCGCTCTCCGAACCGATGTTGAGCAAGCCAACTCTCGGATTCTCGATACCCCAAACGTACTTAGCATATACGCTACCCAGCAGACCATACTGGTCGAGCACGTCGGGACGGCAATCTGCATTCAGACCTACATCGAGCAACAACGACTGAGTACCGATTGCGGTTGCAACAGGAGCCGAAATGGCAGGACGGATAACACCATCGATAACCTCGGCAGCGTAGAACGCACCAACCATCATCGCGCCAGTCGAGCCGGCACTTGCGAAGCCATCAATCTTGCCTGCTTTCAGATAGTTGAAGCCAACCTTGATACTCGAATCAGCCTTCTGTGCATAGGCCTTTGCGGGGTGGTCATTCATGGTAATCACCTCGGTTGTGGGTACAATCTCGATACGCTCATCGTTGCAACCCTCACGAGTGAGGATGGCCTCGATAGCCTCCTTGTCGCCAAAGAGTACGATATGGCTCTCGGGAGCGATAGCACCCAAGGCCTCGATAGCGCCCATAACTACTGCTTCGGGGGCGAAGTCGCCACCCATTGCATCAATACCTATACGAAGCATTGTGTTCGAAAGTTTGTAGAATTACTACTCCTCTACCTTCTTAGCAACTGCCAACTTACCACGGTAGAAGCCGCACTCGGGGCATACACGGTGGTACAATACGGGCGAACCGCAGTTCGAGCATACTGCTACGGTAGGAACCTCAGCTGTGTAGTGAGTTCTTCTCTTGTCTCTTCTGGTGGACGATACCTTATGTTTAGGATGTGCCATTGTTAATAAATTTTTAGATGATTATTCTTTGTTTCTATTCTTTGTTTTCCAACATTTGTTTCAACTCTGCAAGTTTTGCCGCCTCGGGGCTCTCGGCAATACTGCCCTCGCTGGCAGTCAGTCGCTCGAACTCCTCCTCGGTGACAATCTTAAACTTAGCCAACATCTCGGGGTTGCACTCCTCGGTCGAAGCGTGTGTGCGGCTGTAAGGGAGGCTCAGCAAGACGCTCTGGTAGAGATAGTCTGCAAGCAGAATCTCCTCCTCTACGCTGTCAATCACTACGCCCTCATTCTCCTCAGCCGAGCCGTCGAAGGTGCTATCCGACTCACTGTCACCACTAACCTCAATGGTCAGAGGCTCCAGACAACGGTCGCACTCGACAGTAACACTGCCCTCGATATGGCAACTCAAATGTAGCGAGGTGGAGGCCTTAATGAGCTCTACCTCAGCACGAACCTCACCACTCAGAATCTCCGACTCCTCCCACTTTGAGAAGAAATCATCGTCGAGCAGGAACGAGTAGGTGCTCGCTCCGTTTTTAAGTCCCTTGCAGGAGATAGTGTATTCTTTAAGTCCTTCTACCATTTTCGCTAAAATGAGCCTGCAAATTTATATATTTTTCTCTGATTTGCAAAGTTTTCTCAATAATTTATGCCTTTAAGCCCAATGAGGCGAGAGTTATAGCCATTGCTGACTCCACAACTACCGCGCCTCGCAAGGCGATGCAGGCATCGTGTCGGCCTTTTATCCTCTTTAACTCCCTCTCCCCGCTACCTAAATGAACAAAAGTTTGCTCCTTTGAAATGCTGGCCGTAGGCTTAAATGCTACGCTGACGCAGATGGGGTTGCCATTGCTGATGCCACCATTAACTCCGCCGTCGTTGTTGGTTGCTGTTGTGCCGTCTGGGTTGATTATGGGGTCGTTGTTCTTACTGCCGAGTCTGCTAACCACATCAAACCCTGCACCAAAACTAACGCCCTTTACGGCTGGTATAGAGAAGAGTAGGTGAGAAGCCACGCTCTCCACCGAGTTGAAAAATGGCTCGCCAATGCCCGTGGGCAGACCGCTAACCGTGCACTCGACTCTGCCACCCACCGAATCTCCTTCTGCAAGTGCCGAGGCAATCACTGCTTCAAATTTTGTGCAGTCCGTTTCGGTGCCAATCTGGCTGATATGGGTGTCGAACGTAACTTTGTCGCCAATAATCTTTTTTGCCACTACGCCTGCTGCTACAAGTGTAAGTGTCAGTCTGCCTGAGAAATGGCCACCACCGCGAGGGTCATTCCAACCACCAAATTTAACACCGGCAACTCGGTCGGCGTGCGATGGTCGTGGGGTATCATACAGCTCATTGTAATCGGCTGAACGGGTGTTATTGTTATAGAAAACTATCGCGAGCGGAGCACCTGTTGTGTGCCCGTTGTAGATGCCCGAAACAAGGTGCGGCGTGTCGCTCTCGGTGCGGGGAGTCGTGCCGAGGCTACCCGAGCGACGACGTGCAAGGTCGCTCTCAAAATCGGCCTCGGTGAGTGGTATGCCGGCGGGAACACCATCCACTACCACGCCAATCATCTCGCCGTGCGACTCACCAAATACGGTGATTGCGAAACTGCCACCTGCAGAGAATCTATTCATAACGTACGGCGTTGTTGGTTATCGATTTAAGATCTTCCCAGAAGGTGGGGTAGGACTTGGCAACGGCCTCTGCACCCTCTATGGTTACACCCTTGCGACTGCACAGACCAGCCACAGCGGCAGACATTGCAATACGGTGGTCGCCGCGCGACGATATTGTACCTCCTGCAATCTCGCTACCCTCTACGTAGAGTGCATCCTCCTCATCGTCAATCGACATTTTGATACCGAGCTTCGAGAACTCCTCCACGATGGCCTCTGCGCGGTTGCTCTCCTTGTGTAGCAGGCGACCCACACCAATAATCTTAGAGGTGCCCTGACACTGCGAAGCGAGGATTGTGAGGATGGGGAAGAGGTCGGGGCTGTTGGTGGCGTCAAACTCAAAGGCGCGCAACTCGTTACGCTCAACAATAATATCTGTCGGTGAGGTGATAATCTCGGCACCTGCATCCTCCAAAACATCGATTATCGTTACATCGGCCTGTAATGAGAGGGGCGACATATTTTTCACCCTAACCTTACCTGCAATGGCAGCAGCCACCAGCATAAATGATGCACTGCTCCAATCGCCCTCAATATAGTAATCGGCAGGTTCATACTTCTGACCTGCAGGGATATAGAACTCTTTATAGTCGTTGTGTTCGATGCGCACGCCAAACTTTTCCACAGCGTCAATCGTCATTGCGATATAGGGGCGGCTGTTGAGCTTGTTGATATGCAGAATTGTCTCCTCTTCGGCAAGAGGGAGTGCCATAAGCAGACCGGTAAGAAACTGACTGCTCACAAAACCATCCACATCCGTCTCTCCGCCACGCAGAGGCCCTTTGACGGTAATAGGCAGAAATCCATCGCAATCAACCTCTACGCCCAACTCTTGGAGCGGGGCAATCATCATACCGATAGGGCGTCGAAGCATTGAGCCACGTCCCTCGATGCGAATAGTCTTGTCGCTAAGGGCTGCTATGGGGGTGAAGAGTCGTGTTGAGAGGCCCGACTCGCCTGTATTGATTGTATCGCTCTGAGGTGATAGGCCACCGTCAATAGTGCAGGTATGTTCGTCCACCCACTCAACCTTGGCACCGAGAGCTGTGATGGCCTCGATGGCAGAGCGTGTGTCGTCGCAAAGTTCCAACCCGCGAATAGTGGAACGCCCCTCGGCAAGGAGAGCCGCTGCAAAGGCTCTTTGTGCGTAACTTTTAGAACAGGGCGTTGATAGAGAGCCTTCTACCTCGCCCGAAACAACTGTAACTTTCATATTTTCAGGCTTTTGTTATCTGTCTAATTTGAAGTCTTGTCCAAGATATACTCGACGTACCTCCTCGTCGGCTGCAAGGTCCTCCGCCGAGCCGGCTTTGAGTACTCGACCCTCATATAATAGATATGTACGGTCGGTGATGGATAGGGTCTCGTGTACGTTGTGGTCGGTGATGATAACACCGATATTCTTATTCTTTAATGTGCGGACAATACTCTGAATATCCTCTAGTGCAATGGGGTCAACACCTGCAAATGGCTCATCGAGAAGGATGAACTTGGGATTGATTGCCACGGCTCGTGCAATCTCTGTTCTTCGACGTTCGCCACCTGAGAGCTGGATGCCAAGACTCTTGCGCACCTTCTGCAAACGGAACTCCTCAATCAGGCTCTCCACACGCTCTCTCTGATATTCCTTGGAGTAGTCGGTCATCTCCAATACGGAGCGGATATTGTCCTCGACGCTCAGCCTGCGGAATACGGAGGCCTCCTGCGCCAGATAGCCTACGCCCATCTGTGCGCGGCGATAGACAGGAAGCTTGGTGATATTGGTGGCTGTGCCGTTATCATCCTCGAGGAAGATATCTCCGTCGTTGGGCTTGATAAGTCCTACAATCATATAGAAAGTGGTTGTCTTTCCTGCACCGTTAGGACCGAGAAGACCCACAATCTCACCCTGTTGCACATCAATCGAAACATTGTTTACGACAGTGCGACTCTTGTATTTCTTGACCAGTGAAGAGGTGTATAATTTCATTATTTTTCTAAAAATTTCTACAAAGTTAGTGATTTTCCGAAAATTTTTATATCTTTATCTTGTTAAATGTGATTTTAACGGTTTGTATTGAAAGAACTCAGGAGATTTTAAGGAGATTTGCATTATGTCAGAGGTTACAGAAACTTTGCTTCACGACAAACTAAAAGAGTATTTCGGTTTCAACTCCTTCAAGGGAAATCAGGAGGCCGTAATCCGCAATGTGCTTGCCGGAAATGACACCTTTGTATTGATGCCTACGGGCGGTGGTAAGAGTCTTTGTTATCAGTTACCAGCACTGATGATGGAGGGTGTGGCGATTATTATCTCACCCCTTATCGCATTGATGAAGAATCAGGTCGATGCTATGCGTGCGTTCAGCAGTGAGAATGGTATCGCCCACTTCCTGAACTCCTCGCTCAACAAGGCGGCTGTTAATGAGGTGAAGGCAGATGTGCTGGCCGGCAAGACCAAACTGCTCTACTTTGCTCCCGAGTCGCTCACCAAGGAGGATAATGTCGCCTTCCTTCGTAAGATTAAAGTGTCGTTCTATGCTATTGACGAGGCGCACTGTATCTCTGAGTGGGGACACGACTTCCGTCCTGAGTATCGCCGAATCAGACCTATTATTAATGATATTGGCCGAGCACCACTTATCGCGCTGACCGCTACGGCAACCCCTAAGGTGCAGATGGATATCCAGAAGAATCTCGGTATGCTCGATGCGCATGTCTTCAAGTCGTCGTTCAACCGTCCGAATCTTTACTATGAGTTGCGACCCAAGCACGACGAGATGCGCGAGATTATTAAATATATCAAGCAGAACGAGGGTAAGTCGGGTATTATCTACTGCCTTTCGCGAAAGAAGGTGGAGGAACTCACCGAGTTGTTGGTGGCCAACGATATCAAGGCACTTGCTTATCACGCAGGTATGGATGCATCGACCCGAGCAGCCAATCAGGATGCCTTCCTGATGGAGGAGGCGGATGTGATTGTTGCAACCATCGCTTTCGGTATGGGTATTGACAAACCCGATGTGCGCTATGTGATTCACTACGATATTCCCAAGTCGCTCGAGGGCTACTATCAGGAGACAGGCCGAGCAGGTCGTGATGGCGGAGAGGGTAAGTGTATTACCTTTTATAGTTATAAGGATATTCAGAAACTCGAGAAGTTTATGCAGGGTAAGCCCGTGGCTGAGCAGGAGATTGGTAAATTGCTCTTGCTCGAAACGGTCTCCTATGCAGAGAGCTCTATGTGTCGTCGTAAGACTCTGCTCCACTACTTCGGCGAGGAATATACCGCAGAGAACTGTGGTGCGTGTGACAACTGTTTGAATCCCAAGCCGAAGATTCAGGCCACTGATGATATGCAGCTGATGCTCGAAACATTGCAGGCTATCGGCTCTAAGTTTAAGATGGACCATCTGGCAGCCGTTATCTATGGCCGTAACACTCAGCTTATCAAGTCGTATGGTCATAATAAACTGGAGCAGTTCGGTGCAGGTCACGACCACGATGAGAAGTATTGGGGTGCGGTGATTCGTCAGGCACTCATACGAGGACTTGTTGAGAAGAATATTGAGAATTACGGTCTGCTTGCTATAAGCCCTTCGGGTGAGGAGTATCTCGAGAAACCATACCCTGTTCAAATCACTCTCGACCACGACTACGATGCCGAGGAGGAGGAAGAGGGACCCGTAGTAGGAGGTCGTGGTGGCGGAGGTGCTGCCGACGAGGAGCTCTTTGCTATGCTCAAAGATTTGCGCAAGAAGGTTGCTAAAAAACACGGACTGCCCCCATTTGTGGTATTCCAGGATCCCTCGTTGGAGGATATGGCTATCCACTACCCGATAACGATCGATGAGATGCAGAATATCAGTGGTGTGGGTGCGGGCAAGGCACGTAAGTTCGGCGAGGAGTTTATCAAACTGATTAAGGCATACGTCGAAGAGAAAGATATTATCCGTCCTCAGGATATGGTGGTCAAGAGTGTGGTTAATCGCAGTGGTAATAAGGTCTTTATCATTCAGAGCATTGACCGCAAGATGGACTTCGAGGATATCGCAAGGGCTAAGAATATGGACTTTGACGAGCTGATGACAGAGATAGAGGCTATTGTCAATTCGGGTACAAGGCTCAATATCGACTACTATATCAATCAGGTGGTCGATGAGGATAAGGCCGAGGATATATACCTATATTTTAAAGAGGATGCAACCAGCGACTCTATTGATGAGGCTGTCGAGGAGCTTGGCGACTGCACAGAGGAGGAGATCAGACTTGTGCGCATCAAATTTATGTGCGAGCAGGGCAACTAAACCGACGGAGATATGGCAGAGGTAAGGGCTAAAAAGGCATTAGGACAACATTTTCTCACCGATAAGGGTATTGCTCGTCGCATCGCAGAGGCTCTCTCGGGTGGGGGTGCTGCGTTGGAGGTAGGTTGTGGTATGGGCGTGCTCACCCAATTCCTTCTCGGGCGTGATGACCTTGTTACCTGGGGCGCGGAGATAGATACCGAGAGTGTCGATTATCTTCACGTTCACTACCCGGAGTTTACTCCACGACTGATGGAGGGCGACTTCTTACAGATGAATCTTGCCGAACTCTTCCCCGATGGGGTGAAGGTGATAGGTAATTTCCCGTATAATATATCGTCGCAGATTTTCTTCCATATTTTGGAGTACCGCGACTTGGTGCCGGAGTGTGTCGGTATGATTCAGCGAGAGGTGGCTTTGCGCCTTGCTTCTGGCCCCGGGAATAGGGACTATGGTATTCTGAGTGTGCTGTTGCAGGCCTGGTATGATATCGAGTATCTCTTTACGGTGAGTGAGGGAGTCTTTAATCCGCCACCTAAGGTAAAGAGTGCGGTGGTGAGGCTTAAACGTAACGGTGTCAAACAGTTGGAGTGCAATGAGGCTCTGTTTGTCAAGGTGGTGAAAGCGGCATTCAGCCAGCGACGCAAGATGTTGAAGAATCCGTTGAAGGCAGTGTTCGGCCCGATGAAGGGTGAGGAGCACCGTTTCTTTACTCTTCGTGCCGAGAACCTCTCTGTCGCCGACTATGTGGAACTGACCAATTGGGTAGAGGAGAGAATATAGATTAGCGTCACTGACGCTTTTCCTTTTTTTTGGAGAGAAATTAAATATATAGATAATGTTAGAAGATATTCAAGGGTACGACCTTATAGTAATTGGTGGTGGTGCTGCCGGATTGATGGCGGCAGGTGTGGCTGCGCGTGACGGCAAACGTGTGATTCTCCTCGAGAAGATGGAGAAGACAGGCCGTAAGGTGCGAATTAGCGGCAAGGGACGAGGTAATATTACCAATGCCCGCCCTTCGGAGGAGTTCTCTACCAAGATTCGTTCTGGCGCAGAGTTCTTCCAGCCCGCATTTGCCGAGCTCAACAATCACCGCACAATCCGTTTCTTCGAGCGCATAGGTGTTCGTATGACTATCGAGCAGGGCAACCGTGTCTTCCCCAAGAGTGGCAAGGCGTGGGACGTGGCTCAGGCACTTGTGGATTGGTGTAGAGATAAGGGCGTAGAGGTGGTGTGTGACTGCCGTGTGGAGCATATCACAACGCTTGGCGGTAAGGTGCGTGGTGTTCAGTTCCGTAATGCGCGTGGTTTTATCCGCAAGGTAGAGGCTCACGCAGTGATTCTTGCAACGGGTGGTGCCTCTTACCCCGCAACAGGTTCGACCGGCGATGGCTACGAACTCGCTCACCGTTTGGGACACAACATTGTGCCCATCCGTCCTGCACTCGTTCCGTTGGTGACATCGCACCCCGAGGCAAGATTTATGAGTGGTCTGCTGCTGCGCAATATCGCGGCTCAACTGATTGTGGATGGTGAGGTTGCGCAAGAGGAGTTTGGCGAATTCTCTTTCTCGCCCCACCGTATAGATGGTGCTGTGGTGTTGCGTATGAGTCGCAGAGCGGTTGATGCCTTGATTGACGAGAAGAATGTGAAGATTAACCTTGACCTTAAACCCGCACTCGACGAGGCGACTATTATTGCACGCCTGGAGCGCGAGATGGCTGAGGCCGAGCAGGAACTTACAATAGGGGAGTTGCTCCGTAAGGTGCTGCCGAAAGAGCTTGTTATCCCTGTTGCCAAGGCCGCAGGTCTTATCTCCAAGCACTCTTCACGCGAACTACGAGAGGATAAGATGAAACGAGTGGTGGAGGCTATGAAGCGTTTTGTGCTTCCCATTAGCGACTACCGTCCCTTTGAGGAGGCTATCGTGACGGCTGGTGGCGTGTCGCTCGACGAAATATGGCCCGATACTATGGAGTCGAAACTTGTTGGCGGACTTTACTTTGCGGGCGAGGTGATGGATATCGATGCCGATACGGGTGGATATAACCTCCAGATGGCTTTCTCGACCGGCTATCTGGCAGGCCTGCTCCGCAAACACGTTGAATAGTTTTCGTTTTTTCCCCTTAGCCCCGACTGATGAAGAGAGTACCCCAACGAATAGCTCGTGCGGTGAGATATGGCAGAACACTCGGCCATATGCGTCACTATCGCGGACACGGTGTACACTCTCCGTTTGTCTATCGCGTTGTGCGAGAAGTGGTTATGCGTAAGCGAGAAATTGCTGGTGAAGATAAGACACTATATGACACTCTGCGCTCGATGGGTGTGAGCCGCAAATGCTCGGCACAGTTACAGAATTTCTATTCGCTCTGTGGCTGTTGTCGTTATGTGGTTGATGATGAGTGGTTGGAGCAGAAGGGTGATGATGTGATGTGGGTGATTAGCAAGCGTGCCGAGCCTGCTATGGTGGCAAATGTAGAGCAGCTTACAGCGGGACATCGTATGGTGGTCTGTGTGGTCTATCCTCGTAGCACCTCCAAACGCTTTAAGGCTACCCGCAGGGCGATTAGCAATCATCACGGACTGAGCATTGACAATATCGGTTTTGTTGCACTGATGTGCAACGATAATAGATTGAAACAACATATTTGTATCTAATAACCAAATAGTTATGAAGGTATATACCAAAGGTGGCGATAAAGGACAGACTGCCCTGATTGGTGGCACAAGAGTATGCAAGCACGATTGTCGTGTGGAGGCATACGGTACGCTCGATGAGCTTGGTGCTCATATTGCGCTACTGCGCGAGATGTTGCGCGAGAGAGGCAATGTGGCACACGATGAGGCTCTGCTCCGTATTATGCGCGAGTTGATGAGTGTTGAGTCTGCGCTGGCTACCGATGTGGCTGTGGAGCGTGTGGCAAAGATGGCAGAGTGCGTTGAGAGACAGTGGATTGTAGGCCTTGAGGAGGAGATAGACCAGATGAGTACGCAACTGCCTTCTACTTTCCGCTTTACTGTGCCTGGCGGCTCGGTGGTTATTGCTCAGTGCCATATCTGCCGTACCGTATGCCGCAGAGCAGAACGATGTGCTACAAGGGTTGCAGAGGAGTGTGGTTTGTGTGAGAATACCTTGTCGTATATCAATAGATTGTCAGATTGGCTGTTTACCTTAGCGAGAATTCTGCACGTGGAGAGTGGTGTTGAGGAGATAAGTTGGAAATAGGTGTAAGAATATAGTAGCAGAAAAAATTTTGTAGTATATAGATTTTTTATATTTTTGCAATCCCAAATAACCCTATTGTATTAACAAACTACTAAATATCAGAAAGTTACTATGTATTGGACATTGGAATTAGCTTCGAAGTTGGAGGATGCACCTTGGCCAGCAACCAAAGACGAGCTTATTGACTATGCAGTTCGCTCGGGCGCACCTCTCGAATTGATTGAGAATTTGCAGGAGATTGAGGACGAGGGCGACATCTACGAGGGTATCGAGGACGTATGGCCCGACTATCCCACCAAAGATGATTTCTTCTTTAACGAGGAGGAGTATTAAAATTTAGATTGTTGCAACTCTGCAATCTGGAGAATTCAATGGCAAAACTCTTGTGGGTTTTGCCATATTTTTTGTGGTCACTAATCGCTTCTCGGTGGGGACAAGGGGTGCAAAAAGAGATGGATAAGCAATCCGAAAAGCTTATCCATCTCTTTTTATCTATATAGGTACTCTTATTGTTGCAGAGGGATTACATCGTGGACTATATAGCCACTAAAGTCGGGGAGGTCATCTTCGCCATACACGTTGTGTGTAAAACGTGTGCCATCGTCATACCAGATAATCACACGCAGGTAGTCTGATGCAAGGGAGCCGGAGAAACTATAACTACCGTTAGGTGTCTTGTCTTTTGGTAAGTTAATGGCTGAAACCTCTTTACTCTCATTGAGCATATTAATCTTTACCAACTCTGCGGAATTGCCTTTAATATTCACGAAATAGGCATACTGACCTATGAATTGTGCGGAGTATGTTTTGAGACAATCTTTGATATCCTGACTGATTGGTTGGTAGGAGAACTCTCTGTTGGCAATATTATACTTAATCAAATATTCATAACCATAGAAGAGCATATCACCATTGATACATCCCAGATATGTTGAATGACCGATAGGAATATTGCTCTCTGCGGTAGTCTCAGCTATCAATTGGCGTTTTTGATTTGATATCTGATAAACCTTCATTGTGTTGTCCTTTGCCGAGAAGGCATACATTTGATTGTTGGCTGCGCCTGCACCCCAATAGTCACCATCAATGGGAGAGAGGGTGTCATCGGTGTTGCATACTGCAATTTCACTACCATTATATATATAGACAACACCTACATTGTCAGTCATCACGTTCAGCTGAGAATGAGAAAGTGGCGTGGATAGGGTAATGTTATCTCCCTCTTCAGTCAGAATATAGAGAGGAGCGTAGTCATTGTTATAGACCAGATAGGTTTTTGCATTGGAGCCTGTCAAATATTGTGTCAATAATTGGCCATTTTCCAGAATCTCTGCAACCCACATCATACCTTGGTTACCACTTGTGGTGATATGGAATACCTTGCCATCCGATTTCCTTATGGCGCCATACATATAGCCCACGGCAGCTGTTGCCTCACTCTCGATGAATGAGGATGTGTAACTAAATATATATTTAATCAGCACATAGGGGCCCAAGTCATACATGGCTTCTGTCCGTATGACAGCATTCATATTGTCAATAATATCCTGACGCTCTTTTTCGGTTATCTCATCGCCAAATACAAAGTTGCACGAGATGTCGGGAAGGGTAATGTTGTTGTATTCATCAACTGCATAAAGGAGAGTCTCGTTGTTACCTCCTGCCACCCCTGCTCGGGCAGACGAACTACTGCTCAGAGAGGCAAATGCCTTTACTCCCTCAATGTTAACCTGGTCGATTCCTACCACATTGGCATTAAAAGTGCGACCACCCTCACAAGCAGTAAGGAGTGTCAAGCTGGAAATTATGCCAACTAAAAATATTGTTCTTATTCTCATATAACTTATTATGTATTAGCAATATAATGATATCTATCCCTTCATATCTAAAAGGCATTGCAAAATTAATAAAAAAACTGTAGATACTGCAACTCTCTCTATCGTAACAAATGCGTATTGTGGGGCATTTAGAGCTCTATGCGAGCACTCTTTGCGGGGGAACGTGCCTGTGTGAAAAAGGAGCGGTGTCACTTGTTACTATCGTTAAATTTGTCTAATTTTGTTCATTGGATATATTTACTATATGGACTATCAGCAATTATTAGAGAATATCTATCAGGAGATTCTTCCCTATGCCAAGGAGGGTAAACAGGCCGACTATATCCCCGAACTTGCAAAGGTCAATCCCGACCAATTCGGTATGTTTATCCACACGATTTATGGCGAGACAGCCTCTATCGGTGAGGCCGATGTGAGGTTCTCCATACAGAGTATCTCAAAGGTATTCGCATTGGCAATGTGTCTTTCCATCAAGGGTGACGACCTGTGGAAGAGGGTGGGGCGTGAGCCTTCGGGTACGGCCTTTAACTCGCTGGTTCAGCTTGAGGTGGAGCACGGCGTGCCACGCAACCCCTTTATCAATGCCGGAGCTATTGTGATGGCCGATATATTACTCTCGCACCTTGACAACCCAGAGGCGGACTTTTTGCAATTTGTGCGTGCCGTAGCGGGCGAGAAGAGTATCGACTACAACCGAGATGTTGCAGCCTCGGAGCGCGAGTATGGCTATCTGAATGCTGCTATTGCCAATCTGCTGAAGTATCACGGCACTATTGAGAACGATATCGAGAGTGTCCTGCATTTCTACTTCCTGATGTGCTCGGTGGAGATGAGTTGCAGGGAGTTGTCGCTCGCTTTTCTGGCCTTTGCCAACCATCGTCGCAAGTTCGACTATTCGGGGATTACCCTCACTGCATCGCAGGTGAAGCGCATCAACGCCATAATGCAGACTTGCGGATTTTATGACGAGGCGGGCGAGTTTGCCTACTTTGTGGGTCTGCCCGGTAAGAGTGGCGTGGGCGGAGGTATTGTGGCTATTCACCCCTTGCAATACTCAGTGGCAGTGTGGAGCCCGCGCCTAAATAGTAAAGGCAACTCGGTGATGGGTATAAAGGCCCTCGAACTCCTCACCACCGAAACCAAGGAGTCGATCTTCTAAATATAGTGAGGATTATAAATAATAGAGGGGTTGTTTTTGCAACCCCTCTATTATTATTTCTTTATTCCATAAACGCACCAACGCACAAATGGTATTCGTCGCAGGAGTTCGTAGAGTAGGGGAGTGCCGACAAGTACAGCCACTGTAAGAATCGAGTAGATGGCTATGGGCGGTAACGATGTGGATACCTTCAGAGTGTAGCCCAGAGAGGCGATAATCACATAGTGGGTGACGTAGAAACCAAAGCTCGAACGAGTCATATAGCCTGCAAAGCGACCTGTGTAGTCGAACTTCTCTTTGAAGAACGCCAGCAGACCCAGGATGGCCGAATAGGCGTATAGGTTGGTCAGCACCGAGCCGATATAGTCGGGAGCAGCATAGTTCTCGCCAAAGGTGGTTGCCACAAGCACCACGCCCGAAATGATGGCAACTGCCCATAGAGGTTTACGCATAGCCACAACTCGCTCTATCACCTCGTCGTGCGAGAAGATGTAGTAGCCCAAGAGGAAGGGGATGAGGTAGGAGATTGGGCGATAGAGGTTGATAATGTTATTAAAAGATGCAGGGTCGGGATTCTGTATCATTGTCTGTGCTCCGAGCCACACGGCTACTCCCGCCAGAACAATCCATAGTTGGCTGGTCGAGGCACACCTCTTCCACAACTTATCTTGTTTGTCGAATCGGCGCAGGAGCAGCAGGAGCATTGAGAATATCCACAACTCTTGCGCAAACCAAAGAGGTCCTTGACCGCTTACACAACTGATTAGGTAGATGCCCACACCCCTGATCTGCTCGGGGAGTGTAGAGAAGATGGGTGTCTGATTGACAGTCTCGGCGGTAAGAGTGTTATAATATCCCGTAATCCACTGAAATACCAACAGACCGATGGTTGAGGGGACAAGGAGTTTCAGGGTGCGTGAATGGCGGAACTCTTGGTGGCTCTGTCTCTGCAAAGCATAGCGTGCGCTGATACCCGCCACGAGGAAGAGCAACATCATAAACCACGGGTAGAGTACATAGAGGATTACATCTTGCGGTTGTGCGCCGCCAAATCCGCCAATACCACCACCGACGCCTTTATTATTGTAGAAGTAGAATACGTGATAGATGAGTACCGATACTACGGTCACCCATCTCAGATTATCTATCCAATGCCTTCTCATTGATTGAGGTCCTCCATTACCTGCTCGACAAAGTCGCTGAAAATCTCGGTTTTAATCAGTGCCATACCGTTCTTGTCGCCTACCAATAGTAGTGCGTCGCCGGCTTTGAGGTTGTAGGCTTTGCGAGCCTCCTTGGGGATTACGATTTGCCCCTTCTCGCTGATTTTCACTACTCCAAAAATGTACTTTCCATCTTTTTCCTGCATAATTTCATCCTTTTTTGAGTTAAACAATCTTATAAATTCATCTTACTTTTCCTAAAAGTAGGAAATTTCCTACAAATATAACTATTCCTATTATAAATGCAATATGTTTTACTCTCATTTTTCTATCTCTCCTCTCTTTTGGGTGGTGCCTACCTCTTCGGCACGGAGATTGCAGTTCTGTGAGTGTCCGATGTGACGGGCATACAATGTGAAACTTAACAATATTATTTTGACTATGAAGAGAATTTTCCTTTTCCTTTTAGCTACGGTGGCTTTGGCTACCGCTTGTACACAGCAGGGCCGTTGGTCGCGTCAGCAGGTGCGCGATTTTCGCCATTGGCTCAACGACTACCGTGAGATGATATATCTCGATGGGATGAATGATGCGGAGTTTATCATCTTTGCCGATGACGTGACGGGACTTATTGAGGATGAATATCCTAACTATGTGGAATTTATACAGATGACCGGTATGGGCGACACGGTGGATATGGTGGTTGTGGAGACCATTGTTAGCGATGTGCAGGCCAATCACGGAAATATGCGCTACTTCTTCCCCTACGAGTGGCTCAAAGAGTGGGATATCCTGCCCGAGGGTATGAAACACAAGGAGTTGCGTGCCTTCTATGAGTGTCTTGCAGGTAGTGTTAATAAGAGTTACGGCTCACTCGATTCGTTTGTCTATGCAGCCCTGAATTCGACGATTGACGACCAGAAGATTCTGTCACTTGCCCGACAATGTGCGGCGCCATATCAGAAGGAGTAATATAAGAGAGAGCCGAGAAATTTTCTCGGCTCTCTCTCTTATCTATTCACTCTATTCGCTCTTTGTGCGGAGGAATTTTGTGTAGGCGTGGCGTGTTCCCTCGCGTGCTGTGCGGCTCTTGGAGGAGATGGCGGGAGCGGGCTTTTGTTCGGTTCTTGCCTCTCTGTTCTCAACAACTCTTCTCTCCTTATGCTCGGGTTTAGGCTCTCTTCTCGGTGCCTCCTTGTGTGCAGGCTTTGGAGTGGGCTTGGGTGCAGGACTCTTTCTTCTTGTCGGCTCCGAGCTGTCGTGATTCTCAACTTCGCCCACGATGCGTAACCCCTCTTCGGTCTGCTGGGTAAGGTTGTGGCTCATCAGATAGCCGAGAGCCTTTTTGAAAACCTTCTTGCTCATCTGTGCCACCTCTTTAATCTCCTCGGGGGTCGATTTGTCGTTAAGAGGCAGAATATCGCCATTCTCCTTTGCTAACTTTGCAAGCTTTACAGCCGAGGAGCGCACCTCGTCATAGCCCTGCTGGCGGAGCATAACATCGATACGTCGCTCGTCGGTCACTCGACTTACATATCCTGTACGACGGTCGCCAATATGCAGTGGCTCAAAGAGTTGGTTGTCATAGACAACGCCCCAGTTCCTGTTGTTGACCACTACTCGGAAACCTCTCTCGATGCGCTGTGCCACTACAATCTCAACCTCCTCTTTTTCGCGCACAACAATCTCGCTATTGCCCACGTGCTTAGCCAGACGAGCCGAAGCCACCACTCGGTCGGTTACTGTGTCGCGATAGAGAAATACAACATATTTACGCCCAATCTCCATCGGGAAGTTCTGCTCTCGGTTGGGTACAAAGAGGTCTTTGGCGGTGATACCCCAATTCATAAATGCACCGTGAACATTTTTATCCACCACCTCCAGATAGGCAACCTCGCCCACTGTTGCGTATGGGTGCTCACGGGTGGCTGTCAAGCGGTTGAGTGTGTCGTGATAAACAAATACTTCAACCTGGTCGCCTACCTTATCTTCAAGGCTGACATAACGATTAGGGAGCAATACCTCAGTCCCCTCGCCATCTGTGAGGTAGAGTCCGTGCTCCGAAATGCGGGCAACGGTGAGTGTCTGATATAGTCCGATGTAAAGCATCTTCTGCGGCGTGTTGTTTTAATTTCTGGCAAAAGTAGTGTTTTTTTCGCTACCTTTTAGTAAATTTGTCAAATATTCTTTCGCCAATGGGACTTAGAGTTGCAATTTGTCAGATGGATATCGTTTGGGGCGACTGCGAGGCTAACTTGCAGCGTGTGGAGTCGTATCTATGCTCCACTGAGGCCGATATGCTTGTCCTGCCTGAGATGTTTCTGACAGGCTACGATTGCTCCCCTGAGGTGGCTCTGCCTGCCGACTCTCACTATATTGAGCGACTGCAAAAACTCTCTGTTGAGGCGGGCCGAGCAGTCGCCGGTACTATTGCCGTGTGTGATGATGGGAAGATTTTTAATCGTTTTTATCTATTTCTCCCTGATGGTAAAATAGAGCACTATGACAAACGACATCTGTTCCGTATGGCGGGCGAAGATAGGGTCTTTTCAGCAGGTGATGAGCGCGTTGTGGTTGAGTATATGGGATGGCGTATCCTACTTCAGGTGTGTTACGATTTGCGTTTTCCTGTGTGGAGTCGTCAGCAAGGGGATGAGTATGATTTGGTGATTTATTCTGCCGAGTGGGCCGAGTCGAGGATTGGTGCTTGGGATAGGCTGCTGCCGGCACGAGCTATTGAGAATCAGGCCTATGTGGTGGGTGTGAATAGGGTAGGTGACGACCCCGTGACGCATTACTCAGGCCACTCCGTGATTCTTAATCCATACGGCGAGGTTGTTGCCCGAGTGGATGATGATGTAGAGGGTGCGGCAATCTGCGAACTCGACAATGATAAGCTTAGGCGTTTCCGTGCTAAGTTCCCTGCGTGGGCAGATGCCGACAACTTTTTTATTGAATAATTTTTAACAGAAGATATGGTAAAGAGATTACTGATTATTAGTGCATTGCTGTTACTCTCGGTCGGCTGTTCCGCACAGACTGCCGACAGACCGATGATAAATTCGGTGGTGGAGATTCCGCCACTGCCTGATGAGTTGGTGTTTGCGGGAGAGCGTGTGCCGCTGGAGAATTTCGACACTCGTGAGAGTCTTATGCGTGAGATGCTGGTTACTCTCTATATGCACTCCCGCACCTCGCTGACTTTGATGAATACTACCCGATATTTCCCGATTATCGAGCCTATCTTGGCTGAGTTCGGTCTGCCCAATGATATGAAATATCTCTGTGTGGCTGAGAGTGGACTGGATCCCAATATCGTCTCTACGGCAGGTGCAGGTGGCCTCTGGCAGATTATGCCTGCTGTGGGTAGGGAGAACGGCCTTGTGGTTGATGGGGAGATTGATGAACGCTATCATATCGAGAAGGCTACCCGAGTTGCCTGCACTCTCCTGAAGAGTTACTATGAGGAGTTTGGCTCGTGGGCATTTGCTGCGGCGGCTTACAACCTTGGCCCTAACGGATTGCGTCGCAGGATTGATAAGCAGCAGACAGATAACTACTACGATACCTTCCTCCCTGAGGAGACTTTGCGCTATATGTTCCGCATATTGTCCTTTAAGTTGCTCATAGAGAATCCTGATGACTACGGTTATCGTCTGAGCAAGTCGGACTACCGAATGCCTCTGACAAACTATCACGAGATTGAGGTTAGCGGTAAGAATATCGATTGGTCTGCATTGGCACGCGAACACGGAACATCATACCGTATGCTCCGCCAACTGAATCATTGGATTCGAGAATACAATTGTGCCAATGCAAAAGGTTATACGTTTGTGGTGAAAATGCCCGCCGAGGGATTTCGAACTAATAGTAAGTAGCAGTGTCAGAGAGAAATAAGGATATAATCAGTGTGCGCGGTGCGCGAGTGAACAACTTGCGTGAGGTCGATGTGGATATTCCTCGCAATCAGCTTGTTGTGATTACGGGACTCTCTGGCTCAGGCAAGTCGTCGCTTGCTTTTGATACCATCTATGCCGAGGGTCAGCGTCGCTATATGGAGACATTGTCTGCCTATGCTCGCCAGTTTATTGGCTCTATGGAGCGTCCGGAGGTTGACCATATAACGGGACTCAGTCCGGTGGTTGCTATCGAGCAGAAGACAACAAACAAGAATCCTCGCTCAACGGTCGGAACGGTGACCGAGATATACGATTTTCTCCGTCTGCTCTATGCACGTGCGTCGCGTGCCTACTCACCACATACGGGCGAGGAGATGGTGCACTACACAGACGAGCAGATTGTGGAGCTGATTGAGCGTGGTTTTTCGGGTCGAAAGGTGGCTCTGATGGCACCTGTCGTGAAGGGACGCAAGGGTCACTACCGAGAACTTTTTGAGACCTTCCTGCGCAAGGGCTTTGTGTATGCCCGCATCGATGACGAGATAGTGGAGCTTGTTCCCGATATGAAACTCGACCGCTACAAGGTGCACAATATAGATTTGGTGGTCGATAGACTGATAATCGGCGAGAGCCACCGCGACAGGTTTGTGAAGAGTCTGAAAGAGGCTATGCGTCAGGGAAAAGGGACTATCAGCCTCTACGACTACGAGAGCCACACCTCGCGTTACTATTCGCGCCACCTGATGTGTCCGACAACGGGTGTTGCATTTGACGACCCCGCACCTCATACCTTCTCCTTCAACTCTCCGGAGGGTGCTTGTCCTCACTGCTCGGGTTTGGGTGAGGAGGTGGTTTTTGACCGTACAAAACTTATCCCCGACCCAACAAAGAGTATTAACGAGGGTGCCATCGAGCCTTTTGGTAAACATAAGAATAATGCTCTGTTTGCTATGTTGGAGGCTTTGGCTCACCGCTACGACTTCTCGCTGGACGATGCTGTTTCTACACTCTCCGACGAGGCAATGAATGCCATTATCAATGGAGAGCGTGAGTCGCTGACGGTTGATAGTCGCTCCTTCTCTCCCTACGGAGGTGTCCAGATGATGATGTGGGAGGGACTTGGAGAGTATATCCGTAATCAGGAGGAGGATACTACCTCCGGTAAGGGAGCAGCTTGGCGCGAGCAGTTTGTGGAGCGTAGAGAGTGCTCTGTGTGTGGAGGGGCAAGACTCAAGAAGGAGGCTTTGCAGTTCCGCATTGCGGGCAAGAACATTGCCGAGGTTGCACAGATGAGTATAACTGAGCTAAGGGGATGGATTGGTGGCGTGATGGAGCAGATGACCGAGCGTGAGAGACTGATTGCTACCGAGATAGTTAAGGAGATTTCTACACGTTTGGGCTTCCTTGCGGAGGTCGGCTTGGGCTATCTGTCGTTAAATCGTAAGGCAGGCTCGCTCTCTGGTGGCGAGAGTCAGCGCATCCGTTTGGCTACTCAGATTGGCTCCAAGCTTGTCAATGTACTCTATATCCTTGATGAGCCGAGTATTGGTCTGCACCAGCGAGATAATCAGCGACTTATCGATAGTCTGAAGGCCTTGCGCGATGCAGGAAACTCTGTGATTGTTGTGGAGCACGATGAGGAGATGATGCGTAGTGCAGACTTTATTGTCGATGTAGGCCCTGGTGCTGGTCGCAAGGGAGGTCGGATTGTTGCTCTCGGCTCGTTTGATGATATTCTTGCGAGTGACGGTATTACTGCAGACTATCTCAATGGTAAGCGTCGGATAGAGCTCCCTGCCGAGCGTCGCAAGGTGGGGGCTACGACTATTGAGATAAAGGGTGCTACGGGTAATAACCTTAAAGATATCGATGTGCAGATTCCGCTCGGTGGTGTTGTCTGTGTGACGGGTGTCAGCGGCTCGGGTAAGTCGTCGCTTATAAATGGTACACTTCGCCCTGCGCTGAGCAGAGAGCTATATCGCTCATTTGATGTGCCACTGCCACATAAGGAGATTACAGGTATTGAGAATATTGATAAGTTGGTTGTGGTGGATCAGTCGCCCATCGGTCGCTCTCCGAGGAGTAACCCTGCTACCTATACCAATGTCTTTACAGATATCCGCAAACTCTTTGAGCAGACTCCCGATGCTAAGGCGAGGGGGTATCGCTCGGGCCGTTTCTCGTTTAATGTCAAAGGTGGCCGCTGCGAGGAGTGTAGAGGTGCAGGTGTGCAGACTATCGAGATGAACTTCCTGCCGGATGTATATGTTACTTGCAGGGTCTGCAATGGTCGCAGGTACAATCGTGAAACCTTGGAGGTGAGATATAAGGGCAAGTCGATTAACGATGTGCTCAATATGACTATAAATCAGGCTGTTGAGTTCTTTGAGCCGATACCAAACATATACACTAAACTGCGTGCTATCCAGGAGGTTGGCTTGGGATATCTGAAACTCGGTCAGCCTTGTACGACTCTCTCCGGAGGTGAGAGCCAGCGCATTAAATTGGCGGGTGAGCTTGCAAAACGCGATACGGGACGTACGCTCTATATTCTCGACGAGCCGACCACCGGACTTCACTTTGAGGATGTCAGACAATTGATGAATGTGGTTGCACGCCTGGCCGACAGAGGTAACACCTTGCTGATTATCGAGCATAATCTCGATGTTGTCAAACTGGCCGACTATGTGATTGATATGGGCCCCGAGGGTGGGGCAGGTGGTGGTACTGTGGTTGCAACGGGTACTCCCGAAGAGATTGCCGCCAATCCCAATAGCCTGACCGGAAACTATTTGAAGGAGTTATTGGTGCGATAAAATGCGATTTATACTAAAACAACCGAGAGATATATCTGACATCTCTCGGTTGTTTTTATGTTGAACTTTATTTCAGCGGGCTGTCAGGCTCCTTTGCCATTACCATATAAAATAACTTATCAAGTAATCCTGGTGCAAACTTCTTGATGAAGTGGGTCAGTCGTCCTTCGTACTCCATCAGTACCAATCTCTTTCTTCTGGCTACGCCACGTGCAATTCTTATGGCGACCTCCTCTGCACTCATCATCTTCTCCTCCTTGCGAGGTGTTGCTCCCTGAGCAGAGCCGTCGGCAGTCAGTGCCGAGAAACGTACATTGCTTGCCGTGAATCCGGGACAGGCAATCATAACGTGCAGCCCCTTTTTGAGGTTCTCTACGCGCACCGTTTCGAGAAAACCCGTCATCGCATATTTAGATGCAGAGTAGCCCGTGCGTGCGGGAAGCCCGTGCAGGCCGGCAACCGATGATACTCCCACCACCGAGCCTTTGGATTTTTGCAGATAGGGCAGTGCATATTTCGTGCAACCGACACATCCCCAGAAGTTTACGTCCATAAGTCGGCGCAGTACGTCCAGCTCCACATCATCGAGCAGTGCTCTCATCGAAAGCCCCGCATTGCATATAAGAATATCCACCCCGCCAAAATTCTCGACTGCACACTCTATCAGTGCTCGGCACTCCTCCTCGCGTGTTACGTCGCACTTGCACCACACGGCTTTGCCACCTCGGGCATTGATGTCGGCACACACCTCAGCCAACTTATCCTCCTGCCTTGCTCCAAGCACCACTCGTGCTCCTCGTGCAGAAAACTCGTATGCCAATGCCTTGCCGATACCCGACGAAGCACCGGTTATGATGGTAACTTTATTTGTGAATTTCTTGCTCATATTATTAAGATATTCAATTAATTATCATATTTGCAACAATCCGAGAGCGCGCATTCTATCCCAGCTCTTGGAGTGATAGAGTACCACAAACGGCTCTTCGTGACTCTCGGCATAGAGTGCCTTGATATCCTCCAATCGTGTCACTTTGTCGAGGTCGGCACAACGCCTTACTACCTCTGCGATAAACTCTCTATCTTCGGGATTGAACTTAATCTCTTTTCTGCCCGATGGACCCTCGATGGCTACCCCTTTGTCGCAAATCACAGCATCTGAGCCAATCCAGACGATGCGCGCCTTGTCGGAGTAGATACGACTGCTGTCGGGCTTGATTAGGTGGTCGGTGATAAGCGTAGGCTCCACGGTGGGTTGTGGCACTTTCATATTAAACCACTTGCTGACAGGCTTGTCCAGCCCACTGCCTACCAGATAGTTTGCCAGCGACAATCGAAGTCCTTCTCCGACCTCGTCAATGTTGTAGCCCCTATTCTCTGCAAAAGCTATCTCATTATTAGCAAATGGATTGAGTACCGTTCCCTTGCGTCTTACTCCGAACTCTTCGGGAGAAGCACCCGAACGACTGTGCAGCGTCATAGCATAACGGTGCCAGAAGGCAGAGCCGATAAGCTCGGCCTTAAACATCTGTCGTACTGTTTCGAGTGCATCGATTGTCTCGGCCAACGTCTCGGTGGGCAGACCATACATAAGATAGGTGTGCACCATAATACCCGAATAGTAGAAGTTGCGCATCACCATTGTCGCCTGCTCAATATCTATGCCCTTATCCACCATCGCCAAGAGTCTGTCGTGTGCAGCCTCCAGCCCTCCCGATACGGCAATACAGCCTGCTTTGGCCATCAGAGCGCAGAGGTCGCCTGTGAATGCCTTTTCGAAACGGATATTTGTCCACCAGGTGTATCTATGGCCACGGCGGAGCAGTTCGAGCGAGAGTTCTTTGAGTATCTTTGGTGATGCTGCCTCGTCCACAAAGTGGAAACTGCGAGAGCCTGTCTGCCGGGCTACCTGCTCCATCCAATCTACCGTCTGTGCCGCACTTACTTGTTCGAAGCGACAGATGTAGTCGAGTGTGGTATCGCAGAACGCACACTTTGCCCAATAGCAGCCGTGCGCAAGTATCATCTTGTTCCACCTGCCGTCGCTCCACAGGCGGTGCATCGGGTTGGTGACCTCACAGAGAGAGAAGTATCGGCTCATATCCAGGCCGCCAAAGTCGGGACAGCCACGCTCCGAGTGAGTGACTGTCGAGCCATCGCCTTCGATATAGCCCTCGGCAGAGTAGGTGTGGATAGGCTCACGCCCCTCCATAAGTCTTAGCAAAGCCTCTTCGCCATCGTCGAGCACAATATAATCTATATACCTGAAAATCTCCTTGTCGGTCATATTGCGCAACTCCGTTGTCGGATAACCACCACCCATCACTGTCTTGATATGCGGGAAGTTGGTTTTTAGATACTCACCACAACGAAGTGTCGAGAGCAAGTTGCCGGGGAAAGGAACTGTAAATCCCACCCAATCGGGCTGGTGCTCCTCAATCTTTGCTCTCAGCAGAGCGCACATCCTGTTCTCGATTGCGTTCAGCGGTTTCTGTAACTCCTGCTCAATTGTGGAGAACTCTACAACCGAAGCAGATATCTGCTCCCCGTAGCGCACAATCTCGAAGTTGGGTGTTACCACCTCCCTCAGATAGTCGCTTAGGTCTTGCAGGTAGAGTGTTGAGAGATACTCCGCACAATCTTGCTGACCCATAGCGCCGAAGATCTCCGAGGGGTCAACCATCTGCTCAAATCTGCCTGCCTGTGGTAACCAGTCGGGTGCGCAGATAAGGTTGGCAAGCGCCCTGTCCTCGCCTCGCAGAAATGCCATCACCATATCGATTGTAGCTGTGTACTCCTTGCGGAGCGAGTAGATGCGCTGGCAGTTCATGTCATCGCCCGAGTAAGGCTCTGCAAAGATATCGGTGAGGAAGCGGCGCGAAAAAATCTCGCCAAGCAACTCTACCGATAGGTCTGCCTGTATGGCCTCAATGCCATTACGCTCCAACCAACCTTTCAGATAGGCTGTGGCAGGGTAGGGGGTGTTGGGCTGAACAAATGGGAGTGTTAGAAGTAGTATCTTGCTCATAATTGCTGATTAAATCTCAATGGTTAATCCGTCATACGCCATATGCATACCCTCGGGGAGTGTCGGCTCAATCTTGCTGTATAGCCCTATCTCGTGGCAGAAGTGGGTGAAATAGACCCTCTCCGGCACTACTCTCTCTGCAATGGCTATTGCCTCGCTCAGCGAGAAATGGGAGGGGTGGGGCGTGTGGCGCAATGCGTTGATGATAAGTGTCTTGACTCCTTTGAGTTTTTCCACCTCCTCATCTTCAATGCTCTTGAAGTCTGTCAGATAAGCCGTATCTCCAAACCTATATCCCACAACCGGCAGGAAGGAGTGTGAGCCATAAACGGGGGTGAATAGCAAGTTGCCAACCGAAAAACTCTCCATCGCATCAATCTCAATCAGTGTGAGCATAGGAGCTCCCGGGTAGCGATTCTCGCCAAAGGCGTAGGCATAATCCCTGCGCATTGCATCGGCGGTGCGTGCGGTGCAATAGATAGGCATATCGTGTCGCTTGAAGTAGTTGATGCTACGCACCTCGTCGAGGCCTCCTGTGTGGTCACGGTGCTCGTGGGTGAGGAGTATTGCATCTATATCCTCAACCTTGTGGTGTAGCATCTGTCCTCTGAAATCGGGACCTGCATCAATTACAACTCTCACTCCACCCGCCTCAATCATCAACGAAGTGCGCAGACGGCTGTCGCGAGGGTCGCTGGAGGAGCAGACCTCGCAATGGCACCCTATCATCGGCACACCCTGCGAAGTGCCCGTTCCGAGGAATGTAATTTTTTTCTTCATTTGGTCGTGCAACAAATAATGCCTTATATACTTATCTGACAAACAAAGATATAAAAAAGAGGGCTTTTCGCAATGAAAAGCCCTCCAAAAATTATCTAATTATCTCTCTTAGCAATCTGCAGTAGCCTTTTCGAGGCGTTTGAGAATCGAGAAGATAAAGAGTGCCGAAATCAAGCAGAGGCCAATCAGCAGAGTCCAAACGCCCCACAAAGGCAGCTTGTCCCACAACAGACCGGGAACGCTCACGAGGTAGTTACCGATAGCGGTAGCTGCAAACCAACCACCCATCATCATACCCTTGTACTTGGGAGGAGCAACCTTCGATACGAAGGAGATACCCATAGGGCTGAGCAACAACTCAGCGAAGGTCAGTACGAGGTAGGTCGAGATAAGCCAGTTGGGCGATACCAAGTCGGGGCTAACGGTGCCACCAAGCTCCTTGGGCGATGCAAGCCCCATCGAGCCGAGGGTCAGAATGAGGAAGCCCAGAGCTGCTACAACCATACCCAAACCAATCTTGCGAGGAGCCGAAGGCTCTTTGCCCTTCTTAGCCAGCGAACCGAAGATTGCCAGCGAGATAGGAGTCAGAGCAACCACAAAGAAGGGGTTGAACTGCTGGAAGTCCGAAGGCTGGATGTTGATGTTGGAATCCATACCTGCATAGAGTGCGTAAGCGCCACCCCACAATGCCAAAGTAGCAATTGCCGAGATTGTCTTAGCCTTCTTGGTCTCCGACTGGAATATCGAGAAGAGGGTATAGATCGAGATGGCAATCAGTGCCAGCGACCAGATATTGAAACCAATACGGGTGAAGCCCTCAACATTCTGAGCGGTGTAGTCACGAGCGAAGATAGTCATTGTAGCACCGTTCTGGTGGAATGCCATCCAGAAGAAGATAACCACTGCAAATACCATCAACAGAGCAACGATACGGCTCTTGGTCTGCTCGTAGGTGAGCTCCTGAACGGGAGCAGCGTTTGCATTCTTGTCAGCCTTCTCAGCACTTGCCTCGGTGTGCTTGAACCAGTTGCGGCACGAGAAGTAGATAGCAACCGAAACAATCAGCGAGATACAAGCAACAGCGAAACCGTAGCTATACGAGTTACTCAGGTTCTCAATGTAATACTGGCTAAACTGACCCAGATCCATACCTGCTGCACCCTGCATCGAACTTGCCAATGCCTGCAATTTCTCGGTGTTCTCGGGGGTGATTACGCCATCCATATATTGGTGTGCGAGTGCGGGGATGTTTGCGTCATAAACCAGACCCTGCTTGCTGAGGAAGAAGTTGGTAACAGCCTTAGCCATCGAGGGAGCAAACATTGCACCGATGTTGATAGCCATATAGAAGAGGCTGAAAGCAGAGTCACGCTTAGCTGCATAGCGGGGGTCGTCGTAGAGGTTACCTACCATAACCTGGAGGTTACCCTTGAACATACCGGTACCGATTGCAATCAGAGCAAGCGCACCAAACATCAAAACTTTACCCATAGTGTCGGGTGCAGTCGGGATAGCCAAGCAGGCATAACCGAGGAACATAACACCGATACCGAGGGTCACACACTTACCATAACCGATGCGGTCTGCTACCCAACCACCGAAGAGGGGCATAAAGTAAACACCGGCAAGGAAAATCGAATAAATCTGCGTAGCGGTTGCCGAATCGAAGCCGAATTTAGCCTGGATAAAGAGCAAGAAGATCGCCAGCATAGTGTAGTAGCCGAAGCGCTCACCAGTGTTGGCGAGTGCCAAAGCATACAAACCTTTTGGTTGTCCTTTAAACATAAATTAGAAATATTAAGTGAATAATTTTAGTGTCACTAAATGCAAATATAACCAATTTTTGTGGTTTTCTTGCAAATTAGTTAAAAAAACCATACTTTTATTAAAAATTTTTATCACCATATTTGATTATCACTATGAGTAAACGTCTGGCAATCATTGAGAACGATGCTTGGTTGGAGCCTGTGGAGGGCGAAATAATGATACGCTACAAGCAGTACAAAAACCTCTTGGCAGATATCGAAGCCTCTTCTGGCTCTATTGTCGATTTTGCCAATGGTTACCGCTATTTTGGATTCCAGCGTGATGATAAGAATGGTGGTTGGTGGTTCCGTGAGTGGTTGCCCGGCGCCAAGGAGGTCTATCTCTTTGGCGAGTTCAATGGCTGGGAGCGTACAAGTCTGCCGATGTTGAAGGATAGGCGTACGGGTGTGTGGAGTATCTTTCTCCATGACGACCAATATTACCTTCCTCACGGGTCGCTGTACAAAATACTCGTGGTGGGCGAAAATGGCACCCACGAGCGAGTGCCTGCATACGCTAGGCGTGCTGTGCAGGATGAGGTGACCAAGGATTTTACTGCTCAGATTTGGCTGCCTCAGCCCTTTGATTGGGCCGACGATGCAGGTTTTGATATCTCGCAACTCGGCACTCTCTATATCTACGAATGCCATATTGGTATGGCTCAGGAGAAGGAGGGAGTTGGTAGTTACCGCGAATTTGCGGATGAAATTCTGCCTCGCATCAAACGTATGGGCTACAACGCTATTCAGGTGATGGGTATCGCCGAGCATCCATATTATGGCAGTTATGGTTATCACGTTTCGAGTTTCTTTGCCCCTTCGTCGAGATTTGGTACTCCCGAGGATTTGAAGTATATGGTGCGCAGAGCCCACGAACTCAATATTGCTGTAATTATGGATCTTGTGCAGGCTCACTTCGTGAAAAACTTTAACGAAGGACTCAACGGTATTGACGGCACAGACCACTGCTACACCTTTGCCGGAGGTAAGAGTTATCACCCCTATTGGGATTCGATGATTTTTGATTATGGCAAGCGTGAGGTGCGTCACTTCCTGCTCAGCAATGTCAAGTATTGGCTTGATGAGTTCCATATCGACGGCTACCGTTTCGATGGCGTTACTTCTATGATTTATCATCACCACGGCTATACCGACTTCGACAGCCGTGAGAAGTTCTTTAATGACGATGTCTATCGCGATGGTATAACCTACCTTACTCTTGCCAATACCCTGATTCACCAGTATCATCCCACGGCGGTTACCATTGCAGAGGATGTGAGCGGTATGCCGGGTATGTGTCGTCCTGCCGATGAGGGTGGTATTGGCTTTGATTATCGCCTTTCGATGGCTGTGCCCGACTTTTGGATTAAGATGATTAAGGATATTCCCGACGAGGAGTGGAATATCTGGGATATATGGAATATAATGACCGACCGTAAACACGATGTCGGAACGGTTGCCTATTGTGAGTCGCACGACCAGGCAATGGTGGGTGACCAGACAATCGCCTTCCGACTGATGGGGGCGGCAATGTATGACTCGATGGAGGTGGAGAGCAAGAGCCTTGTTGTTGACCGAGGTATGGCTCTACACAAGATGATTCGTCTGATTACTCTCACCCTTGGCGGTCAGGCTTATCTATGCTTTATGGGTAATGAGTTTGGCCATCCCGAGTGGATTGATTTCCCCCGCGAGGGCAATGATTGGAGTTATAAACACGCGCGCCGTCAGTGGTCGTTGGTGGATGATAAGAATCTCCGCTATCACCAACTTGGCGAGTTCGACAGAGAGATGTTGCGTCTATCTCAGCGATTCGATATCCCCGCACAGGGCTATGCTTGGCGACAGACGATGGATGTGGATAACAAGATTATGGCATACAGCCACGGTGAACTGCTCTTTGTCTTCAATTGGCATCCAACGCGCAGCATCGTAGACTATGTTGTGCCCGTTCCGTGTGAGGGTCGCTATGCCACTATCTTCTCAACAGATGAAGAGCGTTTTGGTGGGTTTGGTCGTCTGACAGACGAGCTGCCTCACGATAGCTTTACCAAGAAAGATGAGGAGGGTAATCTGCGACACTATATCCATATCTATTCGGTATGCCGAACAGCTATGGTGTTGAAGCGTTACGATAAATAAGTTGTTGATTATAAGATATTAGTGAGGCACTACCTCGACTACTTCACCGAGGGTTACATACCAAATGTAGCCTTCGGTTCTTTTGTAGCCCATCTGACAGAGCAGAGCCATATAGCCCTCAACCTGCGATAGGTGGCTGGGGTCTTGGCGGCGGCCGAACTTGTAATCGACAACCACACACCTATCTTCCGAAATCATCACTCTGTCGGGTCGGTTGCTCTCGCCTGTGGGGAGCATGATTTGGTGCTCGTTGCGCACAATGCTCCATACTCCATTAAACCACTCGGCAATACGAGGATTCGAGAGCGATGTGCTGATGCGACTATTGAGCATAGAGAACTCCTCTTCGCTGATTGTTCCCTCTTTGGCCGCTAACTCTATGCCTCTGAATATATCTTCGGCAGAGAGTGCCTGTGAGAAGATTTTGTGGAGCATAATACCAACATTTAGCGGGTGTAGGCGTGCAACCTCTCCATCATCCATATATCTCTCCGAAGAGAATTTTATGCGTATCTTCTCCCAGGGTAATGTTGTGGGGAAGCCTATGTCGGAGTAGTCGAATTTTTCCTCCTTTTCCTTCTTGTCGTTCTTCTTCTCCTCACCGGTCAATTCTGCGTGACGAAGAACAGGTGCACCATATTGATAAAATCTCTCCTCAGTGGCTTCGACCGTGGGTAGTGCGGCTCTCTCCTGCTCGAATGTCAGTTCAGGGATTGGCAATAACTCGGCAGGAGCAATTTTACCCTCTCTCTCCATCGCCAGAAGTGTCTCCTCGATGACTGCATTTATCTTGCTCGATGCTCCAACAGTGGCAGGCGGGGCGACTATCAGATGGAGTTCGTGCTTAGCACGAGTAAGTGCCACATAGAGCATATTCAGGTTATCGACATAGGAGAGTGCCTGCTCCTGATAGTAGCTCTCGGCAAAGCGCGAAGAGCCCATGCTCTTTTCGTATGATATGGGGAAGTGGCTCAAACCCTCGCTCTCTTGATCGAGTCTGGGCCAGATGTAGTTATCGAATGAGGTTTTGGTTGTCAACTCCCAATTGCAGTCGTAGAGTATCACAACCCCAAAAGCCAGACCTTTGGACTTATGGATTGTGGCGACGGTAATTGCATCGGCACCCGAAGGCATAGTGATAGACTCCTCGGCACCGTGCTCCTCCCACCACTCGACAAAGAGTGCAAGGTCGGCAATGCGACGCTTCGAGAAACCGATGACCTGCTCGTGTAGTGCCTGAAGATAGGCGTGATTGTCCTTTTGTTGGTGCAGGTTGTAATGTAATACAATCTCCTCAAAGGCCTCTTGTAGTGGCAGTGAGCGCAGACGAAGGTAGAAACTCTGCTCTGCCTCTGGCAGAGGCTGCGACAGATCCAGTCCACACCTTTGCTTGATGATGGCCTCGCTGATTGTGTCGTCGGGCGCAATGGCAAATTTCATTGCCGCTATCACCCTGCGACAAATATCGGCACTCCCCACTTTCAGGGCTGTCTGGGTAATCACATCAAATGTATATGGCGACTCGGGGTGGAGCGTCTTGTAACTCAGAAGCAGGTCGGCAACCTCCTCGCTCTTGGCATTTGAGCGCACCAGAACCGCAATCTCGCTTGCACGATAGCCACGACTTTGCAGCTCGATAATCAGTCTGATGGTGGGGTTTTCGTCGATATGATAGTGGCGATGGGTGCACAGAGTGGCTGTTACATATCCCTGCTTGTGGGATGTAACGCTCTGCTCGTGGTCTGTATAGGCCATCGCGACCATATCTTTATACTGCTCAGCCCATCGATTGCTGATAAAACCACTCTCTATGCCATCCTGCAGAGTTGAATTCAATCTATTGTTAATCAGCTCTTTGTATTTGTCGATGAATATGTTGTTGAACTCAACAATCTCCCTACGGCTGCGGTAGTTGTCTTTTAAGGGAGTGCCCTCAACCTCCATAAACTCCTGCTCGGCCTTCTGGCCAAGAAGAGTCCAGTCGCCACCACGCCAACGGTAGATAGACTGTTTTACGTCACCTACAAGCAATACGGGACTCTCCTTGCTCTGCGATATTGCATTCTGGAGTAGTGGTAAGAAGTTGTTCCACTGAACAGCGCTTGTGTCCTGGAACTCGTCAATCATAAAGTGGGAGTAGCGATTACCTACCTTCTCAAAGATAAATGGTGCATCGTTGCCCTTGATGAGTTCGGCAATGATATTCGTTACCTCTGATATCGGGAGGATATTCTCCTCTGCACAAATCTTGTCAATGCGACTCCCGAGGTCGATGATTAGGCCGTAAGTGCGATAGTGCTTCTCAATGAGGTTTGCAGTGTTGACTGCCGATTGAGTTCTTCGCAATGCCTCTATAAGAGCCTCCAACTGCTCACAAAGCAGGGTGGTGTCACTTGCCGAATGGGTTTTCGTGTACTTGGAGGCCAGCCACTTACCCTCGTTGAGTGTCTGTAATACATAAGCTCCAACCTTGGGTATCTCACCCAGCACTGCCGTCTCGAGAAAACCTGCCACGCCGCGCTTGCCTTGATGCAACATATCGAGCGATATGCCGTCCGAGTTAAGCAGTCGGATAATCTCCTCTGCGATGTTTCGCTGTTTTTGTTTGCAATTATTAGCCTCAGCGTATGCTCCGCGATGGAGTGTGGCGAGCGACAGACGGGCATTGTCGCCAACTCGCACCGAGCGATAGCTCTCCGAGAAGAGCTCCTTGCCAAGCTTGGTAATCTTATCTTTCAGGTTGAGCGTCTTTCCCTCCTCAATCTTCTCGTCAATAAAGGCGAAAGCCCACTCTCGCAGTTGCTTGTCGCTGGCCAAATCCTCAATCAGCCTGTCTGCTCCGAGGTCGAGCAGGGTGTCGGTCTTCAGCTCGAGATTATAATTGATGTCAATGCCAAGTTCTCTGACAAATGAGCGTACAATGCGCTGGAAGAATTTGTCGATAGTCAGCACTGCAAAGCTGTCGTAGTCGTGGAGGATGAGGTTGAGTACCTCTGCTGCGCGCTCCTTGACCAGGGTGAGCGGAAGCCCGCTTCGGGCCAAAACATCGGCCATAAAGTTGTCTTCAACTCCGTGAGCCAAACGGTTGATATTGCCCAGGATACGCTCCTTCATCTCCTCTGTTGCTTTATTAGTGAAAGTAACAGCAAGTATGTGTCGGTAGAGGGTAGGCTCACAGAGCACACGAACAATATATTCGAGTGCCAGGCGATAGGTCTTGCCACTACCTGCCGATGCTCTGACTATGTTAACCTTTCCCATCTGCTATCTCAATATAACCGATGCGATAAAAGTAGTAAAAAACTCTCGAAAATCCCCCTTGTTGTTGCTTTTTTTTCAAAAAAAGTCTACCTTTCACATCGGAAATAATGGTTTGTGTATGGAGAGTAGTTTTTTGTCGCTTGTGGCTAAGGATTTGCTGTCGCGCTATGGTGATGCCATTGCGGACTTTCGCTTTATCTTTCCCAACAGCCGTACCCGTATCTTCTTCCTCGATGAGTTGACGCGTCTGCTTGATAGGCCTCTCTGGCAACCGCACTATTGTTCGGTCGATGACCTCTTTTGTAAGATTAGCGGTCTGCAACACGCCGAGCGTCTGATGGCGGTTGTAGAACTATATAAGTGCTACTCCAAGTACCACAAGGAGGATTTCTCCTCTTTCTACTTCTGGGGCGAGATGTTGCTCACAGATTTCGACTCCATTGACAAACAACTTATCGATGCGGAGACTCTTTTTACCAACCTCAACGACCTTAAGACCATCGATGCTCGATTGAGCTATCTCACCCCCGAACAGATTGCTATTATCAAGCGTTTCTGGTCGTCGTTTGTCGATAGGGCAGCACTCTCGGAGGAGAAAGAGAAGTTTTTGGATATTTGGCAGACACTCTATCCGATCTATTGCGATTTCGGTAAGGCACTCTCTGAGAAAGAGTTGGCCTATACAGGACAGATGCAGCGTAAGGCGGTCGAGATTATCCGCGCCGGAGGAGGTCTGGATGAGAGTGATACTCACTATGTTGTGGTGGGTTTTAATGCTCTTGCCGAGACAGAGAAAGAGTTATTTGCCTATCTCAAACGTAACTTTGAGGTTGATTTTTATTGGGACTACGACCCATATTTTCTGAACGACAAGCGTCAGGAAGCGGGGTTGTTTGTGAGAGATAATCTTCGTCTGTTTCCTTCGCCAGAAGGTTTTTCGCCTGGCGATAACTTCCGTAAACCTAAACAGATATCGGCTGTGGCTGCTGCATCCAACTCGTTGCAGTGTAAATATGTAGGCCGTGTGCTGAGGGATTTGGCCGAGAAGGGCATTGCTCTTGATAAACACACTGCGATAGTTCTTGCGGATGAAAATCTGCTCGTGCCCTTGCTCTACTCGCTTCCCGACGAGGCGAAAAAGAGCAATATAACAATGGGATATCCCCTGCGTCAGAGTCTGGCATATAGTTTTACCGAGCGACTGCTCAATCTGCAGAAGCGTGTGCGAAGGAACTCTTCGGGGGTGGTATCGTTCTACCATAGTGATGTGACGGGTATCCTTGCCCATCCTTTTATGTTGTCGGTGCAGGGTGGTGAGGCGAACGAGCTGTATAATAAGGTGATTTCCAACGGCAGAATATATGTAGAGCAGAGTCTGCTGCGAGAGTGCGGAGGGTTGATAGCCGCTATCTTTGTCCCTTGCGCCACGATAGCGGAGATTACCGACTATATCTGTCGTACACTCTCGGCTCTTGATGAGAATATCGTGATAGATGCCACCGATGAGGGTGAGCGCAGACAGGCAATGCTGCAACGCGAATATTTTGTGCGTATCATCGAGTCGCTTGGTCGCCTGAGTCGTTCTCTCGATGGCTGTGGCGTGGAGATAGATGGCGCCACCTATTCAACACTTATTCGTCGTGTGTTGCAGTCGCAGAGTGTGCCGTTTGAGGGCGAGCCACTTGAAGGGTTGCAGATTATGGGTGTGCTTGAGACCCGAAACCTTGATTTTGAGAATGTGATAATCCTCTCGACGAATGATGATATGTTCCCCGGCAAAGGCTCTGCCTCTTCCTCTTTCATCCCTCATAACCTGCGCTTTGCTTACGGTATGCCGACCCGACAATATCAGGAGGGTGTCTATGCATACTACTTCTATCGACTGATCTCTCGTGCCAAGAGAGTAGAGATGGTCTATTGCTCGAGTAGTGACGATGGCTCGACGGGTGAGCAGAGTCGTTTTATCTACCAGCTTGACTACGAATCGCCACATAAAGTTGTGCATCGTGAGCTATCTGTCGATGTTACTATGGCACAGGCTCTGGAACTTAAGGTTGATAAGGACGAACGAGTGATGAAGCGACTCGGAGAGTATCTGTCTGGTGGCAAGAGGAGTTTTTCGCCCTCGTCGTTCAATATGTTGCTGGAGTGCCCGATGAAGTTTTACTTCCGCTATGTCGCAGGTATCGCTCCACGGGAGGAGATTAGCGAAGAGGTCGATACGCCTATGTTCGGCACAATTCTGCACGATGCCATGCAGACACTCTATACCCCCCTTATCGGCAAGCACAATCCGATGCAGGATATTACAGCTATCACCTCCGAGCAGATAAGCGCGGCTATTGAGGATGCTGTTCGAAAAAATATGCTTGGCGGTGCGGAGGATATATCTGCTTCTGAGTTTACGGGACAGGTGCAGATGAGTTGTGAGGCTGTACACAAATACATTAAGAACAGTATTCTGCCCTATGATTCGTCAAAGAGTGGTTTTACTATCTCTCTATTGGAGCAGCCTGTTAGTGCCGATTTCTCTTTTGAGTGTTGTGGCGAGAGGCTGAGTGTGCAGTTTGCAGGTAAGATGGATCGTATGGATATACTTGACGGAGGAGTGCTTAAGATTATCGATTATAAGAGTGGCTCAACCCACCTTGACTTTAAGGGTCTGTCAGACCTGTTTTCTGCCAAGCCCGAGAAGTGGAGTGGGGCGGTAGTGCAGACCCTGCTCTATTCGCTGATGGTTAGCCGTATGCAAGAGGCGGGAGTGCTGGGAGGTGAGGATGTGTGTCCGGCTCTCTATTATGTTAAAGATATGCGTAAAGAGGAGTATTGCGATTTGCTGAATAATATTGCTAATGAGGGGCGTGTGGAGCGTTACTCGGATTATAGGGTAGAGCTTGAAGCAAAGGTTGCTGAGCGTCTGGCGATATTGTTTGATGCAAAGATACCCTTCTGCCAGCGAGAAGATGCGACAAAGGCCTGCTCCTATTGTGACTATCGACAAATATGTAACAGATAACCTATAAATTACCTAAAATTAAATTACTATGAAGAACAGAACTGTTTTAGTGCTTGCTGTGGCTTCTGTGTTGGTGGGTTGTTCTTCGCCTGCGCCTGAGACTACCTATACCGACCATTTCCGCCATAGCTCTCTTGGATTTCTTCCCGATGCGGAGAAAGAGATGACCATCACTCTCCCCGAGGCAGAGAGTTTCCGCGTTCGCCGTGCCGATAATGACAAGATTGTCTTTGAGGGTGCTCTCGGCGAGGTGCTTACTCAGGCTGATGTGGCTCAGAGTGTGCGTATCGCGGACTTTACCAAGGTGACCAAGAGTGGCGAGTACTATCTTGAAGTCCCCGGCGAGGGTCGTTCGCGCAACTTTGTGATTGGTGATAATGTCTATGATGAGGCTTATGCACACGCTATGCGTGCCTTCTATCTGTGGCGTTGCGGTGCTGCTATCGACTACACCTTTCAGGGTAAGCGTTATCAGCAGGATGTGTGCCACCAGGGCGATGGTCACGAGGATTATATCGGCAATGCGGGCCAGCACCACGACGGAACGGGTGGTTGGCACGATGCTGGCGACTATGGCAAATATACCGTAAACGCAGGTATCACAGGCTTTACTCTGTTGTGGGCGTGGGAGCAGTTTGCACCCGCTTTGCAGAGTATTGAGATTGGTCTGCCTGAGACGGCTCCCGGCTATCCTGAGTTCTTGAAGGAGATTAAGTGGGAGACCGATTGGCTCTTGAAGATGGCCTATCCCGACGGCTCGGGCAAGGTATCACACAAATTGACCGCGCTCAACTTCTCGGGTTTCTATACTATGCCTGAGGAGGATTTGCAGGCTCGATATTATACCGATTGGTCGTCGGCTGCTACTGCGGACTATGTTGCTTTCTTGGCTCAGGCGTCGCGTGCCTTTGCTCCTTATGATGCGGAGTATGCCAAGAAGTGTCTGGAGGCTGCCAAGGTAAGTTACGACTTCCTCAAAAACTATCCTGGTCAGAAATTCCTGATGCAGCAGGAGTTCACCACCGGTGCATATTTTACCATCGATCCCGATGACCGTATGTGGGCTGCTGCCGAGATGTGGGAGACCACAGGCGATAAGAGTTATCTTGAAGATTTTGAGAAACTTGCAGAACAGCAGCAGTTTATGGTAGATGTGAATTGGGATTGGGATAATATGCGCAATCTGGGTATGTTCCGCTATGCAGTATCGCAGCGCGAGGGTAAGAATCCCGAGATTGATGCCAAGATTAAGGCCAATATTATCGCTGCTGCCGATGAGATTGTTGCTACCGCCGAGGCTGATGTATATGCACGCCCGATGGGTGGCAGATATTACTGGGGTTGCAATGGTACCGTTGGTCGTCAGACCTTAGGCTTGCAGGTGGCTGATGTCCTCTCGCCCGATGCCAAGTATGTGGCTGCTGCTCGTGATGCTGTCGCTCACCTCTTCGGTCGCAACTACTACAATCGTTCGTTTGTTACCCGCTTGGGCTTCAATCCTCCTATGTATCCTCACGACCGTCGCTCGGCTGCTGATGATGTTTACGGTCCCTGGCCCGGTTATTTGGTTGGTGGCGGCCATACTGCAACAGACTGGATTGACAACCAAGATAGTTACTCGCACAACGAGGTTGCAATCAATTGGCAGGCAGGCCTTGTCTTTGCACTCGCTTATTGCTTGTAGAAGATTTTATTTTATTATATCAGAGGCTGACCTTTTTGGGGTCAGCCTCTGTTGTTGTAATCCGCTTATTAATTATTTGTCTGAAAAGTTGTAATATATTATTGATTTAGATATATTTGCGTAGATTAATATATTTTAACCCTAACTTATTTTTGCTAATCATTAGCAATAGACTTTAATATATATTAGTATGAATCGTTTTCTGGTATTGATTGTTGGCCTTTTTGGAGTGTGCTTTGGTGCCTATTCTCAGACTCCGACATATATAGTAAAGTCGTTAAAACCGACCGAGCAACACTACTATACTGCAGAAGGAACTGTTAGTATTCACGGTGGTGAGAGTTGGAATAATGCCTTTACCATCTGGCAAGAGGGTGATGTAACCTTTGAGTTGGGAGGCAAATATGAGACACTGACTTTTATCTTAGGTCCTGTTGATTATCAAATCTTTAATGTACCTGCACTTCTGACTATCACAGCTGATGGGAAGAAGATTTTTGATACTCCGGTAAAACCAGCCGACTTGCCTCGACATATCTCATTAAATGTTAGTGGAGTAGATAAGTTGGTGATTGACGAGGTGCAACATGGACTTACTATCGCATTTTGCGAGGCTGCCTTATGGAAGAAGGGTGAGAAACCTCACGACCTGCAACACAAACCCAATCCTAATCCTGCCAAGAAGTTGCTCTTTAAGGATATCAAGCCCTATCATATGAACGGTGATGCTGCACTTAACAATAATGGCCATAAGTGGGTTACTCCCGAAAATAAGTTTACCGAAATCAAGATTGGTAACAAGACTTGGGATTATGGCCTTATTATGGATCTCTCAATGCAACTCATTGGTAATGGCGCAAAGGAGACACACCTCAATCTCTATGGCGAATACGAAACACTGCAGTTTACTGTCGGCCCGTTGGTGACTGACGATGCGGCAAATGGCAGGGGTTGGATAACTGTATTGGGTGACAATGAGATTCTCTATGAATATGAGATAGAACAAGACCATATTGCTCGACAGGTGACATTGGATATTGCGGGAGTTCGGAAACTTACCTTTGCCAGCGAACAAGCCCACGGCAGTCAGGGCGCAGGTATTGTCGATGCGTGGGTCTATCCGAAGGGTGAGGCACCTGCTGTGGTGGCAACTGAGACAGAAGGTGCTCCCGATCCTCGCCTGAAAGAGTTGCCCGATGTTGCCAAACTGATTAGTAATATTCCGCCTTATTCGCTTAGGGGAAATGTGCAGAATCAGCTCTACGATGGAACGTCAGACTATATCACCTTCTCGATGGGTGGCGTGAAGTTTAATGAGGGTTTTATACTATATAATACAGCCGGTTTTTTGAGTGACGATGTACACTCGCACGCCATCTTCGACCTCGGCAATGAGTTTGATTATATCAGCTTCACGGTCGGTTATGTGAGCAAGAGTTGGGTTATGAATAACGACCAGCTGAGTATATACGCTGATGATGAACTGCTTTTGGAGGTGCCTCTAAATCCCACCTTCCCTAATCAGACCTTTGTGCTTCCTATCAATAAGTGTCGCAAACTGAAATTTGAGAGCCAGGGACAAGGCTCGATGGATGTTGCAGCATACGGCGTGGCAGATCTTGTGGTCTATCGTGGTGAGCCGGTCGAGCAAGACCTCTTTGTACATCCTGTGCCGGAGTGTCCTGACGAGGTTGATCTTATCGACCTCGGAGCACCTTACCTCCACTATATCAGTTCCTCAAAGGATGGTGCTTTTGTTGATGGTAAGTCGAAAAAGGATTATTTCACCCGCTATGACAATAGCCGAATTTATAAGGGTTTTGTACTGCAAACCAGTACCCATTTCTCGCTAGACCACGGTGTGCTCTCTGGCTCGGAGACTGTTGGTGCCGGTGTGATAGGTGCTGCGGCTGTCGGTGCTGCATTTGTGCCTATCGGTGTGCAGATAGGTGGTGCAGTGGTTGGTACTTCGCTGATGAGTGTTGCGGGCTTGATGATGTTGGCGGCAGGTGGTGAGGCTGTGGAAAACTCGTGTGCCGCATTTAATACCTACGGAGAGTATAATAGTCTAACCTTTACGGTTGAGTGTTTGCGCACTGAGGGCGATATGCAGTTCTTTGGAACCGATACCTATCAACCCGATATCAGCGAGCGCAAGGAGAAACTGCTTATTGGTGCAGATCATATTGTTGTGGCTGAACTTGCAGTCTTTGAGGGTATGGAACCACAGACAGTCACCGTGCCAATCAACGGTTGCGAGCAGTTGATGTTCTGGCTTGCTAATACGGAGGGTACTTCGGCAGCCTACGTATTTCACGATATCAAGGTGTCGAAGGCAAAGACCGACCTTATCGTTCCTGAGGATATGCGACCCTCGGAGGCTGTGGTTACTTCGCCTCGTTGGACCGAACTTACCCTACCCGAGGGGTGGGTGAAACCCAGGAAGTGTGGTGTAAAGGCTATCGACGACTACGTGCAAGGTATAGATAATCTCTACACAAAGGCTACCAAGGCTATCAAGGATGAGGCTCCTTGGTACACTATCCATACCTACTACCTCGAAACTGAGGCTAAGCAGATATGCAAGGCCGTGAAACTTATCAGTAATATGACCACGAGTACGGGCGTACATAACGACCTACGAATCCCCTACACGCTGGGAGAGTATGAATACTATGTCAAAGCGGTGGTGGCTATGAAGGAGAGTGTCACCTCCCTCACTATCCAGCAGATAGGTGCTACGGCAGGTCTGTTGGAGTTGGGATTGGGTGCTATATCGTATACCAAGGTGTTGAAAGAGTGTAATGATCTCTTGAAGATGATTGGTGTAGTGGTGGATGATATGTATCAATGTATAATGTATAACCAGGCATTTTTGCTCAATCTGATGGATACAGCTGTAGATATCGATGGTCGTGAGTCTACGGAAATGACAATATTTGCACCACTGCTGCCAGATGAGATTGTGCCTGCCGGCGAGAAATCAAAGGTGCGCAACTTTGCTGAATAATCTGTGATTAGTTGCTTTGTATTATGACTGTAAAAGTATCTCTCACTACCCGTGCTGACCGCAACTACTCCGGTGATACCTATACTGTTTCGCATGAGGAGTTGGAAAAAGGTGTCAATGTTGTGCGCCTATTTCCTAACTCCTATTGGGAGTATGTTGAGCCTATCTATGTCAAGGCTCTTCCCGAGGAGGGTTGTGTTTCGGTGGAGAGTCGATACGGCTCTCGCCGTTATCCAATGGATAAGCAGAGCCGTTGGGAATCGGGCGAGATTGGGTTGAGTTACGCCTGCTGCGAGATAAGTATTACCATTATTCCCTAAGTTTGCACTAATATAAATGCCGAGTATTACTGCTCGGCATTATTTGTTGTTTGTTTAGTGAAAATTTAGTCGAACGACTGCATACCGCTGCGGGCGATTTCGAGGATGCGTTGGTACTCGTCAACGCTCAACTCCATAAAGAAGTAGTGAACGGGGTTGACACGCATACCGCTGTAGCGCACCTCGTAGTGGAGGTGCGGGGCGAGCGAAAGACCGCTATTGCCCGTCAGAGCGATGATATCGCCTCGGCGTACCTTTTGGCCACGACTAACATTAATCTTGCTCAGGTGGTTGTATGATGTTTCGTAGCCGTTGCCGTGGTTAATCACTACCGTCATACCCGACGAGGTCTTGCGCTGTTGCACCTCCTTGACCGTGCCGTCTGCCGTGGCAAATACTCGGGTGCCCTCGGGAACGGTATAGTCAACGCCCTGATGTGATGACAGACTCTTGTAGAAGGGGTGGATGCGCATACCATACGAGGCTGTAAGCAGGGTCAGCTCTCTGTTTACGATAGGCTGAATAGCAGGAATATAGTTCAGACTATCGCCCATAGCATTCATACGCTCCTGGAGGGTGGTGAGTTTGTTCTCATACTGCTTTTGCGAGTTCTCATACTCGATGGTGTTGCGTCGCATAGTGGCGTAGAGAGCATTGGGGGTGGCCGAGTTCATCGTGTTGTATGCATCCCACTGCACCTCCTGCAACTCCTCGCCATTGGAGTAGGGCTCCGATTCGAACAACATTCTGAATACATTCTGATCCCTCTCGACAACATTGCCGAGCACCACATCAAGTGTGTCCAGACGGGCGGTCAGTAACTCATACTGCTCTCTCAACTCCTTGTTGTGCTGCTTGGCGGCATATTCGCGCGGAGTATCCCAGATGAGCGACAGAATAAAATAGAGTGCCACGGTACCCACAGCCCACCAGGCAATAGAAATCAGTACGCTGAGCACTGCTCTGCGACGCTCGCGACGAGGCGACTGTTTGGGTGGGTATTTATGATAGCGTTTCATACTACTCGTTATTCTCCAATCTTTCAAATGTTGTGGTCACTGCCTGCTCGATAATACGCTCCAGCTCAGCCTCATCCATATCTCGGCGGAAGTAGTTGATGGGGTCTACATTGCGCTTCATATAGAGTACCTCGTAGTGGAGGTGAGGGCCTGTCGAACCGCCTGTGTTGCCTACCTCGCCAATCACCTCGCCACGCACAACCTGCTGACCCTCCTCAACGAGAATCTTGCTCAGGTGGGCATAGCGGGTCTGATAGCCAAAGCCGTGGTCGATAAGCACTTGCTGACCATAGCCCGAACGACGACGACCAATATCTGTCATCTCGATTGTGCCGTTGCCTGTGGCGTAGATGGGGGTGCCGGTGTTGGCAGCCATATCAATACCTTTGTGGTCGATGTATCGTTTGTAGATAGGGTGGAGGCGGCGACCGTATGCACCGATACCGCTCTTCAAAGCACTCTTGGGGATAGGCCAGATGGCAGGGATTGCCACCGACATCTTCTCCTTGTCCTTCGACATAAGTTGCAACTCGTCGAGCGAAACGCTCTGACGATAGAGCAGACGACCTGCGCGGTCGAGTTCTCTCCACGACGAGGCGACCATATCGCTATAGGGGAACTCCTCGCCAAAACGGTAGTATTGGTCGGAGTAGTCGGCATATACACCCTCGATGGCTATTGTGTCGGCGGCAAAGAGAGAACGATATACTCTGTTGTCGCGGTGGTGCAACTCGTCGAGTGTTGCGTGTGTAGCCTCGATAGCACCATCGAGCAGAGTGTATTGCTCTAATAGATAGTCCGTTTCGCGCATAATGCGCTGCATCTTTGGCGTGTAATATGTGCTCGAATAGAAGAAGATAAGAGTCGAGGCGAAGATAAAACCCCAAAGCAACTTACGCGCATGGCGATAGGCCCTTACCCTCACAGGTTCGCGCTGGAGGACATAAAGTGCCTTTTCGGGGTCGTATTTATAGATTTTTTTCGCCATTTGATTAAAAACTCTCGCTCTGTTCGGACAAAATTAGAGTAAATTGTGTAAATTTGCAAGTTCAATAGACAAACGAAGAAAATAGATAAAATAATATAGAGTTTTAAGAGAAATGAAATCAAGTGAAATCAGAGAGAAATTCTTAGAGTTTTTCGCATCGAAGGGCCACACTGTTGTACCTTCGGCTCCTATGGTTGTCAAGAACGACCCTACGCTTATGTTTACCAATGCAGGTATGAACCAGTTCAAGGATATCTTCCTTGGCAATGCACCTGTTAAGTTCGCCCGTGCTGCCGATACTCAGAAGTGCTTGCGTGTGTCGGGTAAGCATAACGACTTGGAGGAGGTAGGTCACGATACCTATCACCACACAATGTTTGAGATGCTCGGTAACTGGTCGTTTGGCGACTATTTCAAGAAAGATGCTATCGACTTTGCGTGGGAGCTCCTCACCGGCGTCTATGGTATGGATAAGGATCGCCTCTATGCAACCGTATTCGAGGGTAGCGACGAGGATAATGTACCTATGGACCAGGAGGCATACGACCTCTGGAAGCGCTATCTCCCCGAGAGCCACATCATCCTCGGCAACAAGCACGACAACTTCTGGGAGATGGGCGATACCGGTCCCTGCGGTCCCTGTAGCGAGATTCACTTCGACCTCCGTAGTGAGGCAGAGCGTGCCGAGAAGGATGGTCGCGAGATGGTGAATATGGGTCACCACCTTGTAATCGAGATTTGGAACCTTGTATTTATGCAGTTCAACCGCAAGGCTAACGGCTCGTTGGAGCCTCTGGCACACAACCACGTCGATACCGGTATGGGTTTCGAGCGTCTGTGTATGGTCTTGCAGGGCAAACAGAGTAACTACGATACCGATGTATTCCAGCCCATCATCGCTCGCATTGCTGAGATGTCGGGTAAGAAGTATGGCGAGGACCAGAAGGCAGATGTGGCTATGCGTGTTATCGCAGACCACCTCCGCGCAATCTCTTTCTCGATTGCAGATGGTCAGTTGCCCAGCAATGTAAAGGCTGGCTATGTTATCCGCCGAATCCTTCGTCGTGCCGTTCGCTATGGTTATACCTACCTCGGCTTTAATGAGCCTTTCATCTGCTGCTTGGTGGATACCCTCTCGGAGCAGATGGGTCCCTACTTCCCCGAGATTGTTTCGCAGAAGGAGCTTGTTAAGAGCGTTATCCGTGAGGAGGAGAATGCCTTCCTGCGCACTCTGGCAACAGGTATCAACCTGCTCGACAATGTGATTGCTCGTTCGAAGAAGGATGGTCAAAGCGAGATTAGCGGTAAGGATGCTTTCCAGCTCTATGATACCTACGGTTTTCCCATCGACCTTACGGAGCTTATCGCTCGTGAGAATGGCCTGGGTGTTGACCTGGCTGCTTTCGATAAGGAGTTGCAGGCTCAGAAAGAGCGCTCGCGCAACGCAGCTGCTGTGGATACCGATGATTGGGTAATCCTCCGCGAGCAGCAGTCGAGCGAGTTTGTAGGTTATGACACTCTCTCGGCAAACGTACATATCGCCAAGTATCGCAAGGTGACTACAAAGGGCAAGAGCCTCTACCATATCGTACTCGACACCACCCCCTTCTACGGTAACTCGGGTGGTCAGGCAGGTGATTCGGGCTACTTGGAGGCTGACGGCGTGAAGATTGATATTATCGACACTCAGAAGGAGAATGGTCTGCCTATTCACATTGCTACCACTCTTCCCGAGGAGCCCTCGGTAGAGTTCCGTGCTGTGGTTAATGAGGCTAAGCGTATCTGCTCGGCTAACAACCACACTGCCACCCACCTCCTCCACGAGGCACTGCGTACCGTGCTTGGCACTCATGTAGAGCAGAAGGGTTCGCTCGTTACCGATAAGACTCTCCGCTTTGACTTCTCGCACTTCCAGAAGGTTACCGACGAGGAGTTGCGACAGGTGGAGAAACTCGTCAACAAACATATCCGCGCAAACTTCCCCTTGCAGGAGACTCGTGAGTGTCCTATCGAGGAGGCAAGCAAGCTTGGTGCTATGATGCTCTTCGGTGAGAAGTATGGCGACAAGGTGCGTGTTATCCGCTTTGGTGAGTCGGTTGAGCTGTGTGGTGGTACCCACGCTTCGGCGACAGGCAATATCGGTATGTTTAAAATCGTTAGTGAGTCGGCTATCTCGGCAGGCGTTCGCCGTATCGAGGCGGTGACCGGTGAGAAGGCTGAGGAGATGGCATATGTTGTGGAAGATACTATGCGCGAGGTGCAGGCTGCGTTCCACACTCCTGCTGTGGCACAGGCTGTGAAGAAGATGATTGAGGAGAATGCCGACTTGCGTCACCAGATTGATGGCTTCCGTCGCGAGCAGCTTGCCTCGGTGATGGAGCATATCAAGAATAATATCGCCGACATCCCCACCGACAATGGCGCCATCCTTTTTGTGAAGGAGGTTAAAGCCCCCTCGGCACTCTTGCGCGATTTGGTCTTCCCCTTGAAGGCAGAGGTGCCCAATGTTGTGCTGATTATTGGTGTTAAGGATGGTGATAAGGCTACCTTGTGTATTGCGCTTGGCGACGAGATTGTTGCTCGTGGCGTAAATGCGGGTGAGGTTGTTCGTGCTGCTGCCAAGGAGATTAATGGTGGTGGCGGTGGTCAGCCCTTCTTTGCAACAGCAGGTGGTAAGAATCCCGATGGTCTGGATAAGGCACTCTCGGTGGCTGCCGGTATGATTAAGGATAAGTTGAATAAATAATTATAATCTAAGACAATGAGTAACAAAGTATTATTGATGATTCTCGATGGCTGGGGCAATGGTAACCACACCAAAGGTGATGTTATCTACACCGCACAGCCCGATTATATTAACGCACTTACTGCTAAGTATCCTCACGCAGAGTTGCGTACCGATGGTGAGAATGTAGGTCTGCCTGAGGGCCAGATGGGAAACTCGGAGGTAGGTCACCTCAATATCGGTGCTGGTCGCGTTGTGTATCAGGACTTGGTGAAGATTAACCGTGCTTGCCGCGATGGTTCGATTAAGGACAATGCAGAGGTAAAGGCTGCTTTCGAGTATGCTGCTGCAAGTGGCAAGAAGGTTCACTTTATGGGTCTTGTGTCGGACGGTGGTGTTCACTCGTCGCTCGACCACCTCTTCAAACTCTGCGATCTTTCGAAGGAGTTTGGTGTTGCTGACCGCTCGTTTGTACACTGCTTTATGGATGGTCGCGATACCGATCCTCAGAGCGGTAAGGGCTTTATTCAGCAGCTCACCGACCACCTGGCAGTTAGCGGTGGTAAGATTGCCTCGATTGTGGGTCGCTACTACGCTATGGACCGCGACAAACGTTGGGAGCGTGTGAAGGTTGCTTACGATCAGCTTGTTAATGGTGTTGGCGAGCAGGCTACCGATATGGTTGCTGCTATGCAGGCTTCGTATGACGCAGGTGTGACCGATGAGTTTGTTAAGCCTATTGTTGCTGTAGAGGATGGTCAGCCTATCGGTCTTATTGAGGCAGATGATGTTGTTATCTTCTTCAACTTCCGTAACGACCGTGCTAAGGAGCTTACTATCGTTCTCACTCAGCAGAATATGCCCGAGGAGGGTATGCACACCCTGCCTCTCTACTACTGCTGCCTGACTCCCTACGATGATAAGTTTACCGCTCTGCATATCCTCTTCAACAAAGACAATGTACAGATGACCATTGGTGAGTATGTATCGTCGCTTGGTCTGAGCCAGCTGCGTATTGCAGAGACCGAGAAGTATGCACACGTTACCTTCTTCCTCAATGGTGGCCGCGAGGATAAGTTCGAGGGTGAGGAGCGAATCCTTATTCCTTCGCCCAAGGTTGCCACCTACGACCTCCAGCCCGAGATGAGCGCATACGAGGTTAAGGATGCACTTGTTGCAGAGCTTGCTAAGCAGAAGTTTGACTTCATCGCTCTGAACTTCGCAAATGGTGATATGGTTGGCCACACCGGAATCTGGGATGCTATCTACAAGGCAGTAAAGGCTGTTGATGAGTGCGTAGAGGCAGTGGTTGAGACCGCTAAGGCTAATGGCTATGAGGTGATTATGATTGCAGACCACGGTAACGCCGACAATGCACTGAATGCTGATGGCTCGCCCAATACTGCTCACTCGCTCAATCCTGTGCCCATTGTAGTTGTTTCGGACCGCGTGGCAAGTGTGGAGAACGGTGTGTTGGCAGATGTTGCTCCTACCGTGCTGAAGCTTATGGGTGTTGCTCAGCCCGAGCAGATGACCGGCAAGGCACTTGTTGAGTTGAAGTAGTTATACCTATTTATATATAAATATAGGCGACCCTCTCTGAAGGTCGCCTATATTGTTTAGTGAGGGTGGGGTGGTTTTACTCCACCTTTTTGATAATCTCGCCACCACGAACAATGGCTGCCTCGTTGGCGGGGAGGGTCTTCCAAGCACGCTCGGGAAGCGACTTCTTCAGACCTTTATATGCGTTCTCCAATGTCACCACAGGGCGTACCTTCAGGTAGCCACCGAGGATAAGCATATTGAAGATACGGGCATTGCCCTGACGCGCAGCCTCAGCAGTCGCGTCGATGGTGTAAATCTCGATATCCTTGCGAGTAGGGTGGTGGGTGATACCGTTAGTGTCGTAGATAAGAATGCCACCGGGCTTAACTCTCGACTCGAACTTATCCATACTCTGCTGGTTGAGAATAATGGCTGTGTCGTACATCTGAACGATAGGCGAGCTTACGGGCGAGTCGCTGACAACAACTGTTACGTTAGCCGTACCGCCTCGCATCTCAGGACCATAACTTGGCAACCAACTCACCTCGTAGTCCTGCATAACGCCCGAATAGGCCAAAATCTTGCCGGTGGAGAGTACGCCTTGACCTCCAAAACCTGCTATAATCAATTCCTCTTTCATCTCTGTTTGCTTTTTCGGGGTTTAACCTTTAATATCACCTACGGGGTAGAAGGGTAACATATTTTCCTCCAGCCACTTATTGGCCTCAACGGGGGTCTGCTTCCAACCGCTGTTGCAAGTAGCCACAAACTCTACAAACGAAGTGCCCTTGCCAGCCATCGAGTTCTCAAATGCCTTGCGGATAGCACGCTTAGCCTTGCGCACAGCAGCGGGAGTGTGTACCGACTGGCGAGTTACATAGCATACACCCTCCAACTGAGCAATCATAGTTGCTATGCGGTAGGGGTAGCCGTGGAGTTTTGGGTCACGACCATAGGGGGTTGTGGCGGTCTTCATACCAATCAGGGTGGTAGGTGCCATCTGGCCACCTGTCATACCGTAGATTGCGTTGTTGATGTAGAATACCACAATATTCTCACCTCGGTTGCAGACGTGGATACTCTCACCGGTGCCGATAGCCGAGAGGTCGCCATCGCCCTGATAGGTGAATACCATCTTGTTGGGATAGAGGCGTTTGATAGCCGTTGCCACAGCAGCAGCGCGACCGTGAGCAGCCTCTGCCCAGTCGATATCGATATAGTTGTAGGCAAATACCGAGCAGCCTACGGGCGAAACACCGATAGTCTGCTCCTGCATACCCATCTCGTCAATTACCTCGGCAATGAGTTTGTGGATAGTACCGTGGCTGCAACCCGGGCAATAGTGCATTGTATTGTCGGTGAGCAGTGGGGTCTTCTGATAGACGAGATTCTCCTTTTTGATCTCTACTTTCATCTCTGCCATAACTCTATTTTCTATTAATTATTTTCTCGTTAAGTGCCTCTGCCACCTCGTCGGGCGAATAGACAGCACCACCCATACGTCCATAGTGGGCAACGGGTGCTTTGCCCTCCACTGCCAAACGAACATCCTCAACCATCTGGCCTGCGTTCAGCTCGGCAACAAGGAATCCCTTGCACTTGTCAGCCAGCTCTGCAATACGTTTGGTGGGGAAGGGGAAGAGTGTGATAGGACGCAACAGACCCACCTTATGGCCCTGCTCGCGAGCAATCTCAACAGTCTTCTTGCAGATACGAGCCGACGAACCGAAGGCAATGATCATATACTCTGCATCCTCGGTCATATACTCCTCGTAGCGCACCTCGTTCTCCTCAACCTTCTTATACTTGGCAACGAGCTTGAGGTTGAACTTCTCCTGCTCGTAGGGGTCCAAATCGAGCGATGTGATGACATTTCTGCCACGGCTTGCGGGTTTGCCTGTGAGTGCCCAGCTGCCGTAACGCTCAGCCACCTCCTCGTCGGTGAGGCGGGGACGCTGCTCGGCAAGGATGACCTTCTCCATCATCTGGCCGATAACGCCATCCGAGAGAATCATCACGGGGTTGCGATACTTGAAGGCCAATTCGAAGGCGTCAAAGACAAAGTCGTGCATCTCCTGAACAGAGGCAGGTGCAAGTACAATCAACTTGAAGTCACCGTGTGCACCACCTTTGCAAGCTTGGAAATAGTCTGCCTGCGAAGGCTGAATGGTACCCAGACCGGGGCCACCACGGCTTACGTTTACAATAACGCAAGGGAGCTCAGCACCGGCAATATAGCTCATACCCTCGCTCATAAGGCTCACGCCAGGGCTGGACGAGGAGGTGATAACCTTCTTGCCGCAGCCTGCACCGCCATAAATCATATTAATAGCTGCAACCTCACTCTCAGCCTGTACCACTACCATACCAGTCGAGAGCCAGGGCTGACGCTCCATAAGGGTCTCCATAACCTCGCTCTGCGGGGTGATGGGGTAGCCGAAGTAGGCGTCTGCTCCGCAACGGATAGCCGCTTCGGCTATAACCTCGTTGCCTTTCATAAGTCTTACCTCTTCCATAGTGCTTACTCGAATTTTTGACGATAAACAGTAATACAAGTGTCAGGGCAGATGATGGCACAACTTGCACAGCCTGTGCAGTCGTCGGCATTGACCATAGTGGCGAAGTGGTAGCCCTTACCATTTACCTCGTCCGCCAAACCGAGAACACCACAAGGACAAGAGGCAACACATACCTCACACCCTTTGCAACGCTCGGTGTCAATGACTAATGTTCCTTTAATTTTTGCCATATTTAGTAGTTTTGGTTATGATATTTCTAATTATGGTTTTTAATGCTTTCAAATGTATGTAAAATTTCCCGAAAATCCTAAGATTTTTTCGTGTTTTTAAAAGTGTTGTCTATTTGAAAAAATAATCCTATTTTTGTGTAATATGTGAAAACTATTTCCTGACCTAAAAGAAAAGTATCATGAAACGCTTAAACCTTATCGTGGCGATATGTGCGCTGCTCATCTCTGCCTGTGCAACTCTTTCGGCACAACAGACAACTCAGAATATGAAGAGCTATTGGGGCGAGGTGGTCTTTAATAATGACGATCTCACCATCCGACAGATTGACGAGCACACCTGGGTTGGCTCGGGCAAGATGATGTCGAGTGAGGCTATCTATATCATTGAGGGAGAGCAGAAGGCTATCCTGCTCGATGCCGGTACCAAGATAGCAGACCTCGATAAGATTGTGGCGCAGATTACCGATAAGCCTGTTACGCTGCTTGCTACCCATCTCCATCCCGACCATACGGGCTCGGCCATCAACTACTTCCCCGAGATTTGGATTGGCAGTGGCGATGAGAAGAGCGAGCCCCAATATCTTGGCAATTACAAAGGCAAGGTGAACTACTTAACAGAGGGACAGGTATGGGACCTGGGAGGCCGTAAGCTGGAGGTTGTATATACCCCTGGCCATACCGGAGGTTCGATTACCTTGATTGACAAGAGCGCACACTATGGTTTTAGTGGCGACGCCTTCGGGTCGGGCAATCTCCTGCTCTTTACCGACTTCTCGACTCTGATTGCCACCTGCCAGAAGATGAGTGCCAAGATGGAGGAGGAAGGTATCGAATATCTCTTCCCCGGTCACTTCTTTGGAGTGAATGTTGAAACCGTGCAGCGTCTTAAAGAGCAGATTGAGGTTAGTCGAGGTGTGCTCTCAGGCGAGCTCAAAGGCTCCGCTTCGCGCCCGGGTGGTGTGGGAGGTAAATACACCATCACCAAATATGGATTCAACATTGTCTATGATGATGCTCAATTGAAATAACATTATACCCAATCTTATACTAATTTATGGCTAAACTAAGTGAAAAAGTGGAGAGCCTTCTCGAAAAGAAGGTATCCCGTCGCTCAGCACTCAAAGCTATGGCGCTCGGCACTGCCGTTGTGGCGGGTGGTTCACTTCTCACCTCTTGCGGTGGAGAAGAGAAAAAGAGCACAACAGCTACTCCTGAGGGGCTGAAAGAGGGTAATGTGACAAAACGTACCAACCCCAAGAATGGAGACGAGATATCGTTGCTTGGCTTTGGTTGTATGCGCTTCCCGACCCTCAGCAATGGTGCTATTAATGAGGAACTTACTCAGCAGATGATTGACTATGCCTACGAGCATGGTATCAACTACTACGATACTGCTTGGATGTATCACGGTGGTGATTCTCAGCGAGTAATCGGTAACTGTCTGCGTAAATATCCGCGCGAGAGTTATTTCCTTGCCAACAAGATGCCGCCTACGGCTCAGAATCTGGCCGATGCCAAGCGCATTTTCCAGGAGCAGCTTGATTTGTGCGGAGTGGAGTACTTCGACTACTACCTGCTCCACAATCTTCAGCGTCAGAGTCAGTGGGATGACTTCTATGTGGCTCAGGGTGTGTATGACTATCTGTTGGAGGAGAAGAAGGCGGGTCGTATCCGTCGCCTCGGTTTCTCGTTCCACGGCAGCCCCGAGCTGATGGAGTATCTGCTCGGCCAGCCTATTGATTGGGAGTTTATCCAGATTCAGATGAATTATCTCGATTGGGAAGATCCCAATATGCAGGCACGCGAGCTCTATGAGATGATTGCTGCCAAGGGTATCCCTGTAGTGGTTATGGAGCCTATCCGTGGTGGAGCACTCGCCTCGATGGGTGAGCGATTGGTGGAGATGATGACCGAGAAGCGTCCTGAACTCAGTCCCGCAGGTATGGCTCTCAGTTTCTGCGCTACTTATCCTGCAATTATGTGTGTGCTGAGTGGTATGACCGCTATGGAGCACGTTGTGGAGAATGTCAATACCTTTATCGACTTCGAGCCTCTGAGCCAGGATGCCAACGATACGCTTTTGGAGGTGGCTCGTCTGCACAAGGCTAACCCCTCGATTGGTTGTACCCAGTGCGAGTACTGTATGCCTTGCCCCTATGGCATTGATATCCCTCACATCTTCCAGATCTACGACCGTACAAGTCAGGAGCTCAATCTCCCTGACCCCAACGGCTCGCACGACAGGGAGTTTATGCGCAAACGCAGACTCTTCCTCAATCGCTACAAGAATACCATTGCGGAGCGTGCTACGGCTGAGTTCTGTATCAACTGCGGACAGTGCGAGCCCGCTTGTCCTCAGCGCATCCGTATTCCCCGCCAGCTCGACCGTATCGAGAAACTTGTAAATGACCTTAAACACATCTAACCCGAAGAGAATACTATGTCAGCAAAGAAGAAAGTTCAGAAATCGTGGCTCCGCAGAGGCCGTATTGTGTTGGCTGTCTGCTCGTTTGTGATGCTCACAATGCTCTTTGTAGCCCTCTCGGGTACGAAGATGTTTGCCTTTATGGCTAAGGCGCAGTTTATCCCTGCTCTCCTTGCAGGAAACTTCGTCGTAGTTGCCCTGGTGGCAATTGTTACTCTTATCTTTGGTCGTATCTACTGCTCGGTCATTTGTCCGCTGGGTCTGTTCCAGGACCTCTTTAATTGGCTTACCAAGCGACTTGGCGGTAAGAAACAGGCCCGTCGTTTTGAGTACTCCGAGCCCAAGAGTGTTTTGCGCTACTCGGTGCTTGGTATATTTGCTCTCCTGCTTATCTTTGGTGTGGCGGGTATTGCAGCACTCATCGAGCCTTATAGCGCCTTTGGCCGTATGATGACCGACCTGATGCAACCTGCTGCGACGGGTGTGAATAACCTGCTTGCCTCAATGTTCGGCGATAGTTTTGGTCGTGAGCCATTTGTGGCCATCAATGCTGTGGCGCTTGCGGTGTCGATTGTAACCTTCGTAGTTGTGGCTCTTCTGGCGTGCCGTAGCGGTCGTACCTGGTGCAATACTATCTGCCCCGTGGGTACTTTGCTCGGTTGTGCTGCAAAGGTTGCTCCCTTTAAGGTGCGCATCGACGAGAGTAAGTGTGTGTCTTGCGGATTGTGCGGCAAGATGTGCAAGAGCTCGTGTATAGATACCAAGAATAAGAAGATTGACTATTCGCGCTGTGTGGATTGCTTCGACTGTATCGAGAACTGCTCGGTGGGAGCTATCAAGTTCACTACGGCATCGGCAGTTGCTAAGGCTGAGAATAGTGATAAACCCGCTGAGGGTGGGGTGGAGGATGGCTCGCGTCGTCGCTTTATCGCTACCGCCTTGGCTACGGGTGTGGCTATCCCCGCTGCTTGGGCTTCGAAGAAGACCGAGGAGGTGGCTGCTGCTGTTAGCGAGAAGAGACCCTCGGAGCGCAAGGTTGCCGTGTCGCCTTTCGGCTCGCTCAGCCATAAGCATCTTAACGACCACTGCACCTCGTGTCACCTGTGTGTAAGCAAGTGCCCGAATAATGTGTTGCGCCCTGCGCTGAATGAGTATGGTCTGGCAGGTATTATGCAACCTGTGATGGACTTTTCGCGTGGATATTGCGACTACGAGTGTACTACCTGTATGGATGTATGTCCTGCTGGCGCACTGAAACCCCTCACGCTTGATGAGAAACAGGGTACTCAGATTGGTATTGCTGTGTTTAATAAGGAGTTGTGTGTGGTGAGCGATAGTAGCCACGCTTGCGGTAACTGCGCATCGCATTGCCCCGCGGGTGCTATCCAGATGGTGCCTGACTACACAGCCCCGCTTGCTAATCCTCGCGGCAATCAACGTTACAAACTATTCCCGAAGATTGAGGAGGCACTATGTATCGGTTGCGGTGCTTGCGAATATCATTGCCCCGCCAAACCCTTCTCGGCTATCCACGTCGAGGGCTTGGAAGAGCATAAAGCCTAACTCTAAAATAGACAGAAAGACCTATCATTGCTGATAGGTCTTTCTGTTTTGTCGGGATACCGAGATTCGAACTCGGGACCTCCAACTCCCGAAGCTGGCGCGCTAACCGGACTGCGCTACATCCCGATTGCTTTTGTTAAGCACCGCAAAGATAATAAATTATCTGTAGAGCAAAA
>JAZUCV010000067.1:0-9261 GCA_045639285.1 Tidjanibacter sp.
GAGCATTTCAAAGACTTTGTAAAATGGTATCTTTTTCTGCAAAGTAATCAGGGAAAGGCAAGTAAAAAATAGGGCGAGAAAAACTCCGTTTCTCGCCCACTATTTAATGACTAAAAAGCGCCACTTTTTGCATCATTACCACAAAAAGCGACCAAAAAAGGGGCGAAATGCTTTTTACAAAAAGCAGAAAAATATTACTTTTTCTCTAGTTCCGATAGGCGTGCTACGGGTGCGATGTCCATAGGTGCGGTGTTGCCTTGCAGGTAGTTGTAGTATCCTGACACAGCGATCATTGCGGCGTTGTCTGTTGTGAATTTGATGGGTGGCAGGTAGGTGTTCCACTTGCGTCGGCGTCCCATCTCTTCTATGCCTTTGCGCAGTCCGGAGTTTGCTGATACGCCGCCGGCTATGGCTATCTCTTTTATGCCTGTCTCTTTGGATGCTTTTATGAGTTTGTTGAGCAGTATGTCAACTATGGTCTTTTGCAGTGAGGCGCAGAGGTCTGCTTTGTTCTCCTCTATGAAGTTGGGGTTTTCGGCGATATTGTCGCGCAGGAAGTAGAGGAACGAGGTTTTCAGGCCGCTGAAGCTGTAGTTGAATCCCTCGATTGAGGGCTTTGCGAATCGGAATTTCTCGGCATCACCCTCGGCTGCCAGTCTGTCGATTACCGGGCCGCCGGGGTAGGGCAGTCCCATCACTTTCGCGCACTTGTCGAATGCCTCGCCTGCTGCGTCATCTATTGTTGTGCCGATGATTTTCATCTCGAGGGGCGAGTCCACGCGCACAATCTGACTGTGTCCGCCACTTACTAACAGACAGAGGAAGGGAAACTTAGGTGTGGGGCGCTCCTGGTCGGGGAGGGCGATGAAGTGTGACAGGATGTGTCCTTGGAGATGGTTCACCTCTACCATCGGAACATTTTTTGCAATCGAGAGTCCTTTGGCGAACGACACACCTACGAGCAGTGAGCCGAGCAGTCCGGGGCCTCGTGTGAAGGCTATGGCGTCGAGCTCATCGGCAGTTATTCCTGCCTCTTTGAGGGCGGTGTCCACCACGGGGATAATGTTTTGCTGGTGTGCTCTTGAAGCGAGTTCGGGTATCACGCCACCATATTTTTGATGAACGGCTTGCGAGGCTATGACGTTTGAGAGCATTACTCGACCGCGCAATACGGCGGCTGAGGTATCGTCGCAAGAAGATTCTATACCTAAAATTATAACATCGTTGTCGTTCATTTCCGAAATTCAGATTTTTTTTGTAAAATTGTGAGTTTATTGGAGTAATAATGCGCAAAGTTATAAAAATATTATTAACGGTGGTATCGTCGCTGATTTTAGCAACGATTATTTTGCCATTGGTTATTGCTGCATTATTGTGTGTTCCTGCTGTCCAAAATGTTGTGGTTGATGCATTTACCTCCTACGCAAGCGAGTTGTCAGGCGTAGAGATGAGTGTTGAAAAAGTTCGCATCAGGGGCTATAATCAGCTTGAAGTCAGCGGACTCTACTTCGAGGACAGACGAGGTGACACTATGCTCTATGTTCAGCGCGCTAAGGCCAATCTTAACAAGGCCGCGATGACCAAGGGGTCTATTGTGGTGGGTGATGTGGTTGCTGAGGGTGCCTATGTCAATGTCTATCTGCTCGACACGATGAATAACGTCTCTAATGTGATGGAGGTGCTTGACCCGAATAAGGAGGGGACGGATGGTGATAGTAACTTCTCAATGGATATCAACGATGTCACTCTGATCAACTCTCGCTTTGCCTATCAAGACTCCATTCGTTATGAGGAGGTTACGGGAGGTGGTATCAATTGGAAAGATATGGACTTCCGAGAGCTGAATGCCAAGAGTAACCATATCCGCCTAAGGGGTGATAGTATCTCGATGGAGTTGCACGATATCTCGTTTACGGATAAGTCGGGCGTTGTTGCCGACAGGGTGGGAGCCGAGGACTTCTCACTGGCGGGTAGTAACCTCTATTTCAAGGGAATCACGGTGCTGACGGGTAATTCCGACCTCGATGTGCCCTATCTTGCCCTGTTGTCAAAAGATTGGAAGGAGTATAAGCAGTTTACGGATAAGGTGCGTATTGAGGGTGAGAGCGTTGGCTCGCGTCTGGATATGACCACCCTGAGCAACTATGTGCCTACCTTGTGGACACAGATACCTATCGAGCTGAGCGACCTGACCTTCTCGGTAGGTGGTGTGGTGAATGATTTTGAGGGCGATATTAACAATGTGGTTGTCAATGATATGGTGCAACTTGCCACCAACTTCTCGGCACTCGGTATTGAGAAAATTGCCACCGCCCGCCTCGCTCTTGATAGCCTTGTTGTGCAGAGTGAGGGCAGTGCTGTCAATGACCTTGTTGCAGAGATATCGGGCAGAAAACTGAACTCCGAGGTGGCGGCTCTTCTCAGGCGTGCCGGCAGTGTAGGTGTTGAGGCGACTGTTGGCGGTCTGCTCTCTGACCTGGATGGCAGGGTGAAGGTGACAACCTCGCTCGGCTCTGTGGCTGTGAACGGCTCTGTGGCTGCGGGGAGTGGCGACTATGAGGGCAGGCTGGATGTGCGTAGCCTTGATGTGGGCAGGCTGCTTGCTAAGAGTGACTTGGGCAGAGTGACGCTGATGGGCGATGTGGATGTTACACTTGGCAAGGAGGACACCACCGCCACACTCCTCTTCGATATCTCCGAGTTGGGATTTAAGAATCACATTTTCAATGATATATCTTTGCAGGGCGAATATATGAAACGTCTGCTGGAACTCTCGCTTGAGAGTGGTGACGAGGCGGCGCTACTTGCCCTGAACGGACAGATAAATCTGAATGGTACCGCACCCCGCTATGATGCACGACTGAACATTGAGCGTGCAGACCTCCACGATATCGGTCTGGCTGCCGACAGCGTGTCGCTCTTGTCCGGCACGTTGCGTGGACGTGTCACGGGTCTTACTCTGGAGGAGATGAGCTGCGATATCGACCTGACAAACCTCAGCTATGTCACATCGCGTGATACCGTCACTACGGACCTTATTACTCTCGATGGTCGTAGTATGGCGGGTGATGCCCACCTGTCGCTCGAAAGCGACTTTGTGGATGTAACGCTTAGTGGCCCTGTGAGTTACCGCGAGGTGGTGAACTACTTCGGCAAGACTCTGTGGCGCTACCTCCCCTCACTCTCGCCTATCGAGAGTGGTACAGACGGGGTGATGGCCACGGCGGAAGAGGAGGAGAGCGAAGCTGTGCTCAGGTCGGATGCCGCAATGCGTATCGATGTGGGCAATGCCGACGCTGTGGCGGGTATCTTCGTCCCCGGATTGCAGATTGCTCCGGGTACTCACCTCGACTTCTATTTCAACCCCACCACCGAGCAATTTAACCTGCAAGCCTCCTCGCCCTACATTGAGGTAGGCGATGTGTTGGTGGCCAATATGGCGCTCAGCAGCCGCAATATTACCGACTCGATGTGGATTAAAACATCTGCCGAAGAGCTCTATGTGTCAGGACTTTATATGCCAAAGTTTGCTATCGATGGTGGTGCGAAACAGAATCATGTAGATTTGGTGGCAAGTTTTGATAATAGTGAGTCGGATACAGGTGCTCGACTTGGTATCTGCTCGCGTCTTGGACGTGGCGAGGATGGTCGTGCTACGATAAATGCACACTTTGAGGACTCCTATATCAAGACTCTCGACAGACGTTGGGATGTCACCTCGGATAGCATTGTCTATTCACCGACCGCTACTCTTATCAATAAATTCGCACTCAGCTCCGAGGGTCAGAGCCTTGGTTTGGATGGTGTTATCTCTGCCCTCCCGACCGATACTCTCCACCTCGATATAAAGAATCTTGATGTCTCGTTCGTCAATCCTCTGATGAAGGATTCGGGTTACAATGTAGGTGGCTATATCAACGGCCACGCGGACCTTATGTCGGTACTCGAGAATATGGTTGTGGAGGCGAAGATGGAGTTTGCGGAACTCAGTGCTAATGAGTATGTTGCACCTAACCTGCTCTTCGATAGCCGTATGGATTTTGGTGAGGAGCGAGTGACCATAGACCTCTCGGAGGCTGAGCGTGGCACGGAGCTGATTCGTGGCTACTATCGTCCTGACGACAAGGCCTTCCTTGCCGATGTGCATATTGATGGCCTGCCTTTGGGATTGCTCGACTCCGCTTTGGAGGGTGTGGCAAGTAATAACGAGGGTGCGCTCTCGCTCGATGTTGAGGTTGCGAGTGGCGACAATGGTGGTATGTTGCTCAATGGCGATGTGACTATCAATGATCTGGTTACCACCGTCGATTTCCTCGGTGTGCGCTACTCGTTGCCTAAGGCGACGCTTGCACTGACCGATAGCAAGGGTCGTGTGCGCAATGCACGACTTGTTGACCCTGAGGGTAATAGCGGTGCGTTGGAGTTGGAGGTTGATCTGACGGATATGCAGAACCTGCGCTATGATGTAAGACTTCTGCCAACAGATATGTTGGTGCTCAATACTGAGCACACTTACGACGCCGACTTCTATGGCCGCATCTATGCTTCGGGTGCGGTGATTGTCGATGGCGACAACCTGGGCACAAATATAGATATAGTGGCGACCACCTCGGATAACTCCAATTTCTACCTCCCGCTTTCGGGAAGCAATGAGTTTGCCACGGCCGACTTTGTAACCTTTGTAACCCCTCAGCCTCAGGTAGATACCACAGACCAACTCACTCGTCGTAAGGAACGCTACCGCCAGACGGTAAATAATAATAGCGGCACTCGCAAGGAGTCTAATATCTCGATGACACTCAACGTGTTGCCCAATCTGGACTTCCACTTGTTGATTGACCCGAGCACTGAGAACGAGCTCCGAGCGAGTGGTAATGCAGCACTCAACCTAAATATCAACCCCAGCCGTGATATCTTCACGATGTATGGCGACTATCAGATTTCTGAGGGAACGCTGACGCTCAACCTGGAAGACCTCATTGTGCGTGAGTTCTCCATCCAGTCGGGTAGTACGATCGATTGGAGTGGCAGCCCGCTCGAAGCGACCCTCAATATCGATGCCGCCTATCGTCTGAAGACCTCGCTCGCTCCGCTGCTCAACCTCGGAGATGATGTGGCATACACCAATACGACGGTAGAGTGTATCGTGTCGCTCTCGGATAGACTCTCTGAGCCGACAATCTCGTTTGATGTTAGTCTGCCCAATGCAAGTTCGGAGTATCAGAGCCTGATTTCCAGCGCATTCAGTACGCAGGAGATGATGGCTACGCAATTTATCTACCTCCTTGCGTTTGGTAACTTCTACTCCGATACTTCGTCGCAAAACCTCAATATCGGTGCTCAGGCAGGCTCTATGATTGGCTTCGATATTCTCAGTCGTCAGCTCAGCAACCTCCTCTCGTCGGAGGATGTAAGTTTCGATTTCCGCTATCGTCCGCGTGGTGAGCTTAACTCCGATGAGGTGGGTGTCGATATACAGAAACCGCTCATTGGCGACCGACTGATTCTTGAGTTGGAGGCAAGCTATGATACGGGTAACAACCCAACAACCTCCACCGATACGCGTGTGTCGGGTGGCGGCTCGCTCACCTACAATATCGACAAGGCGGGCAATCTGGTGCTCAAAGGCTTCTCCCGTACGATAGACAGCTTCGATGAGAACCAGGGTCTGCAAGAAAATGGTGTCGGTCTATACTACGGACAAAACTTCAATACGTTTAAAGAGTTGAGGCAACGCCGTGCCGAACGCCGTGCTGCTCGTCGCAATAAAGATGCGGAAGCAACACAAAATGAAGAGACAGAATAAGATACAAATAATAACAAAAAAACTACACAAACAACTATGATTACACTGTTGCAGGCCACTCCTGAAATGGCCGTTGAGATGACTCAGATTACTGAGAGTATGAGTTTTGGCGATCTCTTTATGGCTGGTGGCTGGCTGATGTGGCCACTGCTTGCACTGCTGGGCGTTGCCATCTTTATCTTTGTTGAGCGTTTCCTCGCTATCCGCAAGGCATCGAGCGTGGATGAGAACTTTATGCACCGCGTGCGCGACTACATCTACGAGGGTAAGATACAGACAGCTATCAAGATGTGCCGCTCGACCAACACTCCTATCGCTCGTATGATTGAGAAGGGTATCGGCCGTATTGGTCGCCCGATGACCGATGTGCAGAACGCTATCGAGAATCAGGCTAACCTCGAGGTGTCGAAACTCGAGAACAACCTCCCCATCCTGGCAACTATCTCGGGTGGTGCTCCTATGATTGGTTTCTTGGGTACTGTGCTCGGTATGGTGCGTGCCTTTATGAACCTCTCGACCGCTGGCGGTACTGTCGATATGGCACTCCTCTCGGGTGGTATGTATACTGCAATGATTACCACCGTGGCGGGTCTTATCGTGGGTATTCCCGCCTACTTCGGCTACAACTACCTTGTGGCTCGTATCGAGAAGCTCGTCTTCCGTATGGAGGCCAACTCGATTGCATTTATGGATATTCTCAACCAGCCGGTTGATAAAAAATAGTGGACTATGGCTATTAAACACGGAAGTAAAGTAGAGGTAGGTTACTCGTCGGCATCAATGACCGACCTGATGTTCCTGCTCCTTATCTTTATGCTCATAGCGACCACCCTCATCAACCCCAATGCGTTGAAGGTGATGCTTCCCAAGAGCAGCAACCAACTCAAGGAGAAGCCCTACACCACCGTCACCGTGACATCTGACCTGCGCTACTATGTAGAGACCGAGGCGGTCTCTTTCTCCTCGCTCGAAGGTGCGTTGCAGGCCAAGTTGGAGGGTGTGGCTGAGCCTATGATTTCGCTCCACATGGACAAGAGTGTCCCTGTCGACGAGTTCGTCAAGGTGATGAATATAGCAAAGGATAATGGGTACAAATTAATACTTGCCACCCAACCTTAAAAAAGAAAATCTGGTGGGTGATTTTGGCACTTCCCTCGAAAGAGTGCGCCTCATTTACGATAAGTAAACTTCGGCTTCTCTTTCTTCCCGAAGCCCCAAAATCCCCGCACCATATTTCCTTTTTTGAGGGGGAGGTGGATTGAGAAGGATAAGTAGGAGTAATAGGAGTAATAGGGTTTTCCCTAAATTCCCTAAATTCTTTAAACTCCCTAAACTCCCTAAACTCCCTAAACTCCCTAATTTCCCTAACCTCCTGTTTTCCCCTCTAATAAACTCGCCTTATTGGTATTGTGGCCCTTGTTGCCCTTGAGAAGAAAATGAACTATTACGAAACAAACGATAAACGAGGAAAGCAGATTGCGGCTTTGGCGGTGGCACTATATGTGGCACTCTTTGCTGTGCTCTTTCTGACGGTGCGTTTTGAGATGGAGTACAACCCTGCCGAGGAGGGATTCTTGGTCGATTTCGGTGATAGCGAGACCGGATTCGGAGCCGAGGATGTCGATTTGGCGGATAGTGAGTTCCTCCCCGAGAGCGCACCTGCCGAGAGTGGCGAGGAGCTGCTTACCGACCCCTCTGCCGAGGATACGATAGCCGTGCCCGAGGCTGAGGAGGAGCCCTCCAAGGCTGAAGAGCAGCGTGCCCAGCCCACAGAGGCTGAGCCCGAGGCTACCGAGCAGCCACGCGAGGTGAACCGTCGTGCCCTATTCCCGGGCAACACAACCGACTCGCCCGCCCAGAGTCAGGGCGTGGCTGAGGGTGATGGCAACCAGGGTACTATGAGTGGCGATAAGTCTGACCAATATGGCGCAGGAGGCGATCGCAGTGGCGGGTTCGACTTCTCGCTCGAGGGACGTCGTGCGCGTGGTGAGTTCCCGCGCCCTGCCTACAATGAGGAGGCGCAGGGAACGGTGGTTATCCGTATTGGTGTTGATGCACGAGGCAATGTCATATCTGCCGAGTACCATCCCGCAGGCTCGACCACCAACAATCCTACGCTGGTTGCTGAGGCACGCAAGGCGGCTATGGGAGCAAAGTTCTCCGAGAAACCCGAGAGCGATATACAATTCGGTACGATAACCTATATTTTCCGACTAAGATAATAATCTGTAACCCAATATGAAACAACTATACAAGTGGCTGATTTTGAGTGTACTTTTGTGCATTGGCGCTCCGATGAGTATCTCTGCCCAGCAGAACGAAGTGCAAGAGCAACGTGCGGGCATAGAGTTGCACAGTGCCTCCTACGACTTTGGACGTCTGGTCTTCAAGGGGAATAAGAAGAGCCATGTCTTCTACTATACCAATACGGGTAGTGTGCCCCTGATTATCCAGCGCGCCAAGACAAGTTGCAACTGCATAGATGTCAGATACTCGCGCCGACCTGTTGCCCCGGGCGAGCGTGGCGAGATAACCGTTATCTACGACCCTAAAAAGGAGCTTGGTGCCTTCAATAAGGGTATTCACCTTACCACCTCAGCAGGACAAGTGACCCTGTTTGTGAAAGGTGAGGTGTTGCCTAAGCATAAGAAATCGCTTAAACGATAAAAAAAAGCCGTATAATTGGCTATTTTGGTGTTGGAGGGACTTGGGTAACCGCTCACATACGAAGAGTATGCTTCGCGGCTTCCCAAATCCCTCCGCCTAAAAATAGCCAATTATACGACTTTTTTTTGGTCGTGGACCCGTTTCTATTGAGAGAGTTTGTTGGGGGTTGTTATGTGGTTGCCTCCGTACTACTCTTGGTGGGGCTAAATAGAAAAGCGTCTGAGACGCCTGCGGGCGGCCTCGCTGCACGAAGCCCCAAATTCCCTCAATTCTACGACTTTTTTGTGGTGCTCACGAAGTCATCTGGTCTGTAAATTTTGCACTTCTCTTGAGAGTCAAATGCTCATTTACTCCAAGTAAACTCCGCTTTGCCTCCCATCGCGAAGCCCAAAATTTCCTAAGCCATATGACTTCTTGAAGTGAGTGGGTTTATATTAAAACTGAGAGTAGTATCGAACTACTCTCAGTTTTTTTTTGATAGGGCGGATAGGGCGGATAGGAGTAATAGGAGTTATGGGAATAGTGGGAGTTTAGTGAGTTTAAGGAGTTTAAGGATTTTAAGGATTTTAAGGATTATCCCTACTCTCCCTAAATTCTTTAAACTCCTTAAATTCTCTATAATCTCAATCGGTCGTGTCCGCTTTTTTGCGCAACCCACAAACAGTAGTGCCCACTATATTTGCCTCGGCTCTGCCGAGGAGTAAGTCCCCCTCTAAGGAGGGGGATTTAGGGGGTGGGTAAACGCTAAGTCGGAGGCCAAGCGGTCTTAGGAAGACAACTCCATGGAA
>JAZUCV010000068.1:0-46096 GCA_045639285.1 Tidjanibacter sp.
CGTAAAATAACTGCTACAATTCTTACAGAAGTAGCGAGAACAACCATCTCGCTTACCCTTTTTTATTGTGTCAAGAAATCCACAATGAGGACACCTAATTTTGCGCTTTTTTACCATAAAAAATAGAGATTAGTAGAAACCGGTTTCTACTAATCTCTAAAATATCGCTGTAATTTCCAAATTTATAGGCAATTACATTTTTAGTCAAGCGCCGCTTTTTGCATCATTACCCTTTTTGTAAAAAGCTCCGCAAAAACTTCTGTGCTATTTAGTTTACGGGTTTAGGAATAGCCTGCGGATATTACAAACAAAATAGAGAATAGGGCTTTGTTCAAGTAAACTTGACAAGCCCTATTCTCTATTTCATTTGTGCTCTCTTCGAGAGTATCTCCTAAACCCGAAAAAACCTAACTATTGCAAAACAAGTCTAATTAGTTTTCCCTAATCTCCCTAAATTCTTTAAACTCCTTACACTCCCTTCAATTCTCTTCGCCTCTCTTTATCTCCCATCCCCCCATAAACAACAAGCGAGAGTAGTGTCAAACTACTCTCGCTTGTATAATTTAGATCTCCGTTAATTAGAAGCGGTAACCAAGAGCGAGCTGTGCACGGCCAAGACCGAATGCCCAGTTGCTTCTGCTGCCAGCGTAGTTAGCGCCAACACCTACAGTAGCGTCAATCGACCAGTGAGTACCAAGCTTGAAGTAGTAACCATACGAAAGACCAACCGAAGCCATCTTTACGTTCTCTGCCATAGCAGCGGTCTGACCACCGCAAGCCAACTTCGAAATAAGACCCTCGCCAATGTTCAACTTGCCAAAACGACCAGCGTTACCATAAAGACCAAAGTGGTGGCCATTGAAAGCCTTGCAGGTATAGTAACGAACCTCACCAGTTGCCAACCAACCGTTAGCATAGAAGCTGTCATAGGGGTTGAATATAACAGCAGTACCCTCAGCACCCAAAGTCCACTTGGGAGCGATAGCAAACTCAACGCCCAAGTTAGCTGCACCAAAAGCCAAGGTAGGAACGTTAGTCTTCAAAGTTACCTTCTGTGCTTCGCACACGGTTGCCATAGCGAATACGGCCATTACCAAAAATAATGCTTTTTTCATAATAGTAAATCGATAAATTAAATTATTTGTCTGTTTTTCAATTCATTAACACTTCGGTGCCATATTTAGCACCTCTTTCAAGCCCCTAAATTAGTACATTTTTTCGTAACTGCCTAATTTTTTACATATTTTTTCTTTTTTTTAAACAATCTTCAAAAAAAATATTTTACAGAACTTGCCGACAGACAAACAATTATCGAGCCACTACTACTCTTTCGTAGTTCCAAACACTATCGAGCCGGGCGAAATACCAACCGAGAAGCTATCAATCAAGCTACCACCGGAGGAGTATCGGCTCACGCTACCCGCATTCACATAGTCGCCGGCATCGCCCACATAGAGATCGCTGCTAACGGGATCAACAGCCATCGAGTAATAGTAAACACCCTCGTCAATAAAGGGGGTCGAGGGGAGCGAAGTATCACTCACCGCCATACGCCACACCTTACCGCCAACAGTATAGTAGAGGGTATCGGCAGCACCGTTGAGTGCCAAACGCGAAGAGAAATAGTCACCCTCGGCAAAGGTAAAGGTACTCTCCACGGTCTTGGTCACGGGATTGATGCGCATCAGGCGAGGTGCCTCATATCCAGCAGGGTTCTGAGGATAGCCACCACCATCGGAGAGCACCCACAACTTACCAGCATTGTCGGCCACAATCGAGCAGGGCTGCAGGCCAACCTCAATCTCTCCGACAACCTTATCTGTCTTAGTATCAATCTCATACACCTTACGGCCGTAACTCCACCAAGCCACATATAGTTTGTCGCCCACAACAACCATCTGCTCCGAGCAGGCCTCCTCAGGGAGCGCAACAGAGCCGATAATCTCGCAAGTTGCAGGATTAAAAATAGTTATCTGGTTGGTATACATATCCGAAATATAGCCCTTACTATCGGATGCGAGAGCGATAAATCGTGGCGAGGTGAGTCCCTCTATTTTACCCTGAATCTTCATCGACTGACGGTTTACGCGGAAGACCACACCCGAGTTATTTACCACGATGTAGAGGTCGTCGCCATAAACTGCCGAACTCTGAGCCACATCGCCGAGAGGCACCGAGTTGCTACGACGGAAGACATTGTTATCCACCATCTTAGTCTCAGGATCGTAACTACTGAGCGAGGCATTCGCACTGCCCCAGTTACCCTCGTTTGTGATATACACCGCATCGGTTGACAGCGACAAATCTTCGGGGTCATCGCCCGAATTTCCTCCACAACCACTGAGAGCCAATACTCCTACAAACAGGGCAAGAAAAGTCCAAAATTTTTTCATCATTTTTTTCGTCTGTTAAATTGTTAGTTTTCAGTTATTTAAAAGACCGGTCTTTCGCTTTCTTATCTTCGGTGGCGGGTGACGGCAAAGCCCCTTTCCTCTGCCCTGCCGCGCCACCACCTTTTTCACACTACTCCCCTTCCACACTCATCAGGAGTACCGATGAGTGGAAAAGATTTTGAAGTTGTCTGATGATTGCCAGACAAAATCAAAAAAAATCGCGCTGGAAAAATCCTGCGCGTGCGAACACTTTTCTTACCGATGTTTTTGTTTGGCTCTTGCTCTTGCTCTTGCAAAACTTTGGTCCTATGCCTCTGTTCTGTCCGACCAATCCGCCGAGAAACTCTGTCAGAAACCCCATTCGCCGCAGGGTAAATCCTTTTGCTTGGAGGCGGCAGGTCTTCTGACTTATTCCATTTCGGCGCCTTCCCAGCCCTCTTACAGGCCAGTGGCAAACGTACCGAAACCCTTATTTCGCACTGGGCGAAAGGAACTTACAGCAGCGGGAACTGTTGCCGAATCTCACGGCATTCCCTTTTAATCCCTCGTGCCCGAACAGCACTAAGGAACCGTTTCCAAAGGCAAAGATAGGAAATATAAATCAAATTACAACTATCTCAGACGCATTTTTTCGCATAACAAACATTCAGAATATTATTAATTGTATAAACAATTATTTTACTATCTTTGCAGCCGTTTTTACCAAATAATAGAGATGCTACATTACAGAACCATTGCAAATAGACAATCTGACAGCTGGGTGGTGATGATTCACGGCGCAGGTGGTAGCATTGAGGTATGGTATCGTCAGGTGGCCGACTTTGCTCGTCACTTTAACATCCTATTGGTAGATCTTGTTGGCCACGGCGGCTCGGCAAAAGAGTCTTTCGGCAATTGCTTCAACTTTGCCAAGGCAGCCGAACAGGTTATGGAGGTGGTCGATCACCTAAAAATCGAGAAGGGACATTTTATGGGGCTGTCACTCGGCTCAATCGTTGTGCGCACCATTGCCAAACAACACCCACGCAGAGTAGAGAGTATGGTACTTGCCGGAGCAGTAACAAGACTGAGCAAGAAGACCCGACGACTCTTCAAACTCCTGACACGCTTCAAGACACTCATCCCCTATCGCATTATGAAGCGCTTTATCGCCCACAATATGATTCCGCAAAAAGAGTATAGAGAGTCAAAAATACTATACCTGAAAAATGCCAAGAAGCTCTCCTTCGACAGCTTCCTGAAATGGATGAAGGTTGCAGAAGAGCTGCATACGCGAATCAAAGCACTGTTCAACGAATATATCTCTATCCCCACACTATATCTAATGGGCGAGGACGACAAACTATTTCTACCCGAAGTACAACAGACCGTCAAGGATAGTGGCGACAACGTCTCACTTGTCATCGTCCCCAACGCAGGCCACGTCTGCAATGTTGACAACAAAAGCTTCTTCAACCAAGAATCGCTCAACTTCCTGTGTAGTATTTAGTTGACATATAAGAGAAAAGAGATTAGGAACAAATTCCTAATCTCTTTTTTTTAGCGTCAGTGCTTCTCATCACACCTCTCTCCCTCCCCACGCTAATTACCACCTCGACACCTACCTGCTACGCAGGCAGGTGCAATAAGCGTTTACCCACCCCCTAAATCCCCCTCCTTAGAGGGGAACTTACTCCCTCGGCTTTCAGCCTCGGGCAACCTTGCGGGCACGACCGAATTCTGTTATAGGGAGAATCCCTAATCTCCCTAATCTCCCTAACCAAAAAAAACCTGAGAGCAATTCGATATTGCTCTCAGGTTTTAATTCTATCCCCACACAGAGTAGTACGGAGGCAACCACATAACAACCCCCGACAACACTACTCAATAGAAACGGGTCCACGACCCAAAAAAAGTCGTAGAATTAGGGGAATTTTAGGCGGGGGAGTCTTGACGGCCACGCAGCATACTTTTTGTATGTAAGTGGTCGGCAAGGCTCCACCAACACCAAATTCACCAATTATACGGCTTTTATACTCCGCTTTCAGACCAATCGCTCGAATATACGACCCCTGAATATTACAGTTCTCAAACTTGCTATTCTCAACAAACTGCATCATCAGACGGCGAGCCTCTGCCTGGTCGGGTCGAGCCTCGCGAATCTCGTTGTAGGTAGTACGGGGAGCCTCCGAGAAGGCACGCACAACACTATTCCAGCCCTCGGGAGCAGGGATACCCGCGAAGCAGCTATCATTAATCTTCTTATAGGGCCAGAAGGTATAGCCGATATTATTATCAACCATAGTCTTGCAGAACGAGGCCATCCACTCGTCAGTGTTGTGGCCAATCTCGCCCATATACATAGGACGGTTTACGCGGTCGCGGAACTCGATAAAGCTACGGATAGCGTTAGCATCGGTCGCACCGCCGTAACGGTGGCAGGTATACATAATACCATCGTCAAAGAGGGTGTTCTCCAGGGGGCGGAAGTTACCGTTCCACTGAGCACCGCCGAGCAGGATGATATGGTTCTTATCCACCGAGCGAACAGCGTCAACACCCATCTTATAGATATCGGCAAGTTTGGCATCGAGCTCAGCCTGATTCTCGAAGTAGGGAGCGATAGGCTCATTGAGCAGGTCGTAGCCAAGGATTACAGGCTCGTTCTTGTAGTGGTCGGCGATGCGCTTCCAGATATCACAGTAGAGAGCCTGACTTGCCTCACTCTCGAAGAGCCAGGGATAGCCGTAGCTGTCATCGATATTGTCGCCTGTCTGGCCGCCAGGTGCATCGTGCATATCAAGAATCAGATAGAGACCCTTGCCACGGCACCACTCCACCAGCTGGTCGATACGGGCGAAGCCATCCTGGTTTGCGGTCAGCCCCATATAGTCCTCATCGGTGAAGAGTTTGTAGTGGAAAGGCACGCGAATAGTGTTAGCACCTGTCGAGGCGATAAAGTCGATATCGGCCTCAGTGATGTAGTTATCCTTGAAGGCAGCCCAGAATTCGGCAGTAAAGTCGGGGCCTACCAACTGACGGAACATCAGGTCGATAGCACCTGCCGAGTTGGTCTTTGCAAAGTTAAACATATAGCCCTCGGGGTTGAGCCAGTTGCCCACATTGGTACCCTTGATAAAGAATTTGCTGCCATCGGGAGCCACAAGGTTTGGACCGTCGATGGTGATAAAATTCTTGTTCTTGTTGATGCCATCACTATCGGCACCATCACTCTTTGCGCAGGATATTGCAAACACTGCGCACGCAATAAGCAAAAGTTTTTTCATTGTTGTTTGATTTTTGTTGGTTAATAATAAGGTGTGTTTAGTTAATTTTTCCAGAGGAGGCAGACCGGCATACTCAGCGATATCTCCCGACCCGTATTAGTCAACTTGCCACTATCAAGGTCGCGCTCAAATATCTGGATATTGTCCGAGTCACGATTTGCGCAGAGCAGCCAACGACCATCGGGGCTGATGGTAAAGTTGCGCGGGTGGATACCTGTATGGGTGTAGTCTATCTTTGTCAGAAGTCCCTCAGCGTCAACCGCAAAGGTCGATATACCATCCTCTTTCAGGCGATTGCTCGCATAGAGAAAACGACCATCGGGCGAGAGGTGGATATCGGCACAACCGCCACCACCCACACTATCCGAGGGGATTAGTTGCAGGAGCTGGAAGGGTTGTTTCTCGGTGTCGAACACAGCAACCTCACCCGACAACTCGCCCAGCACATATAGCCTCGAAGCATCTACCGATGTGGCAAGATGACGCGGGCCAAAGCCATCGGGCAGGTGTGTGGTAGTAAGGATGTTGAAGTGATAAGTATTATCCGTATCGGTCACGGGGTCAACAAGATAGAGGTTGTCGAGTCCCAGATCAGTGGCATAGAGTTCTCGGCCTGGGGCGTCGAAGAGTCCGTGCAGGTGAGCCACATCGCCCTCGCGCTCGAACTTCTCAATATGCACCGCCTCTTTTGTTGAGCCATCCTGCGCAATCGGGATAACACTGACCGAGCCACCCAGATAGTTGGCGGTATAGACATAGTCGCCCGCCACCTTGACATAGCAGGGAGCAGCACCGCCCGTTGCGTGACGCGAGAGGGGACGGAGAGTGCCGTCAGCCTCAACCGCATAGGCATTAAGAGCCGAGGTGTCGTCTGTCTCACCCTCGCTCACTGCGTAGAGATAGGCATTGTCGGGCGAGAAGGCAAGGTATGAGGGGTTGTCCACCTCCACCATAAGTTCGGGTGCAGTGGCAGTGCCCTTGGCATTGTCGAAGATGACACGATAGATACCCTCACTACCATCGGCGGTGTAGGTACCGATATAGAGCTCGAGTTGTTCAGCCGCAAGATTGCCACAAGCAGAGAACAACAACAGACTCAATAAAAGAGCCAAACGATTGATAGTTAGTTTCATAGTTACTGATTAGGTGTGTTAATATTCTATTTACTGGTAATGCGCACCACGGGAAGAATACTATAACCTGTGTTGTACTCCCCTACTCGTTGCGCCTGCTGATTGGGAGAGATGGCAATAACTTGGTTTGAATAAAAATGCTCCCCTTCATTGGGCAGAATTATCACCTTTATATCATTGTCATAATATGAGTTACCGATTTTATCCACATCTTTTGCCCTTGCCTCTCCACTTGGATAGATGTCGGTTATCTGCAAATACTTAACGGGCACACTACTCTGAGGTGTGTCGAACATCTTCAATCCGGGCAGTGGTTTATTCTCGTCTTGTGCCTCGACAACTTCGACACCCTCTTCGGCTTCGAGCTGAGCAGTATCACTCTCGTGCATCATCATCACCAACACTCCGCAGAGCACACCTACTATATACCACAATACATTTTTCATAATACAGACAGGTTAGTTAATATTCACAAATATAGGATTATCGGCTCGGATTTGCAAGAGGAACGAGAGAATTAAATTGTCGTGCCACGGACAAAATAAGAAAAAAACGCAAAAAGTTTGGGTAAGAGTTTGGTGGGTAAACAAAAATCACTATATTTGCACCGCTTAACGCTCCACAAGAGCAGAGTTCAGGCATATTGCCACGGAGAGGTGGGTGAGTGGCTGAAACCACCGGTTTGCTAAACCGACGTACGGGTTATTCCGTACCACGAGTTCGAATCTCGTCCTCTCCGCATCAAGAAAAAAGTATTCGTCAGTAGGTTGCATTTTATGCAACCTACTTTGTTTTAATAGTTTAGCCAAGAGCAAAATTAGTTTTGTTCTTGGCTAAACTATTAATGCAAATTGCCAAAGGCAAAACTGACGAATATTTTTTCTTGCGAGTTAAGGAGTAACGAGATCGGCGAGCGCAGCGAGCCAATTTCGTCCTCCAACAGAGCGCAGCGAGCCAATTTCGTCCAACAAAAAAAGTGAGTTGAAGGGAATTGAAAGGAGTGTAGGGAGTGTAGGGAGATTAGAGAATTTAAGGAGTATAGGGAACTTAGGGACAATCCTTAATCTCCTTAATCTCCTTAATCTCCTTAATCTCCTTAATTTCCTTAATTTCCCATAACTCCTATAACTCCCATAAACAAAAGTTGTCTGCAATTCGATATTGCAGACAACTTTTAGATATACCCACTCACTTCAAGAAGTCACTTTGTAAGCACCCCAAAAAAGTCATATGATTGAGGAAATTTTAGGCAGAGGGGTCTGGGGAGCCGCGCAGGCGTCACAGACGCTTTCCTATTTTACACCACGACCAAAAAAAAGTCAGCTGATTGAGGGATTTTTAGGCAGAGCCGCCTTGCCAGACCGCAGCATACTTTTCGTATGTGAGCGGTTACCCAGGCCCCTCTAACGCCAAATTTACCAATCAGATGGCTTTTTTATTTTAATTATTTCTTGCCAAACAAGAACTGCGACGAAATCTCGCGATAATTGTGTACTCGCTCAATAACATCGGCCATCACATCAGCGATGCTCAGCACGGTGAACTTCGAGGTATCCTTGTCGGTACGCAAAGGAATGGTATCGGTGGTGATCACCTCAGTCAACTTACTCTCATTGATACGCTCGTATGCGGGGCCCGAGAGGAGGGGATGAGTAACACACGCGCGTACGCTGCGTGCGCCCATCTCCATAAACATATCGGCCGCCTTGGTGATAGTACCTGCGGTGTCGATCATATCGTCGAGGAGGAGGATGTTACGATCCTCAACATCGCCAATCGCGCGCATAGTGCCCACTACGTTGGGTCTGTCGCGGTGCTTGTGGCAGATAATCAGGGGTGCATCAAGGTATGATGCATAGCTGTTTGCGCGCTTCGAGCCGCCGATATCGGGGGTAGCCACCGAGAGGTTCTCCAGGCCCATCTGCTGTACATAGGGCACGAAGATACGGCTTGCGTAGATATGGTCAACAGGGATGTCGAAGAAGCCCTGAATCTGGTCTGCGTGGAGGTCCATAGTGATCACACGGTCAGCACCTGCTGCTGCGAGAAGGTTGGCTGCGAGCTTAGCACCGATGGGTACACGGGGACGGTCCTTGCGATCCTGACGAGCCCAACCGAAATAGGGCATAACGGCAACTACCATGTGCGCCGAAGCACGACGAGCAGCGTCAATAGTCAGGAGGAGCTCCATCAGATTCTCTGCGGGAGGAGGAGTCGACTGCACGATAAATACGGTACAACCGCGGATACTCTCCTCGAAGGCGGGCTGGAACTCGCCATCGCTAAACATACTGAGTTTCAGGTCACCCAGCTCGACACCATAACTTTTCGCTATCTTCTCGGCAAGTGCGTGCGAGCCGGTGCAAGCGAAGATTTTGAGTTTGTGAATTGCCATATTATTGTCTGGATTTGTAATTTCTACACCGCAAAGATATAACTAAAAGGTCGGAAAACCACCACCAACATCAAATTTTATCAACAATCTATCAAACACTCCTCAATAAAGTCGAGAATCTCCTCGCGTCCCTTGCGGTGCTCGGAGGAGGTGATGAAGATATTGGGCAGCTCCTCCCACCACTCGGAGAGCCTCTTTTTGTAGGCCTCCACGTTGAGTCGGAGTTGGCGGGCGGAAAGTTTGTCGCTCTTGGTGAATACAATGCCGAAGGGGACACCCTCGCGGCCGAGCATCTGCATAAATTCGAGGTCGATCTTCATTGCCTCGTGGCGCGAGTCGATAAGCACAAAGAGGTAGTGCATAGCGGGGGCGGCGGTGACATAGTCGGTGATGATTTTGGCAAAGCTCTCGCGCGCATTTCGCGAGGTGCGGGCATAACCATAGCCGGGCAGATCGACAAGCCACCAGCTGTCATTCACAAGGAAGTGGTTGATATGCTGTGTCTTACCGGGGCTGGATGACACCTTGGCAAGTGTGCGACCCGTGAGCATATTGACAAGCGACGACTTACCCACATTGCTACGGCCGATGAAGGCAAACTCGCGCTTGCCGTGATTGGGTATCTGACTGATTTTACCGCTACTGAACTTAAACTCCGCCGATGTGATATTCATACTCTATGCAAAATTTTCAAGTGCAAATGTAGCAAAAATCGAGAAGAAATACTATTTTTGTTAATAGCAAATTACTAACCTATAAAATAGTTACTTTATGAAGAAGATAATTCGCCTGGCGGTAGCGATAATTGCAACCGCAACATTGTTTGCCTGTGCCGAGCCACTCCCCGCCCCCGTGGAGGTTGGTCCTTACACCGTTGATGCCATCGAGAGTGGAGTCTATCATATCGAGGACTGCACCGAGGCACGTCCCGCAGGCTACTACACCAACGCCGAGGGTCAGTATGTGCAGAACAACTGCTCGGATATGTACCTCATTGTGGGCAAGAAGAGCGCACTGCTCATCGACCTCTCCAACCGCCTCACTATGGACAACGCCGTCGAGTCGCTGCGCAAGCTGGTTTACGACCGCATTGGCGACAAGCAGCTCTACATCACCATCACCCACAACCACGGCGACCATACAGGTATGATGGAGGCCTTCCGCGACGACGAGCGCGCACTCTTCTGGATTCCCGCTGCCGACTTCTCTCGCGGTGGTAACTTCCCCGAGGGACGCACCGAGAAGTTTGCTGATGGCGCATCGATTGACCTGGGTGGCAAGGTGCTGAACACCATCACCATCCCTGGCCACACCGTAGGCTCTACCCTCTACTTCCTCGAGGGCTCGCCCGTATGTTTCACCGGAGACGCCATCGGCTCGGGCAATGGCGTGTGGATCTTCTCGTACGATGGATTTAAGCAGTATATCGATGGCGTAGAGCGACTCTTTGCCTACATCGAGGACCCCGCAAATAAGATTGACGCCGAGGCACTTATCTTCTACGGCGGCCACGATTGGCAGAAGGGCGACCTTCCCAAACTCGATATGCAGTACCTGCGCGATATGCGCACCCTGATTGAGCATATTGGCAAGGGCACAGCCGAGTACGACCCCCAGGCCTACAACCCCACCCTCAACGCCAACTTCAAGTATGGCACAGCGAAGATTACCTGGAACACCGAGTTCGCAAAACGCTTTGCCGAGGAGATGGCTGCCAAGTAGCGAGAACTGACAAAATAATAAGGGCGAAGATTGACTCTTCGCCCTTATTATTTATTAGGTTTTTACTTTTGTTTTATGCTAATAAGCAACTATCTCACAGTATCCCAACACAGTACTCTTTTTGGCAATATAGTCTTCTAAGTATGCCGATGGAACACGTACCGTAGGAACATAAGGAGCGGTACTACCATAGTTGGTCGGGAAGATGGGGTAATCTTGATCCTCAACCAACGAGGGGCACTCACCCTTGAAGGTAATGACTTTGCCTGTCTCATACTGGTGAATATAGAGAGAACCACCCACCCACTTGACACTGGCAGGAATGGTTAACTGTTCCAAAATAGCCGTATTGAACGAGCCGTACAGGGTCTCAATACCCTCATCAATAGTTACACTCTCTAAGTGGTAACAGCCAATAAACACATGAGGCTGAAGTGTTCTAACCGAACTGGGGATATGAATCGAAGTCAGTCCATCACAGTAATGGAAGCTCTCACTATCAATAACCTCGATTTGGTTTAAATCCACATTTTTCAATTTGGTACAATTCTCTAATACTTGTGCACCTGTTGTCTTCCAATGGTCTGGGAAACGGAACGACTCAAGAGCAGTGCAATTGGTGAATAGACCTTCTGCATATTTTGTTGTCGTAGGCTCAATGGTAATGTCAACGAGAGAGATATTTCGGTAAAATGCGAAACTTCCAATACTGTCGGCTGCAACAGTCAGTTTTGTAAGACTTTCACACTCTGAAAAACCAAATCTCTCAACAACCTTCACTGTGGAAGGAATCGACAATTCGGTAAATCCACATGCAGCGAAACTACTATCACCAATATATTCAAGGCCTCCCCATTCGATAGATGAGAGTCCTGAGTTAATGTAGAATACACTCTCACCTAAACTCTTCAGTGTCGTCGGGAACTTAACACTCGTGGTCGAAGATTTATAGAAAACTCTTGCGCCACTAACACTCTCAACACCCTCCTCAAACACCACGTTTTGCAAGCTCTTACACTCGCGGAATGCGTCATTTCCTTCGATATCCTTAATATGTCCGGGGATTGTGAGGTCCACGAAACCACTCTTGTAGAAGCACTTGGAAGGAATACCCTTAATGGGACCCGAGAAATCGAAGTCGGTAAGTTTGGTAGTCTCGGCAAAGGCTTGCACACCCATCTCGGTAAGACCCGGAGCTATGAACTTTTCGAGGCGCGAACACTTATAAAAGCCCATATCGCCAATCTTGGTAACACTCGGGGGCAGCATAATCCAAGTACAACGGTCGTCATATGCCCATCCCTCGTCCTTAACCTCGGTCACATCGCCATCAAAAGTAATGATGCCGAACTTCTCATCCCAATAGTAGACGTTAGATACAATCTCGCGGTCAAACGAGTCACTCTTGATGTAGGGTGTTTCGCCATAGCCCCAAGTCGAATACCAAATCTGGTTGTTGGGTGGCGACGTAGGACGCTCTGGGCGACCCTCCTGAGTAACGGTTACCGATGCACTAACACCTGCCGTGGTGTTGGAGAAGATGATCTGTGCTTGACGAGGCTCACTCGAAGGATTCTCAGCCACGTCAAAGAGAGTGCCCTGATAGTTGCTTGTGTCGTAGGTAATCCAATCGCAACCATCACTGTAAGAGGTATCAAACTCAACATTACCACCAACATAAAGAGTAATCTGCTGCGCTTTGTAGTCAACGGCCAAACTATCGGGTGTTGCCTCGATATAGGGTTCAGCTCCCGCTTGGCGAATAGTAACCTCTTGGCGCTGCTGGGCTTGGCTGAAAGTTACTACACACTCACGAACAGCGGGCTCTTCGTTCGGGAATACATCAATGCTAATGCCACTAAATGACATATCCTCAGTGGTGCCAACATCTATACGAAGCCATTCGTGCTGGGGATCATAATCAAAGTTGACATCCTCAGTATCCTCCATTGCGATTCGGAGTTCTGCGCCCTCGGCAGGAACCTCATAGAGCGATTTGATTGCATCCAGAGGGTTTACCTCGGCTGCGAGTTGAAGAATCGTAACGGTTGCACTCTTCTCGCCAAGAGTAAAAGTTACGGTCGTAGTGCGCTCCTCGCCTGTGTTGGGCTCGACAGCAAACGCTACACTCGCATTATTCTCCATCTTTCCGGGAAGATTAACATCACACCACTCGGCACCAGACACAGCACTCCAAGTGGCGTGAGATGCATTGACAGTTACGTTCTGAGTACCACCCTCGGCAGTAAACACAAGTTGGGTAGGAGTCACCGAAAGAGTCATTTCAACAGGCTCCGGGGTGCAGGCTATGGCAAAAGTGAAAAGCGCCATAACCATTGAGAGAAACGAAAACTTTTTCATACTATTAAAGGTCTTAGGTTAAGCAGAATCAACAAGAAAAGTGTTGGTCAACAAATACACAATTCACTCTGCAGAAAACAAAAAGTTTTATACAATTTTCCCAAAATTACAACCAATTATTATAACACCCTACAAGAGCCACAACTAAACAAATAACAAAACAAGTAAAAAAAATCTGCCACATTTTACCACCAACCTCACCAAACGGGAGCAATTTAACAATTTATATTGGAATTGAGAAATATGAGGGAGGTTAGGGAATTTAGAGAATTTAGGGAACTTAGGGAGAACATTCTTAAACCCCCTAAACCCCCTAAACTCCCTATAAATCCTATTCCTATAAAAAAAACAATCAGCAATCGAAAGATTGCTGATTGTTTAGTGCCCAGAACAGGACTCGAACGACGAAGTCGTCGCGCGGATACCACTGAAAGCGACGCATCTGTGCGGAGCGTATATTAATCTCTCTATCCGCGCAACCTGCCAACCAAAGAGTTGTTCTGAGAAAAAAACAAGCAGAGCCGAAGGCTCTTTATTTTTTTATATAGGCGTGCTGTGCTTGCACAGAACAACAGGACTCGAACGACGAAGTCGTCGCGCGGATACCACTGAAAGCGAAGCACTTGTGCGGAGTGCATAAAACTCTCTATCCGCGCAACCTGCTAACCAAAGAGCTGTTCTGAGAAAAAACAAGCAGAGCCGAAGGCTCTTTATTTTTTTATATAGGCGTGCTGTGCTTGCACAGAACAACAGGACTCGAACGACGAAGTCGTCGCGCGGATACCACTAAAAGCGAAGCACTCGTGCGGAGCGCATAGATCTCTCTATCCGCGCAACCTGCCAACCAAAGAGCTGTTCTGAGAAAAAACAAGCAGAGCCGAAGGCTCTTTATTTTTTTATATAGGCGTGCTGTGCTTGCACAGAGCAACGCATATATAAAAAAAATAACCAGCAATCTTTCGATTGCTGGTTGTTTAGTGCCCAGAACAGGACTCGAACCTGCAAGCCTCGCGGCACTCGCACCTGCAACGAGCGCGTCTACCAATTTCGCCATCTGGGCATCGGCGTTAGGCATTGGCCTTTCGGGAGTGCAAATATATAAACTTTTCTTATTTCAAAGAATTTTTTTCGATAGTTTTTTGCATTTTTTCTTTTTTTTAGCCCCAATCGCTACAACTCCACCACTCCCGAAGCATTGCGGACAGGTCGGATAGTGCGTGGGCGCAGAGGGCGTGAAGGCCTCTCTTCCGATTCGTCACTCCCCTCTCTTCTGTTCCTTAGGATGCGATACTGCTCATCGACCCCCACAACTCGCACACCCTCTTCCTCCTCGGGTTCGGGAGGCAGGAGTATCGACTCATCGGCAAAGCCTACGCCAACAAGCCACGGCAGGTAGTTCACATCCTCACCCTTAAAATCCAGGAAGAGCGACTCGGCATCCCACGCGCCACCCATCTCCAGCAGGGTGCGCAGTCGGCGGGCGCTTGCCTTATCAAAGATATCCCCACTCTGCTTGAAGGTATAGAAGATGTCGGCAGCAACAATCTCGGCCCACAATCGGTCACCATAGCGACCCGCCTCGGGCGACCCATCGGCAAAGAGAGGCATCATAGCACCCTCGCCATAGAGAGGCGAAATACCCTCGGCCGGAATATGGCTCTTGGCAACCGCAGTCACATCTGCCGTAGCCGAAGAGTGAAGTTCCCTATCCATATCGGCAAAGGCAAGCTGGCGTGCAAAGGCAAGCTTGCTGTCCAGCGTGTCGGCCACCTGCACCTTACGCATAACATTTTTATCGAGCAGAGCACCCGATGAGTAGTGCAGGGCGTAGTTGCTCAGCAATTCGGGGCGCAATACCCACTGCTCCATAACCAACTCGGGAAGTGCCGCATAGTCGTTGTCCCACTTGCGGAGCGATGGCAGGTCGTGACCAGCGAGGAAGAGTGCTATCGCCTTGCCCATCTCGCCAAAGAGTTCGCGTGCCTGCCACGGGGTGAGCGTTGTAGGCTGGCTCTCCGAGTGACGGAACGAAGTAGAGAGAGCAACGACCGCCCCCTGACGGAGGGTGTCGCCCACCATACGCGGAGCCATAACCTCAGAGGTGCGCATACCCGACAACTTACCCTTGCGGACATAGGGGTCGATGAGAAGAACACCCAACTCTCGGCCGTCGTAATCGGCCACCGAGTAGGAGGTCACCTCGTAACTATAACTATTCAGCGAGAGCGGAGTGAAGGTAAGACCATAGAGGCGGTTTGCGAGCCAGAAGGCACCCAAACGCACATTCTCAAGGGGGAGGTAGGGCGTTATATCATCAATGGTCAGCGCCGCATACTCACTGCGCACGCGCTCCTGCATATAGAGCATATCTGCCGCAGACAGGGGTATCGAATCCTGTTTTTGGCTATTTACCTTATTCAGTCGTTTCAATGAAGCCTCCAGACTCGCAGGCATTGCTCGGCGTAACGAATCAACCACGCGCTCGGCACGTCGCACATCCTGTGTCTGCTCTCCGTCGGCCACCATCTGACGATAGTCGCGATAGCCGAGCAGTGCAGCACGCTCGGCACGCAGAGCCAACATCTCTGCCGATAGTTTGCGGTTGTCGGCCTCGGGGGTTATTCCTTTATTTATATAGGCCGCATAGAGCTGATTGCGAAGCGTGTCTTCCTCGGCCGTAGAGAGCATTATCTCCGCACTCTCAGGGTGGATTGTGTAGAGCCAACGCTCCTCAAAATCCTCAGCCACAGCAAGCGACTTGGAGATGTTGCGCTCCGAAACGGGTATGCCGACAAGTTGCTCCGATTTTAGTAGCATACGATATTCATCCTCGGCCTTTGTCACCCTGTCGGAATACTCCAACGAGCTGAGCATCAGAAGGCTATCAATCTCAACCACTCGCTTGCGTCCACTCTCTTCAAGGGCCGCACCACTCTTCACACCCTTGCGGTACAGACCCTCCACCACTCTTCGCTGCAAAGAATCGGCAAGCGACAAACGGCTGCGGTTGAGCGAGGAAATACGATTGAAAAGGGGCTGATTTTGCGCCACGCGGAGGTAGTGCGCCTCAATCGTTGGCAGCCACTCCTTAGCCACCTCAACATACCCGCCACCCATATTCTCGGCAAGCAGTTGCAGGGTAGCCGCAAGATCTGCCAATCGGCGACCGCTCCTCTCCAGAGCCAGCGCCGTATTCTCGTATGTCGCAGGCTCGGGGTTGTTGGCAATGGCCTCAACCTCCTTGTTGTGGTCAGCCATTGCCTGGGTAATTGCTGTGGCAAAGTGCTGAGGCTCAACCTCTGCCAGCAGAGGCATACCGTTGGGGTTACTCCACTCGGCCAAGAGGGGGTTATATTGCGACTCCGCCCCTTTTTCCTTGCACGAAGTGAGGAAAATGGGGAGTATTATGAGCACTATTCGCAAAAAGAATTTCATATTTTGGTGCGATTTTATTTTCTTTGCGCAAAGTAATCTAATTTTAGTCTAAAATGCAACTATTTTACGCACCCGATCTCACTCCCCCACTCTACACCCTCTCCGCCGAGGAGAGCCGTCACTGCACCCGTTCGCTCCGTCTGGGGCGTGGCGATGTGGTCAACCTCACCGACGGTCGTGGCACACTCTACCGTGCCGAGATTGTCGATGCAGACCAGGGGGGCTGCACGGTGAAGGTCGTAGAGCAGATTGAGGGCTGGGGCGCGCGTGGCTACCAACTCACCGTGGCTGTTGCACCGACCAAAAATACCGACCGCTACGAGTGGTTCCTGGAGAAGGCTACCGAGGTGGGCATCGACAGGGTGATACCTATCGTCTGCGACCATAGCGAAAGACGCGTATTGCGCAGAGATAGAGGCGAGAAGATTATTGTCAGTGCAGCAAAACAGTCGCTCAAGACCCTCTTCCCAACCCTCGACGAGCTGACCCCTATCGGCGAGGTTCTCGCAATGCCCTTTGAGGGTAAAAAATTTATTGCCCACTGCGAAGAGGAGAGCGAGCGCACCTATTTGGGTGATCTGCTCTCGGCAGGAGAGAGTGCTCTTGTCCTGATTGGCCCCGAGGGCGACTTTTCGCCCCGCGAGATTGAGGCGGCACGCGCAGCAGGCTTTGTGGAGGTGACTCTCGGTAACGAACGCCTGCGTACCGAAACAGCAGCACTCGCTACGGCAATGATTGCCCAAGTAAAAAATACTCTGTCAGCCAAATAACGGTAAGGTAGGAGTGAAGAGAATTTAAGGAATTTAGGGAGTTTAGGGAATTTAGGGAATAATGAGAAATTCCTTAATCTCTCATTATTCTCATTATTCCATATCAAAAAACTGAGAGTAGTTCGATACTACTCTCAGTTTTTATATCCAACCCCACAAAGGATAGTACGGAGGCAACCACATAACAACCCCCGACTACATCCCTCAATGTATAAGGACCTATGACCTTGAAGAGGAATTATAAAAGATGAATTTCAAGGCCTGCGATGGCGAGGCGAGCAGAGTTTACTGAGCGTAAATGAGCATCGCCGAGCCGAGTAAAACGCAGAAATTCACTTTTATAATTCCTCTTCACCGAAGTAGAAGGTATCCATAAGATTATCCATCTCTCGACGCTCCTTCTTGGTCGGGCGGCCTGTGCCTCGGTCGCGCTGGATGAAGATGGTTTCGCGAGGTGCGGATAGCTTCTCGAGTTCGCTCTCGGGGGTGATATTCTCGGCAAACATAGCCACATTTTGCGCCCCCTGTCGCTTGTCAATCAGCCCCAGCACACGCCAAGTGTAGGTCATATAGGGCACCTTGCGGACACCCACTACATCGCCCTCCTTCACCTCGCGCGAGGGCTTGCAGTGGCTGCCGTTGATAGTCACCTTATTGGTACGGCAAGCCTCGGCGGCATCGCTGCGCGTCTTGTAGATGCGCACCGCCCAGAGCCACTTATCTATGCGTACATCACTCATAGTGAGCTACTTATTACATTTATCGATAAACGACACAATCTCCTCGGCAGTACCCTCAGTACCCAGCAGCGAGGAGTTGATGCAGAGGTCATAACTCTCGGCCGCACCCCAGGTCTTGAAGGAGTAGTAGCCATAGTACGAGGAGCGTTTGCGGTCGGTCTGGTCGATACAGTTCTCGGCCTCCCTCTCGCTCATCGAGCGACGCGAGGCGATACGAGCAATACGGTCGGCACGGCTGGCAGTGATAAAAACCGAATAGACACCCTCCATATCGCGCAGGATATAGTCGGCGCAACGTCCCACGAAGATAGCCGACTGTTTTTCGGCAATCGAGCGGATAACATCGCTCTGCATCTTGAAGAGGCGGTCGTTACTGAAGAATCCCGAGTGCGAGCCCGACGAGAAGATGTTACCACCCAGATAGCCACTCTTACGTATGGCCTGTTCGTCGGCTTTTTCGAAGAGTTCGGGGTTGATACCACTCTCACGCGCAGCCTCTGCAAGCAGCTCGTGGTCAAAGACCTGCACACCGAGTCGCTTACCCAGCAGTTCGGCAACCTCCTTGCCGCCGCTACCCATCTGACGACCGATACAAATAATCACTTTCTTGTCCATATCTTTCAGTAGTTTCGTTAGTCAATCTGTTTGGTTTTCACCTCGCCTTTTTTCAGTTTGCGCATAAAGCCCGCGAGGAGCACACCCGCCACAATCGCCGAGATACCATCTGCCATAGGCATACTGAGCCATACGCCATCGGTACCCAAGAGGCCGGGCATAAAGATAAGGAAGGGTATCAGGAAGAGCAATTGGCGCGAGAGGGACATAAAGATAGCCTTATTAGCCATACCGAGGCTCTGGAAGAAACTCGACACCACAATCTGGAATCCCACAACAGGGAAGGCAAGCAGAATCAGACGCAAGCCACGCGAAGCAATCGTTATCAACTCCTCATCCGAGGTGAAGGCCGACACAAGCACCGAGGGGCAAATCATACCGAGCAGGAAGCCAAAGATGGTGACTGCCGAAGCCCAGAAAATGGTCTTTTTCAGCACCTCCATAACACGCGGGAACTGTCCTGCGCCATAGTTGTAGCCCGCAATCGGCTGCATACCCTGGTTGAGTCCCATCACAATCATCAGGAAGATGAATGATATTCGGTTCACGATACCGTAGGCGCCAATCGCCAGGTCGCCACCGTGCAGTTTAAGTCGCTGATTGATAAGAAGTACCACAAAGCAGCTCGCCACATTCATCAGGAAGGGAGCCAATCCAATCGAGAGCGACTCGCGAGCGATACGGCTATCCCACGAGAAGACACCCTTGCGGAAGTGGAGCATCTCCTTCTTATTGGCAAAAATCGAGAGCAGCCACACCAGCGACACACTCTGAGCCAAGACGGTAGCAATAGCTGCGCCCTGCACACCCATATCCAGGACAAAGATGAAGATGGGGTCGAGAATTGCGTTGAGCACCACGGTCAGGATTGTTGCCGCCATAGCCCTCTTGGGGTGGCCACTCGAACGCAACACCGCATTCAGACCGAAGTAGAGGTGAGTGATGGCATTACCGAGCAGGTTGATGCGCATATAGGCACTTGCGTATGGCAGGGTATTCTCACTCGCGCCGAAGAACTCCAGGATGGGGCTGAGGAACGAGAGGGTGATGATGGTGAAGAGGACACCGATAATGGTGTTGAGAGTCATCACATTACCAAGCACCTTATTCGCCACCTCGTAGTTGCGCTGGCCGAGCAGAATCGAGATAAGGGCAGCTGCACCAGCACCCACCAGAGTACCGAATGCCGCCGAAAGGTTCATAATCGGGAAGGTGATTGCCAGACCGGAGATAGCCATCGGGCCGACACCCTGTCCGATAAAAATTGAGTCAATAATGTTGTAGAGCGACGAAGCAGTCATCGCGATTATGGCAGGGAAAGCATAGGTTTTCAGCAACTTACCTATCTTCTCAGTACCAAGCAGTTGAGCGTTTGTATTATCCACTTTCTTCGAATTTTCTTTCAGCCTGCAAAGATAGGCAAAGTTTGCCAATGTTGATAACTTTTTCAAAAAAGAGTTTGCGCCATAAAGCGGAAAGAGTTATCTTTGCTCACCTTGAATTTGTAAAAACAGTTAACCTGAACAACGATATGGAACAACCTTTTATGGAGCCAGCAAGCCGTCGTGGCTATATTGAGGTGGTATGTGGCTCGATGTTCTCGGGCAAGACCGAGGAGCTTATCCGCCGACTCAAACGCGCAAAGTTCGCAAACCAGCGTGTTGAGATTTTCAAACCCAAAATCGATGTGCGCTACTCGGTAGAGGAGGTCGTGTCGCACGAGGGCAACGCCATCCCCTCAACACCCGTCGAGTCGGCACAGAACATCCTGCTGCTCTGCTCGGATGTGGATGTGGTGGGTATTGACGAGGCTCAGTTCTTCGACGACTCGCTGCCCGAGGTGTGCAAGCAACTGGCAGACAGCGGCATCCGCGTCATTGTTGCAGGCCTTGATATGGACTTTATGGGCAAGCCCTTTGGCTCGATGCCCGCTCTGATGGCTCAGGCGGAGTATGTGACCAAGGTGCACGCAATATGTGTTCGCTGTGGCAATCTGGCACAACACTCACACCGCCTGTCGAAGAACGACAAGTTGGTGGTGTTGGGTGAAAAGGATATCTATGAGCCTATTTGCAGACACTGCTTTAACGAACTCACCAAAGAGGGATTTTAAAAATTCAGAATGCAAAATTCAAAATGCAGAATTAGTTAAAAATGAGAGCAATATCTAATTGCTCTCATTTATTTTTAGGGAGGGTAAGGAGTATCCCTACACTCCCTACACTCCCTACACTCCCTAAACTCCCTAAACTCCCTAAACTCCCTAAACTCCCTAAACTCCTTACTACTCCTATTCGCCCTCCAAACCCCATTCAACTCTATTACCTATTTAAAATAAAGAAAAAAATAATTACCTTTGTCGGTTGAAAAGTACCCTATTGGAATAGAGATAAAATAAATAATAACAATAATCGATTATGAAACAAACTATTTTATTGATTTTCACCCTATTGGGAGTTACTATCAGTGCATCCGCACAGGTAGACTACCAGAAGGCATTGCAGGCCTATCAGCAGAGTGGCGGTAATGTGGCAGCTGCACAGGCAGCACTCGGCACAACCGAGGTAGCACCTACTGCAACCGATTTGCAACGCACACGCGAAGCTGACCCCATTATCACACAGGTTGCAGAGTCGGCAACACTTCCCGCAGTTCCCGATAGCTTAAACATCTACGGCCGCAATATTTTCAGCGGTGGTCTGACTTTTGAGCCCAACCTCAACATTGCCACCCCCGACAACTATATGCTCGGCCCTGGCGATGAGGTGCTGATTGACGTTTGGGGCGATGCAGAGGTAAACTACACTCGCACAATCTCTCCCGAGGGCACAATCAACATACCCCGAGTAGGTCCTATCACCCTCTCGGGCTACACCGTCAAGGAGGCAAACAGCCGTATCAAGCGTTCGCTGGCACGCATCTATGCCGGTATCAACAGCGGCTCGACCTCCGTAAAACTCACTCTTGGAAATATCCGCAGCATCCAGGTAAATATTGTGGGTGAGGTTGCCAACCCAGGTACCTACACACTCCCATCGCTCGCTTCGCTCTTCCACGCGCTCTACGCAGCAGGTGGCGTTAGCGAGATTGGTAGCCTTCGCGATGTTAAGGTATTGCGCTCTGGCGAGGTGGTTGTCGAGGGCGACATCTACGACTTCCTGCTTAGTGGCGACTCGACATTGGATATCTCTCTGCGCGATGGCGATATGATTCGTGTTGAGCCTTTGAAGGGCACCGTTGAGATTGGCGGTAATGTTCGTCGTCCTATGCGCTACGAGACCAAAGAGGGCGAGACCATTGCCGACCTTATCGAGATGGCGGGTGGCTTCACCTCCGACGCCAACACCTCATCGGTCTTTGTAGATCGTCTGCGCGAGGGCAACAACCACGAGGTATTTACCGTACAGGCTGATGATTTCGCAAACTTCGAGGTACTCGGCAACGACAATATCACCGTGGGCGGTAGCATCAGTGACCGATACAACAACCGCGTAACAATCGAAGGTGCGGTATATCGTGAAGGCAACTACGCTCTGAGCAATCAGATTTCGACTGTTAAAGAACTTATCGAGGCGGCAGGTGGTCTGCGTGACAACGCATTCCTCAACCGCGCTATCATCTATCGCGAGAAGCCCGACTGGACCAGCGAGATGGTAACCATCGACCTTGGTGGCCTGATGAACGGCAGTGTAGCCGATTTCGCTTTGCAGAAGAATGACCGCATTGTGATTACGACCATTGAGGGTATGCGTCAGGAGCAGACAGTGACTATCTATGGTTCTGTTGGTGCGCCTGGTGAGTATCCCTATGCCGAGAATATGACCATTGAGGATCTATTGGTAGATGCAGGTGGTCTGCTGGAAGAGGCCTCGACAGTCAACGTAAGCGTTTCGCGCCGAATCAAGGATAGCAAGAGCACCGAGCTGAGCAAAGACCTCTTAGAGACCTTCACTGTTGAGATTGACCCCGAACTGACAGTTAGTGGCGGTAGCAACTTCAAGTTACAGCCCTTCGACCAAGTCTATGTTCGTCGTTCGCCTGTATACATTACCCAGAGCAGGGTTACAGTAAATGGCGAGGTCGTATTTGCCGGTGACTACTCACTCTCCTATCGCGGAATGCGTATGGTCGATGCTATTAACGAGGCTGGTGGCATCACTCCCGAGGCTTATGTCAAGGGTGCATACCTGATTCGTAAATACACCCCCGAGGAGCAGATCAAGAATCAGGCCATCGAGCGTATTATGGCACAGCAGCGTATGGCAAGCATCGGCGAGGCGAACAACGAGAAAGCGACCACCGACACTCTCTCGATTGAGATGTTAGCCGAGGCTTTTGCTGATACATATACCGTAGGTATCGATTTGGAGAAGGCTCTTAACGACCCCACCTCGGACTACAATATTGTTTTGCGCGATGGCGATGTAATCACCATCCCTCTGCTCAACAGCACAGTGCAGGTGTTGGGTGCAATCAACTACCCCAACTCGGTCAGCTACCGCAAAGGCCAGACCGTGAAGGACTATGTAAAGATGGCCGGTGGCTATACTCAGAACGCACGCAAGGCTAAGCCCATTGTAGTCTATATGAACGGTATGGTCGATACCGGCAATAGCGCACGCATAGAGCCGGGTTGCCAGATTATTGTACCCTACAAGGTCAAGGCTGCACCTGTAAGCGTTGCAGATATTGCAAGCATCTTGCAGAGCACCACCTACTCGGCTGCAATGATTATGTCGGTTATTAATATGTTGAAATAGCACAGACCACTATGAACGAACAGCAGTATCAGACTCCCGTAGAGGAGCAGGAGATTGACCTTGTGGAGTTGATTGCCAAGTTGTGGCACAACCGTGGTCTGATTATCAAGACAACCATTCTCTTTATGGTTGTGGGTCTTATGGTGGCTCTGTTTAGCGCTAAGGTCTTCTCGGCAGGATGTGAGATTGTTCCCCAGACCGGAAACAGCAGTTCCAGCAGCAGCCTCTCTTCGCTTGCAGCATTGGCAGGTATCAGGGTGAACAATACGGGCAACAACAGCACTCTGTCGCCCTACGTATATGAGAATATTGTAAGCAGTGTACCTTTCCGTAAGGATTTGATGTACACTAAGATTCACTTTGCCGAGTTCGAAGAGCCCATCACCCTCTTCGACTACTATTTCAACCCCGAATACAACAAGCCCTCGGTAGGCGACTATATCAAACGCTACACCATCGGTCTGCCGGGCGTTATCCTCGGAGCACTGCGCGGAGAGCAGGAGCCAACCGATAACTCCAATCTGGATATCCACCCCGAGATTACCACACTGACTCCCGACGAGGAGAAGTGCTACAAACTACTCGGTGAGATTACCGGCTTCAGCCTCGATGACAAGAACGGCTACCTCACCCTCTCGGCAAATATGCCCGAGCCGTTGGCGGCCGCTGAGTTGGCACAAGCAATGCTCGACAATCTGGAGAGTTATGTAACTCGTTACAAAATCGAGAAAGTGCAGGAGGATTTGAACTTTATCGAGGAGCGATACAATGAGGTAAAGGCCGAGATGGAGGATATTCAGAGCCGTCGCGCAGCCTTTATGGACTCTAACTACAACCTGACCACCGCCGCCGCACGAGTGCAGCAGGAGCGTCTGAACACCGAATATACCATCACCTCGACAGTCTATACCGACCTCGCAGCACAATTGGAGCAGGCGCGTATCAATGTCAAGGAGACAACCCCCGTACTCACCGTCATCAAGCCCGTAACGGTGCCTGTCAAGAAGAGCAAGCCCGCGCGTGCCAAGATATTGGCTATCTTCACCTTCCTCGGTGCAGTGATGGGTGTAGGTGCAGTTTTGGCAATTCCTTTTGTTGCCGAGGTGGTTGGCAGCGATAAGATGAAGGGGTGGATTAAGGAACTACCCGCCAAGGAGGAGACTCCCGCAGAGGCGTAAAAAAATAGAGAATAGATTATGAAAAGATTTTTATTGTTATTGATTCTCCTCACTTCGTCGCTGACTCTCTCGGCTCAGACCCGCGAGTTGCGTGAGGGTGAGGACCAGACCAAGGTACTCTACAAGTACCCGGGCTTTGTTGCAGGTCAGGTAATCCTGAACAATGGCACACGCACACAGGGACTTTTGAACTACAACCTCTACACCAAGACCATCCAGTTCAAGAACGAGGATGGTACCGTGATGGATATTGCCGACCCTACTCAGGTGGCCTATGTTGATATGGTTGACCGTCGTTTTGTATGGCGTGGCAACAATTGGTTTGAGATTTTGGGCGACTTTGGCGATATGTCGATTGCCAGCGTCTCCTATCTCACAACCAAGAACGAGGCTCGCTCGTCGGGTGACTATGGCGGTCAGTCCATCGCAAGTGGCTCGCACCGAGTAAGAAATTACGATGCTGCCACAGGTCAGTTTGTGCTGAGCACCGACCAGCTCTTTGTCTTCGATGAGCACCACGAGTACTATATTGTGCGCAAAAACAAGTTCTACCGCACACACACCACCAAGAGTATCGTAAAGCCCTTCTCCAACAACAAGGATGAGGTTAAAGAGTATATCAGTGCCAACAACCTGGACACCAACAACCTGGACGACCTGAAAACACTTCTCCAACACGCAGTGGAGCAGAAGTGGTAGTCGGCCACTCCCAAACATAAATATAGCCCGAGAGAGTTCTCGGGCTATATTATTATATTAGGTATCGTTCCGCTACTTGGAGAGCAGAGCCTCCACCACCTTGTCAGGCTCCTCGAGGAAACCGAAGTGCCCCGACTCTTCAAGCCAAAAGACCTCGGCATTGGGATAGTCGGCGGCTACCTCCTCGGCACGCTCGGGGCTGACACGCTCATCCTGACGACCGAAGATAAAGCAGAGAGGCACCGATGACTCTTTCAGCACATCGCTCTGGTCACCTCTCGCAAGGAGTCCGCGCAGTTGCGCCATCGCACCCTCATCGTCGGTGAGGATTATGCGCTCGGCCATCGCCTCCATCTCCTCTGCCATACGCCTGCGATTTTGGGGCGCAAACGAGTGCTCGGGAGCAAGACGAGCCAACATATCCTTCTTGCCATCTGCCAACACCTTCAACTCACGCTCGCGCTCCGCCTGTTTCTTGTCGGAGTCGGCGACAGGCAGTGCCTGCATCAGCACCAACCTCTCCACCATCTCTGGTTTGGCACGAAGCAACTCCAACGCCACATAGCCACCCATCGAGTGACCAACCACAGTGGCACGCTCCACGCCGCACTGTTCCAGAACGCCAGCCACCACATCGGCCATCCACTCCATAGTGTGCACCTCGCCAACCACCTCCGAGATACCCGCACCGGGCAGGTCGAGGGTTATCACTCGGTACTCCTTCTTCAGCTTGGCTGCAAGGTCATCAAAGACATCGCCCGAGGAGAGATAGCCGTGCAGGAGAAGCATAGCGGGCAGCTCGCCACCACTATCACTCACCATCAGGGCCACACCTCGCGACACCAGAAATCTCTCCATTGCCTTATGCGAGTGCAAAGAGTTTCTTCATATTATCCACCTCGTCGAGTTTCTCCCAACCGAAGAACTCAACCTCGCGAGTGGCTGCAACACCCTGCTCGTTGTATACGGTAACCTCCTGAGTATAGGGACGGTTGCCAAAGTGACCATAGGAAGCGGTAGCCTCAAAGATAGGATTCTTCAGGCCGAAACGCTTAACGATAGCGTGGGGACGGAGGTCGAATACCTCGCCAATCATAATTGCAATCTCGCCATCGCTCACCTCAACGTGCGAAGTGCCGTAGGTATCAACGAAGATGCTCAAAGGCTGTGCAATGCCGATGGCGTAGGAGAGCTGTACCAAGATGCGGTCTGCCACACCGGCAGCCACAAGGTTCTTAGCGATATGGCGTGCTGCGTAGGCCGCCGAACGGTCCACCTTAGAGGAGTCCTTACCCGAGAAGGCACCGCCACCGTGTGCGCCACGGCCTCCATAGGTATCAACGATAATCTTACGGCCGGTCAAACCGGTATCGCCGTGAGGACCGCCGATAACAAACTTGCCGGTGGGGTTAACGTGGAGGATATACTCCTCGCCAATCAGCTCTGCAAGTTTGTCGCCTGCACGCTCCAGACGAGCCTTCACTCTGGGAATCAAGATAGTGCGAACATCCTCCTTGATGATTGCAGCCATCTGTGCCTCAGCCTCCGACTCGCTGCGACCCTCACCTGCCACGATAAACTCATCGTGCTGGGTCGAAACAACGATGGTGTGTACGCGCTGAGGATTGCCCTCGTTGTCGTACTCGATAGTCACCTGGCTCTTTGCATCGGGACGGAGATAGGTCATCACCTCACCCTCTCTGCGAATCACAGCCAACTCCTTCAGAATAACGTGTGCCAACATCAGGGTTGCGGGCATCAACTCGCGGGTCTCGTTGCAAGCATAGCCAAACATAATACCCTGGTCGCCAGCACCCTGCTCGCTCTCCTCCTCGCGAACAACGCCGCGGTTGATATCCTTCGACTGCTCGTGGATTGCGGAGAGGATACCGCACGAGTTGCCATCGAACTGGTACTCGCTCTTGGTATAGCCAATACGGTTGATAACACGGCGGGCAACCTCCTGAACATCGACATAAGCCGAGGAGCGCACCTCACCTGCTACCATAACCATACCTGTTGTACAGAGTGTCTCGCACGCCACCTTTGAAGAGGCGTCGTGGCGAAGAAATTCATCAAGAATTGCATCGGAAATCTGATCCGAAACCTTATCGGGATGTCCCTCGGACACCGACTCGGAAGTAAACAAAAAACTCATCTTTTATTCCTATTAAATTATTCTACTTATATCAAACTTAATGGGACATAGTGGGCTTGCAGATAATTTCATCACCCAACCACGCTCAGAGAGATGAGCCATAGCGAAAGGATGCATTTTAGCACTTTTTTAACGTGGTCTGCAAGCGGCCAAATCGTTCCACGGCGCAAAGATATATCTTTTAGCCCAAACAGCAAAATTTCCTCTCTTTTTCTCTCTCTTATCCCTTTTGCCAATTGGATTTTCGGGATGACAGCACGGGATTTTAGCCGGGGAGACTACCTTTCATAATCTTTGCAGAACAGCCTCCACCCCTCTGCAACCTCCTCTGCCACAGCCCTCACACCATTTTCCATCCACGAGATAGCCTCCACAACAGGCACCATATCCTCGGCCGAGAGGGTATCGTACGGCTCGCTCGCACTCCTTCCGCTCAGGCGCACAACAAACTCAATGTATGCCGAGGTGTCGTTCTCCGCATGTGGTGCCCATCGTCCAATCGCCTCGCCTATGGTGCAAATGCCATAGCGCAGACGATAGGTGTGCAACACCACAAAGATTGCCCGATAGCCCCATTTCATTGCCTCAAAGGTGCGGAACTCCTTGTCCGCACCCTTGATCTCTCCACAATAGGAAACGGTGGACGAGTGGCGTATATTGCCCGGATTGTTGTTCCTCAGCCCCCTACTCTGCCCCATTTTCCTCTATATTAATAGTTTCGCCTGCTACTCTTTTCAGTCGGTCGCCCACAAGGCTGCGAAGCGAGCGAAAGAGTTTTTTATCCGATAGCACCGAGGCATTTTCAAGATAACTCCAAAACTCCACTCCGCAGACAAAGCCGGTATAGAGCTTGGCAATCTCCATCCCGATTACCTCCGCGAGAATACCGTCAAGAGCCGAGGCCATCACAATTCCGACCATAACAAACGACACCTTTCTCACACTACACCACGCCCTGCGACTCTCAAAGTGCCACTCCCTGCCACCACTCCTGGCAATCCTTCGGTCGGCCAACACACCTGTCACAAAGTCGATTGCCATAAAAATCAGAGCAGCCATCATCAACGGCACCGCAGGTGCAAATAGCCCTGCACATCCCGCCACCACCCCACTCGCAATCTTCAGACATTTTTGTTCCATCAGCATCTTCATATCATATCTTCGTTTTAGATTAAAAACAGTGTTAAAAAACCACTCCGCCAACTATTCGGGTTCGGCAGCGCACATTATCCTTCGGGGAGTAGGCAGTGTAGCGCGAGGGACTCTTCTCGAGCTCCTCGACGGCTCTGTCCAGCAGCGCCTCAGCCTCCGAGCGCAGTCGTTGCATCATCACTCGGAGTTGTCCCTCTGAGGCACTCACATAATCCTCGCACGAGCGCACCACAACACCCGAGGCTCCAACCTCAACAATCAGTTCGGGCAACATAAGCCACTTGATATAGAGAGCAAGGGGGAGTTTGACCCACTCATCGACAAACGACGAGTAGGGCGGAGTGTGCGCCACATCATATACTCCTCCCAGCACCGGGCGTATAAACTTATTCTGTGCAGCAAGGATAATCCCATCCGCTATCTTCGCCCTATCCAAGTGGCTGTCGCCACCAAAGGCCAGAGCAACCACCTCCTCGGCCGTAATCATCTTTCTCTCCATCGCTATCTCACATTTTGAAGTCCATACTTAGTTACCTGAGCCACATAGAGTTGCTGTTCGGGGTCTTCAGGGTCGTACTCCAACCCATCGGCACGCCTTGCCTCCCACACCTTCATATATAGGGGCTTACTGCGCGATGGTGGCTGATTGATTACAGCAAGTGACGAGGCGTCCTCACCCCAGACGAGTTCTATCGCCTCCTTGATAGGCTCCAGCAGCTCGGCCTGCTCACCCAAAATCACCGTATTGAGCGCCACCTCGTACTCGTGGATGATACGCTCCGAGCTGAAGCCGTTGCCATAGTCAAGCCCGCTGAGCGAGCGAAACCAGGAGTGGGCAACCACAATATCTCCGGTCGCCTGCTCGTGCAGGTCGCGCCAATCGCCCTCGTTGGTCGCAGTGATGGGGATAAAACGCGAAGAATCTCCCTCCGAGCAATCCTTAATCATAAACATCACCTGCCCGGGCTGCCCTGCGAACTTACGTTGTGCCGAGCGCATCAGCTCCTCGGCCTGCTGATCGTTGTCCACTCCACCATCGAGCATCATAACGCCCGACAGCTGGAATGAGTTATCCAATCGCGATATATTCCAACGGTCTGTTTTATAGGCAATTGTCGAGACACCAAGACCCGCGATATAGGGTGGCACACCATAGTGCGAAAACATCGGCTCATAATCTTTGTAGTGGATTATCGAGTGTAGTTTGCCATCCTCGCCCTCCGCAAAAGCGGGGAAGAGAGGGAGATACTTCATCTCTCCCGACGAGGCACGACTCCAATCGTGGTGTAGCAACACCCCAGCCCCGTCACGCGACAAACGACACAGCGAAGCGTCTTGATGGAAGAGGGCCAGAAAGGTGCGCCCCGCATCGGTCACCACCTCCACAAAGGCATTGCCAAATAGCGCCTTATCCATCGCCAGACGGTTGAGCACACTGCGCAGCGAGTCGCCCATCGGGTTGGCGCGCTTGATAAGCGAAGCGATGTGGGGCAACCCCTCATCGCAAGTGAGCCCCTTGCCTGAGATATAGTCCGCCTTGTCGTTGATAATTCGGCGGTGAGTGGTACTCTGTCGCGCCAGCAGACTCAGTGCAACAGGAAAGAGGTTGTCATCGCCCCAACGCCAGAAACGATTGTCCGACACACTCCTCACTGCCGGCATAAAGGGGTTTTGTACCGAGCTGCGCGGGGAGAAAAGCTTAGCCGAATAATTTACCTTCTTATTATCCATTATCAGTAAAGTGTTAAGATTTAAAAAACACCCCTTCGGAAGGATACCCCCTCCGAAGGGGATGGTAGTAGTTAGAGCACTCCGTTTACCAATACTCTTGCCGAGGCGGTATCCAGCGAGCCGAGCGTTAGTTTACGACAGGTAGCATCCGAAGGCTTAGCACCTGTTGTGGCTTCGCTCGAAAGCAGTCGCAAGGGTCGCTCTGCGCCAAACTCCTGCGAGTAGCCCACCACGAACTCCTCTCCCGAGCAGGTACGCACCACTGCCACCACGCCACACTCAGAGGTGAGAGCAATCTCCTCGACAGCCTCACGCGACGAGCCATCAAATCGGCCGAGCGACATAGAGAGTCGGTGCTCCACGGAGTAGGAGCCGTCGGTACGGCGATGCACCTCGCTATACTCCGCACTATCCTCATCGAACTGATAGACAGCAACGGCAGCCCCTGGGGTGAGCGAGAGCGAGGTAAATAGATCTCCACTCGCATTATACTCCACCGAAGCGATATCGGCAGCCCTCAGCAGACCTATCTTCTCAATTCCGCCGTTACGCTTTGCGCACGCACGGGCAAATCCACTCAGAGCCATAGGACTACTCATCGAAGAACTGCTCAAAGGTTACTCCGTTCTTGTAGTTGATGGTGACGCGCACACCTGTCATCTTAGCACCCTCAAACTCATACTCGGTGGGCATATCGTAGCCGGGAGCGATAACGGGCTCCAACGCTCGACCATTGTCGTATGCCACAACCTTCACCTGCTCAATAGCATAGATATCATCGGGCATCATATAGACATATACCGACTCATCATCCACAGTTGTCTCGATGGTCACACCGGTAGAGATGGCAAAGGTGACAAGCTCGGGCATCAGGTAGTCGCAACCAGCCATAAAGACTGCACGCTGGCGGTTCTCCATCTGGTCGGGGTTGTACCACATCTTCACCTCAGTACGAGGGAAGTCGCTGGTATTGACCGGCAAAGCGAGGTTGCGACGGTCTGTAAAGAGCGCAAACGAGGTAGGCAGGTCCTCATAGCGACCGTAATAACTGCCCAATTGCAAATCCACGATAGGCACACCACGATAGTGGAGCTGAGGACGGCCATCCTGACGAGCGATATATGCCGACTCGTAGTCTGCGCTGTTGAGCTCGTTCTCATACTGAGCATAGATATCGGAGGTCACAAAGAGCACCAGGTTACCCTCGCTCTTGAGTGCCTTCAACTGCTCGCTCGACTTCTCCCACATATCGGCAAAGAGCTTCGACGCCCACTCTGCATTCGTCTTGTTGAAGCCCACAGCCTTCATCTCCGTATCGCCAGCCATCAGGTCGGTTGTGATATGCTTCAAGAAGCCATCGAAGGTGTTGCAGAAACTCTCGCGCTCGGTATTACCCAGCCACATTGTAGTACGGATACCCTCGGCAATATCCTGCTTGAAGAGTGCAGTCTCGGCAGCCTCCAGCTCGGTACCGGAGAGATCCTCCATATTGACATTGGGGCTTGCGGTAATAAGCTCATAGACCATCGAGAAGTAGTCCTCTGCCGAGTAGCCGACCTCGGCCTTCACTCGTTTGAGATCCAGAGTCTTCTGATACTTGTTGGCAGCTGCCGAGCCTACCCAACCCGCCTTGTCAAACTTGTGCAACACATCACCCGAGCGTTTCCAGAAATGGAGGGTGGTGGGCACAGGCATATTATACATAACCTTGATACCCAACTCCTCTGCACTCGGTCCTGTCAGCATAGGACGGAAAAAGATATTCTCCAAATCGTGACCTGTGTAACTCTTAATTGTTTCAATCTTCGACATTTTTGTACTATTTTAAAAATTTTTAATAATTGTTTTATTTTACCATTATCGGTCGCTAACCACTTGCGCATCATTAAGATATGCCATCTGGTTAGCCGAGAGTCTGCGCTCTGTGGGCGAGGGGTCTTCCACGGCCTCTACGCTTGTTGCGCGAGCCTCCATAAAGCCACTACCCTGCACCTCAACAGTAGCACCCTCCGAGTCGGGGGCGGGGATTGGGGGTAAGTTTTTGTCGAGTGCCACACTCGCTTGTGTGCCACTCTTCTTATCTCGTCTGTCGCCAATCACCTTGTCGGCAAGCCCCAGGGCTACTGCCTCTTCGGGCGACAGCCAACGGCCACGGCCACCATTTTCGCTCATCAGAGCAAGCATCTCTTCACTCGAACTCCCTGAGCGCGAGGAGTATATCGACGCCAATCGTTGGTCGGTAGCCTCGAGCATATCACGTGTCGCCTTCAACTCCTCAGCATTGCCCTCGCACAAGCTGTGGCATCGGTGAACAAGGTAGAGTGCCGAGCCGGCTATCTGTCGGCGACCCGGGGAGGCTGCCTGAGCGATAATGGTCGCTGCCGAGGCAACATAGCCATAGCAACGGGTAGTCACCTTACACCCCGACTCGCGCAGAGCCTCGTAGATGAGCAGCGCATCCTCCACATCCCCACCTGTCGAACGGATATTTACAATAATATGCCGTGCATTGCTCTCCCGTATGCGGGCAAGACTGGTGCGAAACTTCTCATAGGTCGCCACTCTCTCCTCCTCATTTTCAAATTGTTCCGACTCGGGCACTCCGATTATTCCCTCGATATCCACCGAGAGCGAGAAGAGTCCCGCACGGATTCTGATTCCTTCATTTCTCATTGTTTCTGATTCGCTGTTTTAGTTTGTTTACTCCCACTCGGTTTGTAGTAAATGTTGTTGCGCACCATTTCGTAGGTAACTCCGAAGTGGTCTGCGGCACGGAACATCACATCTATTTTATTCACTCTCCTGCATCTTCGACACTCGCAAGCTACAAAGTCGCTCAGCACAACTCTTTTGCAGGTGGTGTTGTCGGTGATTCCCTTCTCGGACAGCCACTCTATGATTTCGCTCTTGGTAGCGCAGCGTGGCAACTCTTGCTCAACCATCTTGAGCAACCACTTTTCATACTTATTCATAGCCACCGAGGATTTAGAAGTGGCTCTCCTCAACCACAGCACGCACCGCACGCTGGGCCTCGGTAATCTCCGACTCAACAACATAGACTTTCACCGAGCGCAGTGCCGAGGCTATAGCTTCGCTGAGCTGTGCGAGGGTTATGTGGAGCACAGGCTCAGACCTCTCTCTGTTAGCGACCACCCCTTTCTCCGAACTCACACGCTCCGCAGCAGGCCTCTGCGTCCCCGCCCTGCCAGATTCGTAGAGTGCGGGAGTGGCAATACTCTCCTCTACGGGCGGAGATACGACCTCCACTCTCCCCGACTCAGCCGAGGAGTAAACAGTAATTGACTTCATCATAATTAAGTTGGTAAATAATTATATTTTAAGCACTTGCACAAACTTACACTTCACCGATGAGTATTCGGGATTGTAGTCACACACCTCCTCCAAACGATAGAGAGCAGGCTCTCCGTCAATCGTCAGGCGGTAGAGTGCACGGAAGTCATCTCCCAATTTGTCGGGCATAGCCAGCGGCTCGACATCGGTCGGGGTAAGATGCAGATAGAGAGTCACCCTGCGGGCATAGGATAGCGTTTCGACGGTAGAGTCCCAATAGGAGTGCAGGCCTATCACTCCATCACGGTCCTCAAAACCGAGTGTCCAACCCTGCTCAGGGCTATGGAAGGCAAGGTAGGGATAGGAGTCACCGTAGCCAGGCCAATCCCAGCGCTCACCCTCAGGCAGAGGTACCATTCCGCTATATCTCACCACCTTAGCAGGAAAGTTCATACTATCGCCACCACGCACAAACCTCTGTCTGTCGCCCACCGCGATAAGGGTTGCCGATGGCGAGCCTTGCAACAGAGAGGGCTGGCTGAGGGTGGGCGTAAAGAGCGGGTTGATGCTCACCGAGCGCGTTGTCGAGCCTGCCGCACTATCCACAGTAGCCTCCCAACATCCCAGCACCACACCCTGTGCCGAATCGTAGCGGGCCACCGCACCATCACCCTCGCGATAACGCCACACCACCTCTCGCGGAGCACTACTGCCAACCTCCTCAACCACAATCGGATAACCAAAATCTACCTTATCGCTCCAGTCCACTATGTGTCGATTATAGAACTCATCCAACGGCTCAATCATCACCTTACGGGTAATAGCGTCAGTGTAGAAGCGCAGGTTAAACATCTGTCTGATTGCAGCAAGCAGGTCAAGGCGTGAGCAGTTGTGGCGTGCCACATCGGCAAAGGTTATCACACTACCCTCACCCGGATGGGGGTTAAAGACAGGTGTGATGGAGGTGTCGGGCAGGAGCGTGAGCGACATACCATCCTCGCCGCCCTCGAAGCAGACCATATCGAAGTAGGCCGGCTCTCCTCCCGTGGCAGATACCCTCCGCCCCGTGAGGGTAATCTTCACCTCTCGCTGCCCGCGAGTAGCAATATGGCTGTTATAGACTGCCCAATCGCCCTCGTACGGCACTCCGTCGCAGAGCAGCCAAAGGTTACGCACCTTGCCTGCCGAGTCATTGGAGATAAAGAGAGCCTCGCTGCCATAGAAGTTGGCAAGCGTCACAGAACGCTTCTCGCCACCCTCCAGCTCCTCCCAGCCGTACAAGATATGGTGCGCACTCGCCGAAGCCCCGAAGACCACCACCCTATACTCCATCCCACTGTTAATCTCCTCCTTGCGGTCGGGGAAGGGGTTGGCAATGGTGAACTTGCGCACATCATCCCCATCGAGTCGGATAGTATTGAACCCTGCCAGCTCTCTCGACGAAAGCATACGGTAGTCGGTAAGATAGTGGAAGTAATACTTAAAGCTAACGCTAACCTCCTCGAGGGGCTTGAAGCATACCCTGCCACTCTCATCGGTCACAAAGCATCCACCATTGTCATAGACATCGTAGGCTCTGTTTCCCTCCTGGTCGGTAGCATAGAGCGAGGCCGTATCTACCAGATTACCAACTGTTGGGCCATTGGTCAGTGGTGTACATAAGATTTGTCCCCCACCGCCTGCCGTAGCCGTAGCAGCCTTAAAACGAGAGGCGCGAAAGTCCATCGCCTCAACCAGCAGGGCGACATCTCTCTCGGAGAAGTAACCACTCATATAGAGGTCGCGGAAGAGTTCCCCACTCATAAATCGTGACTCCACAGAGTAGCCAGCCTCCTCAAAGATCTTCTCTACCATTGTGGCGATGTGGAGAAATGGGTGGTAGTCATCGGCCGTCAGCACTCTGGCTGGCGGGAAGATATCAACACCCCTCTCCTCCGTAAAGTAGAGGTCGCGTCGCACAGGGAGGTATCGGATTGGGGTGCTTTCCTCGGACCAACTCTGGGCGATGGTGATTGGGTTCAGTACCTTCTCGTAGTCGATGGTGAGCGAGGCGAGTGACTCCCGTGCCGATTTGAGCCAATCACAAGCTGCACCAAGGATGTTGAAACGATACCTCTCCTCACCTCCCAGCGTACTCTCCACAAGTCGCATCGGCCCCTCGAGTAGCACAAAGCCCTCCTCTTCGATGCGGGCGCGGTGGCATTGCGAGCCGAAGAGCGGTAGTGAGTGTAACTGCTCACTATCCCCCATCAGGGCGCAATTTGTGGGTGTGGCGGGGATAGAGATACTCTTTGCATAGCCCGTAGCACTCTCCTCAGGCTTGGTGAGTCTGCCGAGCGAGAGGGTTATTGCTATACGAGTACGGTTGTCGATATCTGCCAGACAATTATCTATATAAAGTTCTATTGCCATCTATTGATATTTTTTACATTTTTAAATATTTTTAAATATTTTTAAAAACCGTAGATAAGGCTAGTTTTTTTGGAAAAAAAGAGAAAGATTGCAGGGAAAGTGGGTTAGAAAAATTGAGTCTGGCGGGGTTCAGCCTCACGCACCGAGAATCTCAGCACAGAGAGCTGCCCCTCATCACTCACCGCCCCTATCTCCTCTGTCACATCCACAGATTGCACCCCACCCTCATCAATACGCCACACTCTGGGCGAGGAGAGCACTCCGCTTAGCGCAACAGCTGTCGCAGCAGGCAGATATCCACTGCTCAGCACATCCTCCCACACATAACTCGAACGTGTCGTACTCACCTTCTGCATAGTGTGGCCGGTGACCACTCGCTCCTTCTCAGTGCGGAGCAATCGCCCAAGCGAGCGGAAAGTATGATAGTCGATAGCTCCGTAGGGGTTGAGCCAGCCGAGCCTCACACTCTGAGCCGTAGCGGGGATAAGCGAGTAGCGCAGTCGTGCTATCGTCTTGCCCGCAAGCATAACGTAGAGCCAGAATTGTCGCACCTCATCGGGTCTGTTGGCAAGCCCCAAAACAGCCTCTACCTCAAACACATAACTAATCAAGCCTCCGCTATGGTTACGCATAGCCACAATCTGTCTGTTAGGTCTGTCTGCGCCAAAGGCAACAGACAGAGTCAATTGCCCCGCTCCGGCAAAGAGCGCTATCTCATCCACATCACCAGAGGTTACCGTACGGTGGTTGAGCGAGGAGAGCACTCTATCTTCTGTCAGGTTGGTGAGCGAGGCGGTGAAGATACGACTATCCGTAGCTACCCCTTCAGCAAGGAGTTGGGCCTCGACCGTGCGACCCTCCGGCACCTGCCAACCACGACTAAGAATAGGCTGCGGGTCGAGCGCTCTGGCAAGGTAGCGCGCAATATTGATTTTGTTATTATTCAAGTATTGAACTCTGCGAAAACCGAGCGTTTCGTTCAACTGACTATCTATTACCTCCACAATTCGTGGCTGAGTTGTCGAGGAACTCTCAATGAGAAAGGTTGCTCCGGTATAGGCCGAGGAATAGTCATCGGGAAGTGAAAATGTTATCATAAAAAGTGGCGTTTTTAGTTACTCAATACAGTATATTGCCTCGATATCGAACTCGGCCGTCAGCGAGCAATCACCAAATCGGGTGAGTGGTCGCGAGGCGGGGGTAGCGGAGAAGTTGGCAACACCGCACACGGCAGGCGACAACTCCATAACTCTGTAAACCTCAATAGCATCGCGTTCCATTACCGACCACAAAGACTCACGGTCGGCGTCGGCAAAATTGTGGGGCGAGAGCAGGGTAAGCACTACCCGATAGATAACCCTCGGCTCTTTTCTGCCCTCTGTGGAGACTATTCGCAGTGGTGCAATGGTGGCTGCAGGGAGTTGTGATATTTGTGCTTTTGGCGCACAGGCCGTAGGGGGCTGAAAGGAGTAACCGAGAGTTTCAACGGCACGTCCAATAGAGGAAATAATGGTCTGACGTAACATCTCTGATTGTTGATTTTAGTAATTCTTTCAAATATTGTTCAGTAAATTTTTGAACAAATATATAACCTAAAATCGCCGTTGTCAAGAGCTGTTAAATAATTTTCTTAACTTTTAGAATAATTTTTGAACTAAAAGACTGATTTACTGCAATAAAAAAAATCGGTTTTTTCGTAGTCGAAAAGCAAGCCGCAAAAGAGAAGTTGACCTACAACCAATAGGCCAACTCAAAAACGGAATAAAAAGGGGAAATCTAGAATAGAGTAAGTTGATCCTTCTCGTGCAGGAAGGTTAAACGGTGGTGAGGCGTAGCCCCCAATCGAGCCACCGCCTGACGATGCTCACGGGTCGGATAGCCCTTATTCTTCTCCCACCCATAACCAGGGAACTCCTTGGCTAACTGCATCATACGCTCATCGCGGGCTGTCTTGGCAAGCACAGAGGCCGCCGCAATATTCGCAAACCTGCCATCTCCCTTAACCTCGCAACGATACGGGATATCCAAACGCGAAATAAATCTGTTACCGTCAATCAGAAGGTGTTCGGGGCGCACCGACAGCGACTCGACGGCACGCACCATAGCCTCGAACGAAGCACGCAATATATTGATACGGTCAATCTCTTCGGGCGACACCTCGGCAACAGCCCACGCCACTGCCTCCTTCTTTATAATTTCACGGAGCAGCACTCTGTTCTTCTCGCTCATCTTCTTCGAGTCGTCGAGGAGTGGGTGCGAAAAGCCCTCGGGCAGGATAACGGCTGCGGCAAAGACAGGCCCTGCAAGCGGACCTCGCCCCGCCTCGTCGCATCCCGCTTCGAGCACACCTTTCATATATGAGGTTTCGAGCAACATTTATACTTCGTTTTGATACCACAAAAATAGGAAATTTGGCGAAAAAAGTGCTATTTTTGAGGTCGAAAACATCAGACAATGAAGACAGACATTCTCAAACAACCCGCCGCCATAATCCTCCTCACCGAAGGGGCACTGTTGCTCTTCGGCGTACTCTTTACTCTTGGCGAGCGCGAGGCTATGATTGCGGCCACACCGACCGCCGAGGCCATTGAGAATCTCTTTGGTGGTGCAGGCACACTCTTTGGTGCAATCTTCGCCACCCTGCTTATCATTGTAAACTCACTCCTTGCCGCACGTATCGTAACCCGCTACTCGGCCTCTGTCGTGCGCTCCTTCGTGCCTATGGTGCTCTACACCATAGCTGCCTGTGCGACAACAATCCAGACAGGCTCGGTAGTCCCTCAGCTGACCGCCACCCTACTTCTGGCAGGCTCGAGCCGCCTGATTCGCAGCTTCAAACGCACCCTGATCTTCGCCCCTCTCTTCGAGGGTTTTTTCCTTATCGGCATAATACCACTCCTCTACCCTAATGCTCTCCCCGTGGTGCTCCTCTCGCTGCTGATGATGCCCATCTATGAGCGCACGCCCCGCGAGTGGATGGCCGGAGTGGCCGGAGCCGTGCTCCCCACAATACTTTGCACCTGGCTGTGGTGGCTCTTTGCCGGCCAGGATATGGCAACAACACTGGGCAAAAACCTCTTCACATTCAACAATGAGAATTTCCGCATCGCAGAGCTCTTCACTCTCGACCGTCTTAGCGAAGGAGTACTCCTCGCCTTTATGGTGCTGACAATTCTCTGCTCTCTCGTATCGCTACTTGTAGCCAACTCGAGTATGCGTACGCGCCCCAAGAAGATTAACCTGCACTTCACACTGATTGCACTCGGCGCACTCGCAATGCTCCTCCTCGAGGAGCCGAGCCCCTATTTCTATGCCCTGTTCGGTTGTGGATTTGCCGTTATTGCTCACCTCTTTTTCGCCCGCTGGCCACACATCATCACCCTTATCAGCTACATTCTGCTACTGATTTTGGCCTTTGGTGCGATTGTGCTCTGATTGCACTATTATTGCAAAATATAGAGCCAAAGGGTAGGGTTGAAAAATATTTAACATTTTTCTCGATTTTTGTTACCCGCTTACAATCTGTAACTAATAACATCGCTAAACTTGCAATCTCTAAATAGAGATTGGCGACAATCCCGCCAAAAACCGCCCCACAACGCACTCAGAGGCAGTTTCCCTTTTTAAAAATATTTAATAAATAGGTTACAATCATTTATTAAAATTTTAAAAAATATCCTTTATAGAAAATAGTGAAACTAAAAAATTAAAAAAGTCTCAAATCGGAGTTAGAAATGTTTGCAAATCTAAAAATAGAGCCTATCTTTGTATTGATGTTATACGGGAAACATCCCGTACCTCATTAACCTAACTAACCTAACCTGATGAGATGGGGCAGACGAGAGTCTTCCCCATATCCTTTTTAAAAACAAGGCGCCACCCCTCTCGGGAGTGACGCCTAATATCATATCGAGCCACGTCTATTTTTTGCAGCACTTACATTTACACTCACTACTCAGACACTTCCACACAGCAGCCGAGAGCGCACCGCCACACAGAGGTGCGAGAATGAACAACCAGAGCTGTTTCAGTGCCAGACCACCAGCGAAGAGCGCAGGGCCAAACGAGCGAGCGGGGTTAACCGAGGTGCCGGTAATAGGGATACAAACAATATGCACAAGCACAAGGGTCAGACCGATTGCCAGACCTGCAAGGTTGCCAGCGCCACGCTTTTCGTCGGTAGCACCCATCACAACAAGCACAAAGACAAAGGTAAACACCACCTCAGCGATAAATGCCTGCAGCAGTTCACCCTCGGTAAAACTGTTGGCACCGGTAGCAGTGGTATCGCCAAAACCGCCTGTCGATGTCAGCAGATAGATAACCGCAGCACCGAGCAGACCGCCGATAAACTGGCCAACCACATACCCCGCAGCATCCTTGGTATCCATACGATGCGAGAGCCACATAGCAAATGTAATCGCGGGGTTAATATGGCACCCCGAGATACCACCGATGGTATAGGCCATCGCCACCACCGACAGACCAAACGCAAACGCCACTGCCAACACCTCTGCGGGAGCCGTACAACCAAAGAACACCGCACTTCCGCAACCCATCAGAACCAGGACAAAAGTTCCGATCATTTCAGCTAAATACTTCTTCATAAAATTAGTATGTTTTAAGTTAATAAATAGCCCGCCCCGCAACAGCAGGAGAGGCCCAGGTTTTTCTCACACAATTAATGCATCGAGTTCATACGGATACTTGCCTTGACAAAGGCGATAGCTCGGATGCGCTCAATCTCCACATCCTTGTCGGCGTGGTGCGGATTCTGACTCACCAGACGCACAAAGCCCTCTTTGTCAGCTTTTTGTATGTACTTCACAGTTATATACTCCTCGCCATCGATATCTACCGAGAGGAGATACATATCACCCCAGAAAATATCCTCTATATTCTGCAACTGCTTGTAGAGCACAATATCACCACTCTTGAGCAGAGGATACATACTATCACCCACAATATTGATTGCTCCGTCGCACTTGGGCATATTTGGGATGTGGATATAATCTACGGGAGTGTGCGACTGCGCATCGTTAAAGAGAGGCACCAAACCCGCAGTTCCCTCAATTGCATAGAGAGGCACGCTCTGATAGGGCACACTATTGTCGGTCTTGGTGCGGAACGAGAGTACCTGTTCGCGCGGCGAGTTAAACATCTCGCCCTTGCCCGTCTCAATCCAGTCAGGATTCATATTGAGCTCGTGAATAAGGATATTCTTGTTACGCTCCGAGAGAGCACTCTTGCCTGTCTCCACCATCGAGATAGCCCCCTTGCCTACACCCAGAAGTTTGGCAAGTTCGTCCTGTGTCCAATTGAGTTCTTTACGCAACTCTCTCACTCGTCTTCCGATATTTTTTTCCTGCTCAGTCATAATTAATTACCATTAAAGAGTAAATTTATTTAACTCTAAACCTTGACAAATCTACTTTTTGAACTTATATTTGTATTGCAAACTTAAACAATTTATTCGAAAAAAACAAATTAATAACTGCAAACCATCTAATTATTTACCCATTAACCGTGCCGAACTCATCAAAAGGGTGAATAGGTGGTAGTTAAATTGCAATTACAAAGTTAATTAATTAAACAAAGTTCAGATTATGAAAGAGAGAGAAAAAGTAGTAAGTGTGCGCGAAGTGGAGATCACCCCCGCACTCTACGCCTTGGTTGCCGAGAGGTTGGCCGAGGCGATTGACGACAAGCAATGGTTTAGCGGCACGATATCGATACCCGACCCACAAATGGAGTGCAGCCTGAAACTCTCGGCGATTGTATATCGCAATGGTCACTCCCCATCGGACATCACCGACATTGTTCCCGTATGGTGGGAGTTCAGCACCAGGGTTGATGGCGAGGAGTGCCTGAACGACTTTTCGTTTCGCTACCTGCGCACCCTCTTCCTCGACTAATCCATATACCTATAATATATATGGAGAGGATTACTATTTCCGAATTTGCCAAGAGCGTTATGCCCTTTCTGGAGCTCTCGCCCTACCACACCACCTACTATCGGGTTTTGGAGGCCTTTGCCGAGGGGCGCATCCGTCGCCTTATGGTGACCATCCCGCCCCAGCACGGCAAGTCGCTCGGCTCCTCGGTATTGTTGCCCGCCTATATGCTGGGTCTGAATCCCGACCTGCATATCGCCATTGCGAGTTATAGTGCCTCGCTCGCCAAGCGGTTTAATAAACGCGTGCAACGCATCATCGACTCCGAGGCCTACGCCTCGCTCTTCCCCGACACCACGATTAAGGGTGCGAGTGGTCGGGGCTCTCATCTGCGCACGGCAGAGCAGGTGGAGATTATCGGTCACTCGGGCGACCTGACGGCCGTGGGCAGAGAGGGCCCTCTGACGGGCAACACGGTCGATGTGGTGATTATCGACGACCTCTATAAGGATGCTATGGAGGCCAACTCCCCCGTCATCCGCGAGAATTGTTGGGATTGGTACACCTCGGTTGTACGCACCCGCCTGCACAACAACTCGCAGGAGCTTATTGTCTTTACCCGTTGGCACGAGGAGGACCTGATTGGCCTTATCTCCGCACGCGAGAGGGTGGTCACGCTGAGCGAGTGGAGCCAACTGGAGGGCACCCCCTCTGCCGAGTGGCTGAGGCTCGACCTGCAAGCCATCAAGGAGTCCCCCGCCACCGAGATAGACCCACGAGCCGTGGGCGAAGCACTGTGGCCCGAGCGCCATAGCGCAGCACTCCTTGCCGAGAAACGACAGCTCGACCCGCTGAGGTTTGAGGCTATGTATCAGGGCAACCCTAACAATAAGGAGGGCCTCCTCTATGGCGATAGGTTTCGCACCTGGGAGAGCCTGCCGAGGGATATTGTGCGTCGCGCAAACTATACCGACACGGCAGACACGGGCGACGACCACCTATGCTCGGTCTGCTATGCTGTGGGTGCCGATGGTAATATCTATGTGGAGGATGTTGTCTATTCGCGCGAACGTATGGAGGTCACCGAGGAGCTCACCGCCGATATGCTCCGCAGGGTCGGCACACGCGATGTGGTGGTGGAGAGCAATAATGGCGGTCGCGGCTTCGCCCGTACTCTTATGCGCCTCGTGCCGGAGGCTAATGTGACGTGGTTTCACCAGAGCGCAAATAAGGAGGCGCGCATCCTCTCGAACGCCTCTACGGTGCTGCGCCGAATCGTTATGCCCTCCGATTGGCAATACCGATGGCCAATCCTCGCCTCCCACCTGCTGTCGTACAACCGCAAGTACCGCTCCAACCGCTGGCACGACGCCCCCGATGTGCTCACCGCCATCGTCGAACAGGAACTCACCCGCCCCACCCGCAAGATGAAGACCTGCTTCAAACGCTGACAGCCACACAACCTCCCACTCTCCCCGAGAACACCAATGCACTCCTCGGGAGCACCACCCCACTGCAAAACCCACCCACAAAAAAAATGCGCCTGCCGACAACTCGACAGGCGCATTTTTTTTATTCAATACTAAGGATTAGTTTATCTTCTTGTATATAGAAGGTGTAAAATATTCACTCTTACCCATATTACTTGCAGCATAAGCTCCAAAAATGTTCGAGTTATTCATTAAGAAAACTCTTGTTGAATTAACATTAGATATAGCAGCCAGATTGTCAGCATCAAGTGCTATTTCCCACTCACCCTTATTGTCACTGACACTAGTAACTGTTTTAAAGTTAGTGCTACTATCATAAGCAATATAATTGTCACCACATTTAAGTGTCCAATTACCGGAATTTTCACCTAAGGTCATAACACCGATAGTATTATTATCATTGGCAATTGTAATCTTATTATCAATCACACTAACAGTGGTAGTAGGATACTTTTTACTTGACAATGTATTATTCATTGCATAATACGCATCACCACTCTTAGCAACAAAAATAACCTCGTCACCCACTGCAAGAGTAGCAGCATCAGTTACCAACTCATACTCATCTCCACTAACGCTCACACCGCTAATACCGGCAAAATTTACCGAGAAATCCAAAATCTCACCCTGAGTGAACGAGAATGCACTCTCTACCTCTACACTCTTAGTATATGTTTTGTTTGCACTTGTAGTAACAACAAAGGTAATATGATTACCAGCCACAAAATCGGTAGGAATTGCGGTGAAATATACTTCAAAATCATTAGCAGTAAAACTCTGACCGCTCATATTAACTACAATTGAGTTGCTTGCAGTACTTGTAGGCTTAAATTTCGAGCCCTCGAGATAATACCAATAACCAGCACCAGCAATTTTATGTTCATCGCTTGTGATAGTTACACTCTGAACCTCCTCCGAACCACAATTCAGACCCTTTACATTAAGCATTGCGTATGCTGCCAGATGATTGAAATCAAGATCAAGACTTGTTAACGCCTCAGGCTCGCCAAGTATAGTAGCCCCCATCAAAGCAGCCTTGGGGTCAAACTGATTCAAAGTAGGAGCTTGATTAGCAGGAAGAGTCACCTGTAAATCTACATAACTCGAAGTTCTCTTGCTTAGATTATATTCACTACCTCCATAGATAGCTATATAATCGAAAAAGTTTGCATTATCTGCAGGGGCATAACTAAATTTATCCAATTCAAATGATGCAGTAGTATTGTCTGCCGAACGTGTAATCGTATTCGAATAAGATGAACTGGTATTACCAGCAGTCGAAAAGGACTCACTGTCTGCTGTATAATAGGGAACTTGACTAACTCTAATTTCATCATTCGCACTCCAAAGAACGGGATAGGTATTGCCAACCTTTTCACCTAAATAGGTCTTAGTACCCTCGGGTGCAGGGAGTGTTGCGTTAACGGTGAGGGTATACTCCTCGGGAGTAGGTGTTACCTCGGGTGCTTTCTCGCACGAGGTGAGTGTTGCGACAGCTGCTGCCACCAACACAAGGCTCTTAAAAATCTGTTTCATAGTGTGTTAGTGGATTAGAAGTCAGGACCATCAAATACGGGAAGGTTGTCAATTCCGCCACCGCCTGTAGTAGCAATACCGCTCTCAACAGCAACCTCAATTACCTCGATGGTAGGTGCGCTGTAATCGCAATAATTAGTAGTTTTCATTTCTGTTTTAATAAGTTAATTATGTTATAGTTAAGTGATTATCTTCAAAATATATGTTTGTTCCGCGGACCAATCCACACATAGCAACACAAACCACCCAACAAAATTATCTATATATCAATACATAACAAACTTTTTCGACTATAATTTTGCCCAATCCCCACAAAATTCCTCTCTCCTCCCCAAAACACACCCCCAAACCTCCACAAAACTCCCTAAAACTCTGTTCTCTCCCTAAATTCACTACACTCCCTAAACTCCCTTGATCACCCTTCGACTCACCACCATACTCGCAGGTACGGTTTTTCGCACCCATAAAAAAGCCCTCCTTTGTCAAAGGAGGGTTTGGGAGGAATGTAGGTTTTGGTAGCGGCAATGCCGCCTCTTTAAGACCAGGGGATTAACGCTAATCAAGGTCAAGACATCCAATCACCCATAAACAAAAAAAGACCAACTCGCGAAGAGCTGGTGAAGTAAGTCCCCCTCTAAGGAGGGGGATTTAGGGGGTGGGTAAACACAAGGGTGGCGGCAATAGCCGCCTCTTTAAGACCAGGGACTAAACGCCAAGCAAGGTCTAAACACAAAATCACCCATATACAAAAAAAAGACCAACTCGCGTAGAGCTGGTCTTAAAGAGGCGGCTACCTACTTTCCCACAACTAAATGCAGTATCATCGGCGTGAGTGAGCTTAACTTCTCTGTTCGGGATGGGAAGAGGTGGGACCTCACTGCTATAACCACCTAAATCTTATTCAGAGTCTTTTGCCATAGTGTCTGGGGAGGGGACTCACAGTCCGCGCCAAACGGCATTATTAA
>JAZUCV010000069.1:0-41291 GCA_045639285.1 Tidjanibacter sp.
TGATTAGTTCAAGCAAGCTTGACTATCACCGCTCTATTTCTCATTGTACCATCTACGATGGTATTCCCTAAACCCGAAAAAACCAAATATTACTGAAAGAGTCTAAAAAAATGATTTTCTCTAATCTCCCTAAATTCTTTAAACTCCCATAATTCCCATCACTCCCATAAAAAAAGTCGTAGAATTAGGGGAATTTGGGGCTTCGTGAAGCGAGGCCGCCCGCAGCATACTTAGCGTATGTGAGGACGGCCTCGCAAGGGAAGTGACAAATTCACCAATTATACGGTTTTTTTTAGATGTTGGGCTTCTCCAGACCATAACCACGCTTCTTGTCAGTGCGCTTGAGGATAATAGAAACCACCAACGCCAACACTGCAAAGCCCGAGAAGACGATCATCGGGAGGGTATAGTCATAGAGGTTACCACCTGCGGCGGTCTTGCCAACGATGCAGAACTTATCGAGGATACCACCAATCAGGAAGGGGACACCCCAAAGACCGATATTCTGGATAAAGAAAATCAGTGCATAGGCGGTACCGAGCTGGTAGGTGGGGAAAATCTTGGTCACCGAGGGCCACATTGCCGAGGGAACGAGCGAGAATGCCACGCCGAGGACAATCATCAACACCACAGCCATCCAGGTAGCGTGCAGCGAGGGGATAGCGTAGAGGAGATGAACACCAATCAGCATACCCGAGCCGAGCATCATAAACGAAGCAGCCTTACCCTTCTTGTCTACCATACCACCAAACAGGGGGGTAAGAATCAGCGCGCCAAGCGCGGGCAGACCAGCGATAGTACCAGCGGCAGCCTCGGCCATACCATATTTAAGGATAAAGAACTCAGTAGCAAACTTCTGGAAGGGGAAGATGCAGGAGTAGAAGAGCACGCAGAGGATAGCGATAAGCCAGAATCCGCGATTCTTGAGAATTGCAACCACATCCTTGAACGAGAATTTCTCCTCATCCTCCTCCGAGGTCTCCTCGCCACTCTCAGCAATCTGCTTATCGAGTTTCTTATCCATCGACGAAAATACCACAAAGGCCACCAGACCGCCAATCAGCAATACCAGACCCACGAGCAGAGGTGTCGAGAGGCCCGAGTTGCGAGCGATAGGAATAGCGAGCGAGTAGGCAGCCTGCGAGCCGATACGTGCGAGTGCCACCTGAACACCCATAGCGGTTGCTACCTCTTTGCCCTTGAACCACTTAGCGATAATCTTGGTAACGGTGATACCTGCCACCTCAGCACCCACGCCGAATATGGAGTAACCTGCAGCAGCGATAAACACATTGGTCTTGTAGCCGAGGAAGGTACCCTCAACACCTGCCAGCTTGGTGATGGCGAAGTACTCCACAGCGGTACCCACAACCATCAGCGCAGCAGCGAGTTTGCCGGTGAAACGCACACCAAACTTATCGAGGATAAAGCCACCCCAGATAAGCATCAGCAGGAATACGTTCAAGAAGCTGTAAGCACCTGTGAAGAAGCCAAACTCAGGGCTTGTCCAGCCGAGGTCGGTCTCGAGCATCGTTTTAAGCGGTGCCATAATGTCGTTGACAAAGTAGGCAGCCATCATAGTAAAGGCCACCACAGCAAGCGCACCCCAACGTGCGGCTGCCGAGTCGTTCAGACGTTTTGTAATCTTTTCACTCATTTTTTTCTTCATTTATTTAGTTTATTGTTCAGAGTCTTTTGTGGTGGGCTACTCCTCATCAATCGAGTAGCGGCGAAGCACTGCGTATGCATCCACTATGCCAAGCTCGCCCGCCTTGCTCACATCCAGACACCCTTTGCGAGTATCCTTCATATAGATTTGGACAAGACCTCGGTTGAAGTATGCCTCGGCAAATGCCGGATTAAGCTCTATGGCGCGTGTGTAGTCCTCGTAGGCAGCCGGGAAGTCACCCGAGAGCGCATAGAGACATGCACGGTTGTAGTATATGTGTGCCCACTCGGGGTAGAGCTTAGCTGCTTTGTTCAGGTCGGCAATCGCCTCATCATAGTTATAACTACGCGAGGAGTTGTGGAGGCGCGCCACAGGGTCGCTCTCGATGGCAACTCGCTGGTAACTATTGTCGATTGAGGAGATAAACTCAATCATCTCCGCACGGGTGGTTGCACGGTTGAAGTAGAGGAATGGGCTGGTGGGGTTGGCCTCAATCGCTGCCGTGTATAGATTTACCGAACTTGTATATTGTCGTATAAGTGTCTGGGTGATACCGCGTTTGAAGAGCGTCTGCCAATCGAACTCATCTGTCAGCGAACGGTCAAGCACTATGAGTGAGTCGGCGGCCAGGTCGGTGCTCTCGGTGGTGAGTTGCAGCCCGAAGGGTGCCATCTGCGCCAGGAATGCCTCCGCCTGTTCGGGGCGATAGCGTTGCGGGTCGAGATTCTCCACATCCGCCTCGCGGATTGTGAATCGGAACATCGGTCGGAGGGTTATATTATCACCCTCGTCGGATGCGCGCTCGAAAGAGCTACCCGAGAACTTGGTATCGAAAGCGAGCAGTGCATTGAACTTGCGCGAGGTGTCGGCATAAATCGAGAAGGTGCTGTCCGACAGTTTACTACGATACTCAGCAATTTTGCGCTCAGCAGTCATACGGTCCTCGCGAGCACCACGCTCGTCACGCAGCATAGTCTTGATACCCGAACGATTGATGTAGGCATTTGCAAAGTCGGGATAGAGCTCAATTGCGCGGTTGTAGTCTGCGAGCGACGACTCATAATCGCCCAAGATAGTATATAGTCCTGCACGGTTATAATAGACAAGCACATTGCCGGTCAGATATTCGGTCACCTTGTTGTAGTCGTCGAGTGCGCGGTTGTAGTCGCCGATGTTTGTGCGCAGTATCGCACGATTGAAGTAGGCAATAGCCGAGTGAGGATCAAGGTCGATTACCTTGTCGAAATCAGCCATAGCCTCCATCGGGCGATTGAGGTTGTTGTATGTCAGCGCACGGTTAAAGTAGGGGATGATGTAGGTCGAGTCGTAGCGAATCGCCATATTGAAGTCGGCGAGAGCCTCCTCGTAGCGACGCTCGTTCATAAGGAGCGAGCCGCGAGCTGCATAGCTCACAGGGTACTCACGGTTGGTACGCACCGCCCTGTCGAAGTCCTCGTGTGCTTTGAGGGTATCCTGAAGGTAGAGGTAGGCGGTACCTCGGTTGATATAGGCATCGGCCACAAGACTCTCAAAACGGATATACATATCAAAGTCGGCAATCGCCTTCTCGAACTGCTGACTTTGGAGATAGGTCACACCACGGCTGTAATAGGGGCCAGCAATATCGGGACGCAGGTCTATCGCCTCTGCAAAGTCGTTGAGTGCATCATCGTAGTTGCCGAGCGTAGCGCGGGTGATTGCGCGATACTGATAGGCGGTGGTATAGACAGGGTTGAGAGCAATTGCGGCGGTAAAATCCGACTCTGCACCCAACAGGTCATCGAGGTTATATTTGGCGATACCGCGCAAGAAGTATGCCTCATACGCCTTGGGGTCAAAGCGGAGGAGCACATTGAGGGTCTCGATAGCCTCGCGATAACGGTTGTCGATAAGATACTCACGACCCACATAGTAGAAGAACTGCTTGTTGTACTGCGAGTATGCCTCGTTAACAAACAGCCCCAGAGCGAGTATGAGTGCCAGCAAAAATTTGCGCATAAAAATCCAATTTCAGTGGGCTAAGATACAAAAAAAATATGAGTCTGCCATTAAAACGGCCCACTTAGGCACAATAGTACGCATTTCGCTCTGCAAAATGCTATCAGCACACCCTCTGCGCCTCCCATAGTAACAAAAATTACCGATTTTGTTATATGATTAACAAAAAATCACTATATTTACACCCTAATATACTCACGCGCGCGAGGATGGTTTTTCCCGACCTATCTGCAGTAGGCGCAGAGAGAGATAGACAAAACTCAAACAATTATAGTAAAATGAAGAAGTTGTTACTTAAAGTTATGGCAGCAGCACTGCTCCTCAGCCTCACCGACTCGGCGATGGCGCAGAGCAAGCGCTACACTGCCGTATTCTACAACATCGAGAATGTCTTTGATACCATCAACGACCCCACCATCAACGACGAGGAGTTCCTCCCCGACGGCATCAAGAATTGGACAGGTGTCAAGTATTGGAAGAAGATGGCGAACATCGAGCGCGCACTCTACAACCTCTCGGGCGAGTGTAAGGCATTCCCCACCGTTATCGGCGTGTCGGAGATAGAGAATCGCAACGTGCTCGAGGATATCGCATCACTCCCGAAGCTCGCTCCCGCAGGCTATCAGATTGTACACTACGACGGACCCGATGCACGAGGCGTGGACTGCGCTTTTTTCTACCGTCCCGACCAATTCACCCTCACCGACAGCTCGTCGGAGCGTGTTGTGGTTGAGGGCGAGCCCGACTTCCGCACCCGTGATATCCTCACAATGACCGGCACTATCGATGGCGAGGAGTTTCTCTTCATCGTGTCGCACTGGCCCTCACGCCGTAACGGCCAGGCCTCATCAGCACACCTGCGCGAGGCGGTAGCAGCTCAGATTCGCGGTATTATCGACACTCGTCGCGCCGAGAATCCCAACATTAAGGCGGTGGTTATGGGCGACTTCAACGATGACCCCAAGGACAAGAGCGTATCTGAGATTCTGGGTGGCAAGCGCAGAATCAAAGATCTTGCCGAGGGTGATATGTTCAACCCCTTCTATCAGATGCATCAGGACGGTCACGGCTCGCTGGCCTATCAGGATGCGTGGAATCTCTTTGACAATATTGTGGTTAGCGAGAATCTTGCCACCGACGGCAAGGGCAAGCTCCACCTTGTGAGCGCAGCCAAGAGCAAATATCTGGGTAATATTTTCAACCGCTCCTTCCTTCTGCAGCAGGAGGGTCAGTATCGTGGTTACCCATTGCGCACCTACGTTGGCAATGCCTTCCAGGATGGTTATAGCGACCACCTCCCCGTATTTATCTTCTTTGAGAAATAGGTAAAACAGTAACAGATAACAATGAAAAGATTTTTGATGCTTATGCTCCTTTTGCCCCTGACAGCTATGGCTGCTCTGGCACAGGAGGGCGGTATTCGCGGTAAGGTTGTCTCGCGTGTTGGTCGTGAGCCCGTCGATGCTGCCAAAGTAGTTCTCGAAGTCACTCCGCAGCGCGTGACCTACACAGATGCAGAGGGTAATTTCGAGTTTGAGGGCATACCCTACGGCACCGTGCGCCTGCTGGTGGAGGCTGCTGACTTCCAGCCCACCTCTATCAACGTAAAAGTCGATGTGGAGATGAAGGATGTGAACTTTATCACCCTGAGTGCCGCCTCGATGTCGGGCGAGATTGATGACGCCTTCTTCGTCGAGTTCGACAGCGAGACCTTTGAGGGCCAATCTACACCCTCGTCCCTTGCCTCCTCATCGGACGTATTCTCGAACATCGCAGGCTACAAGTTCGGCCAGTTGCGCTTTATGCCTCGCGGTATGGCATCGAATACCGAGAGCGTATATCTCAACGGTATCTATATGAACGACGCAGTGAGTGGCAATGCCGCTTGGTCGCTCTGGACCGGTCTGAACGAGGCCACTCGCAACCAGGATGTTGTGGAGAACGTGAGTGCTTCGACAGTTGGCGTGGGAGGTATGAACGGTACCACCAACATTCTCGCTCGCGCCTCTAAGATGCGTCAGGGCCTGCGTGCGAGTGTCGTATCGGCAAATGGCCAGTATCGCAACCGACTGATGTTCACCTACACCTCGGGTATGCAGGACAATGGCTGGGCCTACGCATTCTCCTTCTCGGCGCGTCTGGGAGGCAATGACTTTGTGGAGGGACTCGGCTACAACGCCTACGGTTACTTCGGCTCGGTGGAGAAGAGATTCAACGACCGCCATCAGCTGGCAGTGACCCTCTTTGGTGTTCCCACTCAGCGTGGTGCGCAGATGGCTGCCACTCAGGAGGCGAACGAACTTGTAAGCTCGAACTTCTACAACCCCAACGTGGGTAAGCAGAACGGCAAGTTGCGCAATGTGCGTACCCGTGAGTACCACGAGCCTGTGGCAATGATTAACCACTACTTCACACCCAACGAGAAGACCCAGATTGAGACCTCGGTGGCCTTCCGCTTTGGCAATAACGGCTACTCGGCACTCGACTGGTACGACTCGGCTGACCCCAAGCCCGACTACTACCGCAATCTGCCCAGCTACTACCGCAATCGTGGCTATACCGACAAGGCAAATGCAGTGGCAAATGCCTGGCTCAGCAACCCCGATATGAAGTATATCGACCTCGACAAGCTCTACAACGTCAACTACAACAGCACCGACACCTATCGTGATGGCGATGGCAATATCATCGAGGCGGGTCGTCGTCGCTCAAAGTATATCATCCAGGAGCGACACACCGACCAGCGCGACTTCAACTTCAAGACTCAGCTGACCCGCACGATTGATGCATACAGCAACATTCTCGGTGGCGTGGAGTTCCGTCGCAACCGCACGGAGTACTATGCTGAAGTCAAGGATCTGCTGGGTGGCGAGTATTGGCTCAACGTGGACAACTTCGCAGAACGCGACTTCGGTAGCGACTTCGACAAGATGCGCAACGATATCAACCGCACCGACAATCTTGTGCTCGGCGAGGGAGACAAGTATGGCTACGACTACTATGCCCACGTTATGAACGGCAAGGTGTGGGGCCTCTACAACCGCTCGGAGGGTCAGTTCGACCTGATGGCTGGTGGCGAGTTGGGCTTCTCGAACTTCTGGCGCGAGGGTCTTTATCGCAAGGGTATGTTCCCCGAGGATTCGTTTGGTGATTCGGAGAAACAACTCTTCCTCACCTACACCGCAAAGGCCTCGGCAACCTGGAACATCAACGCTGCCAATGGTCTGAAACTCTCGGCTGTTATGATGCAGCGCGCGCCCTATTTCGACGACTCGTTCATCTCTCCCCGCACTCGCAATCAGGCAGTTGCCGACCTGCGTGCCGAGAAGGATCTGAGCGTTGACCTCACCTACAACCTCCGTCTGCCTTCGGTACGTCTGCGTGCATCGCTCTTCTACGCCAACATCCAGGACCAGACCAAACTTATCAGCTTCTACGATGACCTGAACAACGCATTCTCCAACTTTGCGATGAGCGGCATCGACCAGCGTCACTTTGGTGCGGAGCTTGGCTTCAACATCCCCGTACTCCCCACACTCGCTATTGAGGGTGCGGTGAGTTGGGGCGACTATGTATATTCGTCGAACCCCACCTTTACCCAGACCCGCGACAACAACGCCTCCATTCTTACCGAGAATGCGGTGGTATGGTGGAAGGGTATGAAGGTAGAGAGCACTCCTCAGTTTGCTTCGAACATCGGTCTTGATTGGCAGCCCGGCAACAACATCTATATCAGCCTCGATGGCGGATATTACGATAAGATGTACCTGAGTATGAATCCCCTCTACCGTACCGATGCGGCACTTGCGGGCCGTGTACCCGCCAGCCAGGCAGAGGCAGGCCAGCCCACCGTCGAGGAGATGATGGCTCAGGAGCGTTTCGACCCCGCATTTGTGATGAACGCAAGTATCGGTAAGACTTGGTATATCGGCACTTCGCAGCTCGGTTTCAGCCTCGAGATGAAGAACCTGCTCAACAACAAATGGATTCGCACAGGTGGCTTTGAGCAGATGCGACTCACCGAGATGACCTCCGACGCAGGCACCTATTGGAATCGTTTCGACTCCAAATACTACTACCTCTACGGAGCAAACTACTACCTCAATGTATATTTCCGTTTCTAACCGACTGAATATTATAGAGATATGAAAAAGATTATATATATCGCTACGCTGCTGACTGCAATGGTTTTGGTCGGTTGCGAGAAATTTGATGACCCCAAGCCCTATCAGAAGTGGACAGACGAGATGGTGGTGGCAGAGGGCTACGATATTGTTACCGTGAACGAGTTGAAAGAGGTATACTATAACGCTTTCAGCGATGATTACAGCGCAAACAGCGTCACCGTGGAGGATATGGTTGTCATCAAGTGTAAGGTTATCAGCACCGACCAATTTGGCAACGTATATCGCACACTCTACTTGCAGGACTACTCAGGCCCCGCGGGTGGCGGTATCGAGATTAAGGTGGGCAAGAGCTCGATGTATAACGACTACAAGGTGGGTCAGGTAATCTATGTGAAGGCCGACGGTCTGGTGTTGGGCGACTACCGCCGTATGCTCAGCCTCGGCACAGCATCCACCAGCGACAGCTATGCCAACGACTACCTCGACATCCAGCCCCTGATTGATGCCCATCTGTTGCGTGGCGAGGTGGAGGGCTTGAAGGATAGCGACTACCTCGTTGTCAACGCCTCGAATATCAACACCTACTTCCCCAAGGCGAGCAAGAGTGTTGACCCCAAGTATTTTGGCACTCTGGTACGCTTGGAGGATATCACCTGCGCACACGGCTACCATAGTGGCGAGCAGTCGTCGTTCCCGAGCTATCAGGATGATGAGTATAACAACCTCACCAAGTTGCCCGACGGCACTCCCTACAAGACTTGGGCCTACAACTATGACAACAAACAGTACTACGGCTCGACCCTCTTTAAGTACAACGACAACAACTACTTTATTGCCCGCACAAGCGGCTACTGCAAATTTGCTCTCTCGGAGGTACCTGCGAATAACGCAAAGTGCGATATCGTAGGCATTGTGTCGTTCTACTGCTCGAAGAGTGGCGGTTTTGCTAAGTACCAGCTGGTGCTCAATAGCGATACAGATGTAGAGGTGGAATAGATTACACCGAATTATTACAACAGCCGAGTTGACAAGGTGTCAACTCGGCTGTTTTTTTTATAGGGCAATAAGGACCAACAAAGCAAGGAAGATGGGAGTGAGAGGAGTAATAGGAATTTTGGGAATTATGGGAGTTATAGAAGAAATTACTCTTTATCCCATTATTCTCATTATTCCTCTTTTCTTTCCCAACAGTAATAGATTCCACTACCCTAAAAATCACCCGCCAGACAGCTTTTCCCCTACAACCCCCACAATCCGAAACACAAAAAGTCGAAGAATTGAGGGAATTTTGGGCTTCGTGCCGAAAGACAAAGCGGAGTTTACTCGAAGTAAATGAGCATTTGGCTTTCAAGGGAAGTGCAAAATTCACCAATTATACGGCTTTTCCCCTACAACCCCCACAATCCAAAACCCAAAAAGTCGTATGGTGAGGGGATTTTTAGGCAAAGTTGTCTTGCCAGCCCGCAGCATACTTATCGTATGTGAGGAGTTGGCAAGGCGGCTTTAACACCAAAATCGCCCGCCAGACGGCTTTTAGTACAGGCCCCAAAGCCCTCTATTGCAGTCGCTCTCGACTGCAACCTCAATATCATCGGGCAGATTAACAAAGAGGTCCACCCCGATTTTAGCCTCCAACTCGTCGATGCTCATTATCTCGTCGTCGGTCAGCTCATCGCTTGCAGGGCTGTCGGTATGGGGCAGGAGTATGGCTATCGCCTTGTAGTGTGGTGTTCCCTCGCTCATTGTCAGCTTCAAGCACGCCTTGTAGAAGTAGTTGGGTATCGAGGTCTTCTTGTCGTTATTGGCGTATGACCCCACCTTGCTGATAGGCTCATTGCCCCCTACGGTCTGCAATACCGACCCCGTAACAACATAGAGGGTATCCGTGCCACTACCCTTCCAGGTGCGGAGTCGGTTCTCAAGCTCCACCCACTTGCCCGTGTTGAAACCGTTGAGCTGTGGGGCTATGTTGGTGTAGTAGAATGTCTGCGAGTTGGCCATCGTGCTGGCCTGGCGCGAGCCTGAGGGGAGCATATGGCCGCGGTCGTACCACCCGCGATAGGAGCGGCTCAGGTCGGGCTGCCCCGACTCGGGCACCTGCGGGTCGTAGCGCCAATCATCGGCACGCCCCGCATTGCCCACCACCGAGGAGGTGTGGAGGGTGTAGGCCACCCATAGGGGCAGACGGTGTGTGGTGTCGTAGAGCACGGAGAAGTTACGCACCGAGCCATACTTGGTGTCATTGTGGTAGTGTGTCGCCACAATCTGTGTGGTGCTCTCCTCATAGGCGGGGAGCTCAAGATAGGGCTTAACTGCCCCGCGTGGTTGCTGTGTGAGGGTGAGGGTTACTGTGTGCGAGGGGAAACGAACACAGAAATCGACACTGCGCTCCACCCCACTCTCATTGCGCGCCACGGCAATCGCCACAGCGGTATAGCTCTGCTCAGACGACCCACCTGTGGTCTGCGAGAGGGTGCACCACTCCTCGGCTGTTGAGTACTCCGCCTCGATGCTCCACGGCGCTGAGGAGTAGATATTTATCCACTGCGTCTGCTCCCGCCACGTTATACGGTCGTCGTAGGCAAACTCAGCAGTCGCCCGCCCGCTATCATCGGGTTTGCAACCAACTGCTACACAGAGCAGAAATAGGAGTAATATCTGTTTGACTCTCATCCGTTTTATCTTACCCCGCAAAGGTATAAATTTGCTCAAAGATAAAAAAGGCACTGCAAAATTTCGCAGTGCCTTTTATTAATTAACGGTATGGATTACTCGGTAACAACCTTACGGAAAATCATAGCATCAGCCTGCTTGCTAGAGCTCTTATAAGCCGAGAAACGGGTATTGTTTGCATTCCACTGGAAGAAACGATCGTTACCAGCAGTATCCTGACCATTGAGTGTAATAGTCATAGCATTATCTGCACCTGCTACAATGCTCCACTCATCAATCACATCATCACCTGCATCATAAGTGATATAATTACCATCTCCTTTATAACCAAGGTACTTGCCCTGCTCAGCAGATTTAAACTTGAAGAAAGCTCCGCTAGCCTCTACCGCAAACACATCAATCTTCTCACCTGCAATTGTAATTACATTATCGGTAGGAGCATCAACAATGATGGTTTTCAGATAAGTAGTACCCGAAGCATAGTTAGGATCTGCTGCTACGTGATAAACATCACTGCTCTTAATCAAACCAACAAAGATAATCTCATCACCATCTGCAATGGTAGCAGCGTCGGTTACCAACTCGTACTGAACAGGCTCACCTGCACTTGCACCCTCCTGCTTGATAGTAACGGTTACATCCTCAACGCCCTCGGCCGAGATAGTTACGGTTGCGGTGCGACCCTCCTCTGCGGTATTTGCGGGAACGGTTACGGTAACCTTACCCTCGCCAACAACAGCCTCAGCGCCCTCGATACCTGCCACAGCAGCGGTGAAGGCGTCAACATTGGTATTAACAGCAATCTCCACATCGCCACCGGCAGCAGCAATCTCGTACTCGGTATTTGCTACGCTCAGATAGGGAGTCGAATCAACCTCCATAGTAACAGCGTGGATATTCACATACTTGCCATTGTTATAACCAACGAGGTAACCCTCAACAATAACGGGAGTGCCACTTACGATATCACCAACAATAGCGGCGGGAGTCTGGTAGAAGCTACCACCCTTAGCCTCGTTCAGGCCATCGATATTGAGGTTGTAGTAAGTACCCGAAACCGAGTAGGTACCAGCAATCTTCACCAACTTGGTGGTGGGAGTAGCGATATATGCATCGAGCTTAGCTGCATCGTACTCCTCAGCGGTGGGAAGAGCAACAGCCTCACCCTCGCGAGCAGTCACCTTGGGGCTATTAAGCTGTACCGCATTCTGATACTCGCCACGAGTACCCTCAACGGTAACATTGTCACCAACTGCCAACTCAACATCACCAGCCTTGGGAGTGCCATTAACATAGATATTCAGTGCACCGGTTGCATCAACAAGGATAAACGACTTCTTGGTAACAGCACCAACAGTACCCTCTACCTTGAACGCCTCGTCATTGTCACCTGTCAATACATCAGCAACGGTAGCAACAGTAGCCTCGGGTTTCTCAGGCTCTACATAACCCTCATCGAGAGTCATCTTAACCAGAGCAATCTGGATGAAGTTACTTGTGTTAACACCAATCAGGTAACCCTCAACGAGTACATTGGCATTGTTCTCAAAGCCATCAACAAGCGCATCGGGAGCGTAGGAGAAACTACCCTTTACCGACGAGCCGTGTACGTTGAAGTTGTAGTAGTTGTAACCCTTACCCGAATCCGAGAAGGTGTAAACACCTGCCATCTTCACATACTTAGCAACCACGTTCTCTTTGTATGCGGTAAACTCCTCGCCACCAACCTCTTCGGGAGTAGGATTCCACTCAGCATCGGTACCGGTCTTCTCTACCACTACACCATTTTTGTCAATCTGCTTCAAGCCTGCATACTCACCAATACCACCCTTAACAGTTGCCTTGTCGCCAATAGCAACGGTAGGCTCTTCGCCAAGGAATACCACGATAGCACCGGTATTGTCAACCAACACAAAACTCTGAGTGGTGACAGCACCAACAGTACCCTTCAAGGTAACCTGCGCGCCTTTATCCATAGCCAAAGCGTCAGCAATAGCAGTTGCGCCCTCGCCCTCCTGTGCTACGTTGATGATGATAGGCTCGGTCATAGCGGGCGAGCTGATGGTCAGCTTCGCAGTGCGGGGACCGCTCTCATTTGCAGTAGCGGTAAGGGTAATGGTGGACTTCTTGTCAACACCGGTCTTGTTGTCGTCCGAAGCGGGCGAAGCAACCAACCAGGTATCGGTCGAGGTGATAGTCCACGAGCGGTTTGCGTTGATATCGAAGGTTACGCTACCACCATCTTTGGTAAAACTAATGTTACGATTACCCACTGTGAGGAAGGGGTTCGAATAGCTGGGGTCGTCATCGTTACACGACACCATCACCATAGCCAACGGAAGTACGAAAGCCAGGAGTTTTCTGAACGAAAATTTCATTGTGTAAAATTAATTAAAGTTAAATATTTGTGTTTACTCTATTTTCTGCCGTAAAATTATCTATTTTTAATAAAAACAACAACTTTTGTATCTATTTTTAACACACATTTACCCCTACCGAGAGCCACTAAAGATTTTGGCGGATGATTATAACTATTCGGCAAAAAGGATTATATTTGCATATTAAACCCTTTGACACACTTTATCTTCATCTAACAGATGGGCATCAGAGAGGCATACAGGCTTATTTCACCCACCCACCGCAGGCGACTTCCGGCAGTGGTCGGGGCGAGTATTGTTGCGGCATTGCTCGACTTGGTCGGCATTGCGGCACTCATCTCGGTGCTGTTGCTCGTTCTCGACGAAGAGGCAGTGGTGGCCCACCCCGCCATCGGAGCGATATATGATTTATGCGGGTTCGGCTCGACAGGCTCATTTGTGATTGCCGTCGCCCTGCTTGTCCTGGGGGTCATCATCATCAAAAGCCTTCTGGCTGTGGTTATCGGCGACCGTCTGCACCGCTTCTCCATCAGCCTCTACCACGACCTTTCGCGTCGTATGTTTGACAACTATTTAGGCAAGGGGTTGCTCTTTATCCGAGGGCACAACACCACCACCCTTGTCAACAATGTAAACTCCCTCTGCTACCGTTTCGCACTCTATGTGGTTGGCACACTGCTCACTATACTGACCGAGTCGATACTCCTAATCGTTCTGCTCGGTGCGCTCACCATCTACAGCCCGCGTGTGGTAGCACTTGTGGCTGTGGTCTTTATCCCTACGGCACTCATCTACTCGCGAGTGGTACGCAAGCGGATGATTGAGAACGGCACGGGCGAGAATCGCGAGCAGGTGGCACAGAACAAAGCTATGTTCGAGACCCTGCGTGGCTATGGCGATATGGTCATCGGCAACGCCCGCCCATACGTCAGCCGTCGCTTTGCCGACAACCTCCAAAGACTCGGCAACTACTCCATAAAGGCAAACCGTATGCGCACCATCTCGCGCTACACCACCGAGCTGTCACTCGTGGCTGCCGTGGTGCTTATCATCACTGTCGGACTTGCCACGGGCAGCAACCTGGGCAGCCTGAAGATTGTGCTCGGCATCTTCGCGATGGCTGCCTACCGTATGATTCCCGCCATCAACCGCATACTCGCCTCGTGGACCGAGTACAAGCGTCACGCCTACGTTATAGAGACTCTCACCTCAGAGCTCGCCGAGGCAAAGAGCGACACCGACGACGACACAACCGACCGACTCCCCTTCGAGCGCGAGATACGACTCGAAGGCGTCACCTTCGGCTACACCGACGAAGCAGAGCCTGTCCTCAAAGGCCTCTCGCTCACCATCGGCAAGGGCGAACGCATCGGCATCAAAGGTCCCTCGGGTGCGGGCAAGAGCACCCTCTTCAACATAATCTCCGCCCTTATCGAGCCGCAGAGCGGTGTGCTGAGTGTCGATGGCGTGGCGATTACGGCAGAGAATCGTCGCCGTTGGCAGAACAACATAGCCTACGTCTCGCAGGAGCTCTTCCTGCCCGACCAGTCGATAGCCGAGAATGTAGCCTTTGGCGTTGAGCCCTCGAAAATCGACCGCGTGCGTCTGGCGGAAGCACTCAGAGCAGCGTCGCTTGACGAGTTTGTCGCATCGCTACCTGAGGGGGCAGATACGATAACAGGCGAGGCAGGATGTCGCCTGTCGGGCGGTCAGCGTCAGCGCATCGGCATTGCCCGCGCGCTCTACAAACGGGCGTCGGTATTGCTATTTGACGAGGCGACCTCCTCGCTCGACCACCAGACGGCCGAGGATATTGTGGACTCTATCGAGCGATTGTCAGCAGCGGATAGTTCGCTGACGATACTCTTTATATCGCACAACGACCAGACGCTCGACTTCTGCGAGCGCATATTTAACCTTGACACACAATAAGTTATGAGCCTCAACACAAAACAGATAACCATCGACAACAACCTCTTCTTCCAATCGGTGGAGGAGATGTTGGAGCAGGGGCACACGATAGATATCAAGGTCAAGGGGCACAGTATGCGTCCCTTCCTGCGCAACGAGCAGGACAGCGTGCGACTTGTGAGCGTCAGTGCCGAGGGTTTGGTGCGTGGAGATGTGGTGCTGTTTCGCCACAGAGGCCACCACACGCTCCACCGCTACTATGACACAAGGGAGGGCAAACTTATCTTCAAAGGTGACGGCAATTGCCGCCTGACGGAGTTGGCCGAGCCTGCCGATGTTGTCGCAAAAGTTGTGAGCATAATACGTCCCGATGGAGCGACAATAAGCTATGGTTCAAAGGCTTGGAGCAGCTCTTCTCGCAAGAGCCTCCTATGCAAAGCCCTACGCACACCCATATTTATTGCAAAGCAAATAGTAAAAAAAATCATACGACGATGAGAATCAAGAGTGAGTACAAAATCCGTAAAATTGCGGGTGAGAATGTCATTGTGGCGGCAGGCGCCACCAATGTAAACACAACCTCCATTATCTCCTTCAACGCTACCAGCGTAGAGTTGTGGAACGCGCTCACCGGACGAGAGTTCGAGGTGGCAGATGTTGTGGCTATCATTATGAACGACTACGGCCAGAGCGAGGAGGTTGCCTCGCGCGATGCAGCGGCCTGGGTTGAGAAACTTCGCGAAGCAAAACTCATTGAGGAGTAAGGATTTATGGTACGTTTCAGCATTGCCGACCACATTATCGAGTGGCAGGGCAAGGGGGTGAGAGAGCTGGCCGACAAGACGCCAAACTACCCACGCTTCTATACCACCGAGAGTGGCGAGCGCGCTCGTTTGCGCCTCTGTTTCGATGGGCTGGTGACACCTCCCGCCGCAGAGCCGCTCCTAACACACAACTACGACCTGGCAAACGGTCGCTGCTCGTTGCGCTACTACGAGGAGTGCTACCTGCTCACTCTATGGTCGGAGGACGAGCGTTTCTCGGCAAGCCTGCTCTGCCCCGTCAGCGAGGGTGGAGAGAGCGAGCCGCTATACACCTACCACACCGACTTCCCCTCTTCGGCGCCCGAGTGGCGTTACCTGCTCGACCACCTGATGGTCTTTGCCTATTCGCTCGCCACACTCAGCGCGCGCACCCTGCTCATCCACTCCTCGACCATCGTTCACGCCGAGCGCGGAGCGATGTTCCTCGGCGAGTCGGGCACGGGCAAATCGACACATACCCGTCTGTGGCTCAACCATATAGAGGATTGTTATCTGCTTAATGATGACGGTCCTATCATCCGCACCGACCGCCCCACTCCACGCGTCTATGGCTCACCGTGGAGCGGCAAGACACACTGCTACAACAACCTATCGGCAGAGCTGGCTGCTATGGTGCGTCTGCGCCAGGCGCCCTACAACCGCATCACCCGTCAGTCGACAATCACTGCCTTCGGTGCGCTGCTCCCATCGTGTCTGCCCACACTCCAGAAGCGCGAGTGCGACCTCGACGAGATTTGCGCCACCCTCTCCGAGCTGCTGGCAAAGGTGCCTATCCATCTATTGGAGTGCCTGCCCGACGAAGAGGCTGCCCGCACCTCGCACAAGGCCATCTTCGGATAGAGAGCACACCCACACACGCCCTAAGCATTCACAATGCAAAACACAAAAAAAGCCCGACCACTAATGTAGTCGGGCTCCCCTATTTGTTATGAAAAACACATAGCCGTCGGCAATGCGGCTATATCTCTACTCTGCAAGTTTTGCCGCATCGGGATAGAGGTAGCGACGAATACTGCGCTTGGGAGTCTTCGCAAACTCCTCGGTGCAGAGTTTAATCTCACTCACCTTCTCATAGGGGGCAACCAGAGTATTTAACTTTGCAAGGTTTGCCTGCATCAGCTCTTTAACATCTGCGGGCGAAAGCTTATTTGTGCGAACATAGTCCGGATCTGCCACAACAAGTGCAGTCATACGACCACCCTTCTCATAGACAAGGCTCTCCAACACACCGGTCAGGGCGTTGAGCTTCGCCTCAATCTCCTCGGGGTAGATATTCTGACCATTGGCGGTGAGAATCATAGTCTTGCTACGGCCACGGATGTAGATAGTGCCATCGGGATCGGTGATACCCATATCGCCTGTATGCAACCAGCCCTCATTATCGAATACAGCATTGGTAGCATCCTCGTTCTTATAGTAGCCGAGCATCACATTCTCGCCACGCACGCAAATCTCACCAGGGATATTCTGAGCATCGGGCGAGTCGATACGCACCTCCATACCGGGCAGAATCTTACCGCACGAGGTAAGCTTGTACTGACGCCAAGGGGTGTAGCTAATCAGAGGAGCACACTCGGTCATACCATAGCCTACGGTGAAGGGGAAGCGCACCTTCTTGAGCAGCTTCTCCACATCGGGAGCCACGGCAGCACCACCCATATTCACCTCCGAGATGCAACCGCCGAACGAAGCCAGCATAGTGTCGCGCACCTTATTATATATAATACGGTTCAGGCCGGGGATAGCGGTCAGAATCTTCATCACAGGCTTATTGAGCTTAGGCATAACCTGCTTGCGCACAACCTTCTCCATAACCAGAGGCACGGTACAGAGCAGGCTGGGTCTAACCTCCTTCATAGCCTTAATCAGGACAGCAGGTGCGGGAGTCTTGCCGAGGAGGTGAATCTCCGAGCCGGCAGCCAGCGGGGTGAGCATATCAAATGCACAACCGTAGGCGTGAGCCAGAGGCAACAGACCCAACACACGCGAGCCACGAACGTGGAACTTGTGGTCGAGAGCAAACTTCACATTGGCACTCAGGTTGTTGATGGTGAGCATTACACCCTTGCTGTAACCTGTTGTACCAGAGGTATAACTGATGATTGCGAGTTTCTCGTTGGGCACCTCAGGATATTTGATGTCGGCAGTGGTAAAGCCCTCGGGATAGCGCTCAGCGAAAATCTCGTCGCGCGAAGCCTGGAACTCGGTCACCACACTACCCTCACGCTCGTAGGAGCAGTGGAAATCATCGAGGTCGATAGCCGCCTCAATCTTCTTGCAAGCCACCAGGTCGATATTCTCAAGAATATTGGCAGTCACAAAGAGAAGACGCGAGTCGGAGTGGTCGATGATATTTGTCATATCCACGGGGTTGAAGTCCTGGAGCACAGGCACCAAGACAGCACCGTAAGTGATTGTTGCCACATAGGTCATCACCCAGCGGGGATTGTTGCGACCGATCAGGGCAATCTTGTCGTCGGGCTGAATACCAACCTTATCAAAAAGGAGGTGCAGTTTGGCAATCTCGGTAGCGAGCTCCATATAGGTCATCTTCTCGCCACTGAAATAGTCGTTGAGAGCGGGCAATTCGGCATTTGCCACAAAACTCTCGGCATACATCTTAACCAGATTCTCTTTTATCATTGTGTTCCTGTTTGGATAATTAAACATACAAAAATAATGTTTTGTTGTTTTCTGCAATCGGGAGAGTCAATAATTACTACGACATCCAAATAGAGATTTACATAACAACAACAGAGAAAAACACGACTCAGCAGACTATAACAACAAAAAATGGCTATCGTATTTCTACGACAGCCAAACTATAAATTTCGTTCTATGCTCACTATTTCGGCGCCTTACGATAGAGCACAACGGCGATTATCGCAAAGACAAAATCGGGAATCCACACCAGCAGCCCCGGCATCGTTCCACTACCCTTAGCCACCTCCTCGGCAACACGCGCAATCATAATATAGGCAAAGCAGAGGCCGATACCCAGACCGATGTGCAGTCCCGTACCGCCACGCACCTTACGCGAAGAGAGCGACACGCCGATAATCGTAAGGATAAATGTAGCCAGCGGGTAGGAGTAACGCTTCTGGCGCTCAACCTCAAAGTAGGCAAGCATATCCGAGCCCTTTTCGCGTTGTTGCTCAATGAATTCGTCAAGTTCGCCAATCTTCATCGTAGTCACAACATCGGTGAGTTTACCCATCTCCACAAGCGACAGGTTGAGCATTGTATCGAGGTCGGTAAACCTCTCCAGCTTCTCCACTTCGCCTTCGTAGGTACGGACAATATATTGCGGAGCAGTCCAGCGCATACTCTCCTCGTCAAACTTCACATTGCGTGCTTCGAGCGACGAGACGATACTATTATCTTCATAGGTCTCCACCGAGAGGAAAGTTGCCGAATCGCCACCCGTAAAGTTACGCACATAGACAAATGTGCCATCATCCACCTGGCGATATATCTGTGGCTCGTAGCGCAACGACTTGTTCTTTTTAAGGTACTGACGCTCAAACTCCACAACGTGTCCCTGAGCGACGGGGATAATCCAGAGATTGAGCACCAGCGAAAGGATGGTAATCACAATCGAGGAGATAAAGTAGGGCCACATCAGTCGGCGGAAACTCATACCGCCACTCAGCATAGCCACAATCTCGGTCTGATAGGCCATCTTCGAGGTGAAGAAGATAACGGCGATAAAGGTAAACAGACCGCAGAAGAGGTTGATGAAGTAGGGGATAAAATTGAGGTAGTAGTCGCCGAGGATGGCCGACAGCGGGGCCTTCATCTCGATAAAGTCATCCACCTTCTCGGCTGCATCGAATACCGCAACCACAACCACAATCAGAGCAATGGCAAAGAGGAACGTACCCAAAAACTTTCGGGTAATATAGCGGTCGAGAATCTTGAAACCAAGACCCTCACGTCTGCCTGTGTGTATATTCTTCTCCTGCTCCACTACAAACAAAAATATCTCATTATCAAAACCTTACAAGCGTCGAGCGAGCTTCACCACCATTTCAGCCTTCCACTCGGCAAATGTGCCATCCAAAATCCTGCGACGAACCTCCTTGACCAGCCACAGATAGAAACCAATGTTGTGCAGCGAGGCAATCTGCGCCGCCATCATCTCGCCCGAGATATTGAGGTGGCGAAGATATGCCTTCGAGTAGAGAGTATCGACAAAGGCCGTGCCCGCGGGGTCGATGGGCGAAAAATCATTCTTCCACTTCTCGTTGCGAATATTGATGATACCCTCGCTCGTAAAGAGCATACCGTTTCGGCCGTTTCGGGTAGGCATCACACAGTCGAACATATCCACTCCGCGTTCGATATTCTCAAGCAGATTGACGGGAGTACCAACACCCATCAAGTAGCGGGGTCGGTCGGTGGGAAGAACATCGTTAACAATCTCCACCATCTCGTACATCTTCTCCGTAGGCTCACCAACAGCCAGACCACCGATAGCATAGCCGTCGGCATCGAACTGCTGAACAAACTCCGCCGAGCGTACCCTGAGTTCGGGATAGACACAACCCTGCACAATCGGGAAGAGCGACTGATGATAGCCATACTTAGGGGCGGTGGAGTGGTAGCGATTGAAGCAACGCTCCAGCCAGCGATGTGTCAGATCGAGCGAGCGGGCAGCATAGCGAAAATCCGAGTCGCCCGGGGGGCACTCATCAAAAGCCATCATAATATCCGCACCGATACTACGCTGAGTATCAATCACATTCTCGGGCGTAAAGAGGTGTTTCGAGCCGTCGATATGCGAGCTGAAACGGCAACCCTCCTCCGTCAATTTACGGCAGGCAGCCAGCGAGAAGACCTGAAAACCGCCACTATCGGTCAGCACAGGTCGCTGCCAGGTACTGAAACCGTGGATACCACCGGCAGCCTCCAAGACCTGAGACCCGGGGCGGAGGTAGAGGTGATAGGTGTTGGCAAGGATAATCTGTGCGCCGACATCCTCCAAATCGCGATGGAAGATTCCCTTCACACTCGCAGCTGTGCCCACGGGCATAAAAATAGGGGTCTCGATTACTCCGTTATCGGTGGTAATCAGACCTGCTCTTGCCCTCGACGAGGGGTCAGTATGTAATAATTCGAACTTCATTTTCTCCACAAAAATACCTATTATTCCGTTTTTGACAAAATTTAGTTAAATTTGTGGGTTAAATAAGCAATTAAAAAGAAGATGGAGTCATTTATCGCCGCCATTGAGTGGCTTTTAGAATACCTTGGAGAGTGGGGATTGCCTGTCGCATTGGTTGCCTTGGTAACCTTTGTGGCACAGATTATCTATTATGCTCGTCGCTATGGGCGCATTGCGACCTATCGTCGCCGTCGTCGCACCACACAGGGCGAAGAGCCACCAGCAGTATCGGTCATCGTTCCCTTTTTCGACCCCGATTTCAGCTATTTTGAGCGAGTTATCCCCAAACTGCAACAACAGACACACCCTCGATTTGAGGTTATCTTTGTGGTTAACACCCCCGATGAGGAGTTCAATGCACAGCTCAGCACCATCTGCGACAACGACTATCGTCTGTCGGTGACCAAGATGGTCTACAACCCCCGCATCGGCATTGGCAACAAACTTGCCCTCAACGTAGGCATCAAGGCCGCCCACTACGACAATGTAATCCTCTCCACCCAGAGTGCCGAGCCCGCCTCGCCTCGTTGGCTGGAGCTGATGGCGCGTGGCTTTGAGAGTGTGGAGGTGGTAATCGGCCATTGCGGTATCGTTCCGGGCAAGGGTCTGGCAAACAAGCTTATACGTTGCGACAACCTCTACGCCTCGGCGCGCTGGCTCTCTTCGGCAATGAAACACCGCCCCTATCGTGGCTCGATACACAACCTCGGTCTGCGCAAGTCGCTCTATTTCAGCACAGGAGGCTTCAACCACCTCAGCCTCAATATGGGCGAGGACGACCTCTATGTAATGTCCATCGCTTCGGCCGAGAATACAACCGTTGTGGCTGGTCCCTCGTCGGTGGTACGTCGCAAGGCGTGGGGCGGCATTGGTTGGTGGCAGCAGGAGCGCAAGCGTCTTCGCCAAACTTTTAAACATTATGCACCTGTACTGAGGGTTGGTATTGCGTTGGAGTATTGGATTAGAGCGATTTTCTTTGCGGCAATCATCTTCCTGCTCATCACCGCACCCCTTTACGGCAAAATTTTTGCCGCAGCCCTATTGTTGATTCGTGCAAACTGCCTGATGTTCCAGTCGCACCGTCTGGGCAGACGACTTGGTGAGCGTGGTCTGATGTGGATATATCTCCTCTACGACCTCCTCTCCCCCATCTACGAAACACAGCTTGCACTCTTGTCGATAAATCTGCGCAAACGTAAAAGATGGAAATAGGCAGTTACATAATCCTCACCGACCAGCAGTTGGTATCTCTCATATCGGATGGCGACTCCTCAGCCTTTGAGGTCTTGTTCAACCGATACAAAGATGCCATCTACAAATTCTATGTGCAGCGTTGCGGCGGGGGTAGTAACGAAGATATCGAGGATTTGATGCAGGAGACTTTCGTCAAAGTTTTCCTCAACATCGACAAATACAACCCTGCCTACACCTTTGGGCAATGGATTTACACAATAGCGCGTAACACGCTGATTGATTGGTCGCGCAAGCGTCACGACGAACTCTCCATAGACTCCCTGCGCGGGGCGAGCGATGTGATGCAGTCGGCATCGACAGAGACCCTGCCCGACGAGCGCATCATCAACTCACAGCGTCGCACCGAGCTTGAACGCCACCTCTCGCAGATGGACGAGCGTTATCGCAAACTCATCGAGCTCCGATTCTTCAAGGAGTACTCATACGAGGAGATTGCAGAGGCTCTCTCCCTGCCACTCGGCACGGTCAAGACCCAGATACATCGTGCGCGCGAAAAAATTTGCAAACTGATTACAACCGAACTCTAAAATATGGAGAAGATATACCACAAAATAGAACTTGGTGAGCGTATCACCACCGACGAAGCACTAAGACTGATGGAGGAGGCCCCCTTAGAGGAGCTGTCCCGATTGGCCACGCTCTGTCGCGTGCGCACCTGTGGCGATGCGCTATACTACAACCGCAACTTCCACATCGAGCCGACAAACATCTGTCGTTTCAACTGTCTCTTCTGCTCCTACCGTCGTCCGCGCGGCTCGGCAGAGGCGTGGGACTACTCGCACGACGAGATTGAGCAGATAGCACTCTCGAAGGCAGACAGCGGTGCCACAGAGGTTCACATTGTTGGCGGTGTTCACCCCGACCACGACCTCGACCACTATATCGAGATGATTTCGCGTGTCAAGCGTGCCGTGCCAGGTGCTACTGTCAAGGCATTTACTGCAATCGAACTCGCCTATATGATTGAGAAAGCGGGACTTACCTACACCGAGGGTCTTACCCGCCTGCGTGAGGCAGGTATGGAGGCCATCCCTGGCGGTGGTGCCGAGATTTTCGACGAGGAGCTTCGTGCTCAGATTTGCCCCGACAAAGGCAGCACTGCGCAGTGGCTTGCACTCCACGAAGCGGCTCACTCGATTGGTATCCCCACCAACGCCACAATTCTCTATGGTCATATGGAGAGTCGTGCTCAGCGCATCGACCACCTCAACCGTCTGCGCGAGTTGCAGGACCGCACGGGTGGCTTCAACGCCTTCATCCCCCTCAAATATCGTAGTGCGGGCAACAAAATGGAGTCGCTGGGCGAGGTGAGCCTCGAAGAGGACTTGCGCACCTTGGCACTATCGCGTATCTTCCTCGACAACATCCCCCACATCAAGGCCTATTGGGTGATGTATGGCAAGCAGACAACAGAGATGGCTCTCGCCTATGGTGCCGACGATATTGACGGCACAATCGACGACAGCACAAAGATATACTCGATGGCTGGTGCCGAGGATCAGCGTCCGCGCCTGACGATTGCCGAGATTGAGGCGATGGCGGCTCGCAATGGCCGCACACCCATCGAGCGCGACACCTTCTACAACCCTGTAAAGTAAAACGAAGAAAAGATATGGAACAGAGAAAACCTACTCCCAAACGCCCCGCGGTAAACAAGCCCACCTCACAAAAGGCAGGCGCACCCGCTGAGCGTACAATGAAGCAGACCGTTATCCGCCACTTGGTATTGGCTGTGAGCCTACTGATTATCGGTGTCTTTGTGGTACAGGTGCTCCTTGGCATCTTCACCCGCCACGGTCACTACCGCGAGGTCCCCGAGATGGTGGGCCTCTCGCTCGACGATGCTATGGTGATTGCCGAGGAGAGTGGCAACCTGCGTATCGAGGTGAGCGACTCGCTATTTGTCCCCATCTACGATGGCGGTGTGGTCCTGGAGCAGAATCCCAAGGCCGGCACCGAGGTAAAAAAGGGTCGTCGCATCTTTGTAACAGTAAACTCCTACCGTCAGAAGATGGTCGAGATACCCTACGTTACGGGCTACTCGTTGCGTCAGGCGAAGAATAATCTTGAGAATGTCGGTCTGGAGATCGAAAGACTCGAATATGTAGAGGATATTGCGGCAAACTATATCATCTCACAGAAGTTTGACGGTCGCACCATTCAGGAGGGCGACAAGGTGGAGGCTGAGGTCGGCTCGGGCATCACTCTTGTTGTAGGTCGTGGCGAAGATGAGGAGAAGAGCCGCATATCGGTACCTCGTCTGGTGGGTATGACTCTCTACGAGGCTAAGAGCCGTCTGTGGGACTCGGGTCTGAACGTGGGCAGGATTACCTCCGATGAGGGTGTCAACCAGCTCAACGAGCGCAACGCACGCGTATATGTGCAGTCGCCCGCACAGGGCTCGGTAGCCAATCTCGGCAGCAGTGTAGCACTCTCGCTCTCGCTGGACGATGAGCGCATCAATCGCGGTGTGACAGCAGCCGATGAGGATGCACGTCGCCGCGAGGAGGCAGAAGCCAAGGCACGCGAAGAGGCTGCCGAGGCAGAGGCAAGAGAGAAACTGATGGAGGCAGCCGGCATACCAGCCGACTACGAAGAAGATTTTTTCTGATTTTGGTCGTGCAAGTAATACCGTCAGGAAGGTAAAATCAGGAAGGTAGAATCAAGAAGGTAAAAACATATAGATAAAAATGGAGTATAAAGAGATATTGGAGGAGCAGGCAGGAGCGCTCGCCGACCCCGAGCTCGAGGAGGGTGAGGAGCAGGACGAGCTATATGAGCACTTTTCTGTGACGGTCGATAAGGGGCAGTCGATGTTGCGCATCGACAAATACCTTGTCGATAGGCTGGAGCACTGCTCGCGCTCACGCGTACAGGCGGCAGCCGACAGTGGCTCGATACTTGTCAATGGCAAGGCTGTCAAGTCGAGCTATAAGGTGAAGCCGCTCGACCGCATCTCTATTGTGATGCCCTACCCCAAGCGCGAGATTGAGATTATCCCACAGAACATCCCTCTCGAAATACTCTATGAGGACGACAGCCTGCTGATTGTCAACAAACACGCAGGTATGGTTGTCCACCCGGGTCACGGCAACTACGAGGGTACGCTGGTCAATGCACTGGCTTGGCACCTTAAGGATGCACCCGGCTTTGCCGAGGGCGATATGAGGGCAGGACTTGTGCATCGTATCGACAAGGACACCTCGGGACTCCTGGTGGTCGCCAAGAACGAAAAGGCACACGCACACCTCGCACGCCAATTCTTCGACCACTCCATCACCCGCCGCTACCTGGCACTCGTCTGGGGCGACTTTGCGGAGGACGAGGGCAGGATTGAGGGTCACATCGGCCGTAGCCTGAAAGACAGATTGAAGATGGCAGTATTCCCCGACGGCAGTCAGGGCAAGGAGGCTGTAACACATTGGCGCGTGGTGAAACGCTTTGGCTATGTGACACTTGTCGAGTGCCGCCTCGAAACAGGTCGCACACACCAGATCAGGGTACACATGGAGCATATCGGCCATCCGCTCTTCAACGATGCGCGCTATGGTGGCGACCGAATTCTGAAGGGTACGACCTTTGCCAAGTATAAACAGTTTGTGGAGAACTGCTTTGAGCTGTTGCCACGTCAGGCACTCCACGCAAGGTGTCTGGGCTTTGTCCATCCCACCACACACAAGGAGATATATTTTGAAACTCCGCTGCCCGCAGATATGGAGGCGGCAATTGCCAAATGGGAGAGCTACACCTCGGCACGCCCGCTGGAGGAGGAGTAGCCCACGCCAAGCCAAGACCTAACTACCTAAAAACCTGATACTATGAGCAGAACATTTACCATCATCAAGCCCGACTCGATACGCAAAGGCGTAGAGGGCAAGATTATCGACATCCTCATCTCGCGAGGCTTCCGCATTGCTGCAATGCGCGCCACACGCCTCTCACAGGAGAAGGCGGGCGAGTTCTACGCTATCCACAAAGGGAAAGTATTCTTCGAGGAGCTGATGGAGTATATGACCTCGGGGCCTATTATCGTGGCCGTCTTGGAGCGCGACGATGCAGTGGCCGAGTTGCGCAGAGTGGTTGGTGCCACCAACCCACAGAATGCCGAGCCGGGAACAATCCGCGCCCTGTTTGGCAAGGATGTCACCGAGAACGCCATCCACGCCTCCGACAGCGACGAGAACGCCGCCATAGAGGCCGCAAAGTTTTTCACCGAAGAGGATTATTGCTTGTAAGGTATATAGAGAGCATCACGCTACTAAAACTCGCGACACCTGCTTTCCTGAGGGAAAGCAATTCCAAATCTGACCCACCCCCAAGCCCCCGCCTCGGCGGGGGATGTGTCCTCGGCTTTCAGCCGAGGCGAAGGTGGGGATAATAACCGATGTAAGGTATATACCTATAATAATATATCTCTCTAAACCTACGAAATATGCGCGGGTACTATTTTTAGTACCTGCGCATATTTATAAAATTCTTGGCATTTATTTTGCAAAACGTAATAAATGTATTACATTTGCGTTATGAGAAAACTGATTAGGAGTAAAGAGTTTGATGAATTTTATAAATCATTACCGTCAAACGCAAAGAACAAAGTGCTGTATGCAATTAACATACTCGCAGAGTTTAAGGTAATCAACAGCAAACTTGTAAAGAAATTGGTAGGTACAGATTTCTACGAATTGCGCATCTCGGTTGGTAATGAATATCGCATTATACTCTTCACTATCGACCACGAGAACATTATTGAAGCAGAGCAAGTGCTATTACTAAACGGATTTATAAAAAAGTCCCCAAAAGACTATAAAAAAGAGATAGAGAAAGCACAACACATATTAAATACTTTATAACCATGAGACCGAACATTGATATTAAGAAGATTCAGGAACTACCCTCTGTAGAGGAGATGTTTCAAGAGGAGTTTGGGGCTAAGGGTACTGCCACCCGCGAGGAGTTCGATGCAAAGTCTCGCGCGTGGTACTATGCCGAGGTATTGAAGAACGCCCGCAAAGCCGCAGGCATTACACAACAGCAACTTGCTGATAAAATCGGCAAAAAACGCGAGTATATCGCTATGCTTGAAAAGGGCGAAACCGATATGCAACTCTCAACCTTTATTATGATTTCCGAAGCAGTAGGTCTTAAATTTGCACTGACCTATTAGCCACAACCAATCAGACAGAACTCACCCTTAGTAAAACGTTTTACTAAGGGTGAGTTATTTTTATAGCCGTAGCTATTGTTCAGCTGAAAAACTTTACTTAAATTTGTAGTGTCGAGGCAGAAGCCCCGACAGACATATTTATTAGTGAAAGTGTTTCGCTAATCCTTAAAGATAAAATTTGGCGATTTTTGACAACAAGGATAACGAATACTGCAATCACTTGTATTGGTATGCAATGTCGGCACAGAAAGTGTCTACTCCACATACTGTACAGGTGTGGGGTATAAGTTTATTTGTTGTCGGGCCACGCCAAATGCCTATCTTTAGATAAACGAAAACTCCGCACTTTCTTTATTTAAACACGCACGATTGGAGTTTAAGTGCAACAAACACAAAAAAGTATGGGTTTCTGGAATAGCTTGATGTCTGAAGCAGGCGCGAAAACAGGTAAAGCAATTGGCAACAAATTATTTGGCAGGTATGGAGCAGACGAGGTTGTTAATTTTAATCACGGACAAACATTGCAAGAACAGCAACAACAATCACTACTATCACAACTATTAGACTCTGAGGACAGAAAAGATAAGATGATAGAAAAAGAGAGAACACACAAAAAAGAAGATATTATTCTCGAAATGAATTTTGACTCTTCGAATCCTCAGTATAATTATCAGTTACTCTTTCAATTAATTGCTATGATTGATACTTGGATTAAAGATGAGGACAATACAAAATTGTACTCTTTGGCAAGGTCAAAATTCGATGCTGGGCTACTAATGTGTCAAATTATTGATGCAGACAATCCCAACATTGGGCTATTAAGCCAAAAACAGCAAATGTGGGACAATTACTTATTGGACGAAAAAAACAAAAAAGAAGCAGCACAAAAGAAGAATAAGAAAAATTCGATAATAACAGCTATCATTATGCTCGCTATTCTTGGTGGAATATTTTCATTACCTTTTATATTAGGATATTAGGCATATAATGGTAATCGCAAACAAATATGAGTAACCATTACACTTAGGAATTGTATTCGTATATCAACAGTGACTTCTTTATTACTCCTACTATACATACGAAGCCACTATGGCCGAGAAAATTCTGCGCTTCGTGCAGTAAGCCAAAGCGGGGGCTTTTCTATTTCCTACCTAAACTTCAAAAGTCGTATGGTGGAGGGATTTTTAGGCAAAGGCGTCTTGACAGCCCGCAGCATACTAGGCGTATGTGAGGAGTTGTCAAGGCGCCTTTAACACCAAAATCACCCACTAGACGGCTTTTCACCTTTAACACGGAAAACGTTATGTGTAAATGAGCATTTGGTTTACAAGGGAAGTGCAGAATTTACCGGCCAGATGGCTTCGTACAATAACGCCCACATAATAAAACGAAGGCTTTTTCCAATTGCCATAAATAGGGCCGTGCGGCCGAAGTGCACCTTATAAAATCCTAAGGCAATAGCCATCAAGTCGCCCACAACGGGTAGCCAGGTGAGAAAGGCGAGGAGGCTGCCCCACTTATCGACCTTTGCTTTTTGGGCTTCAAGTCGTTCGCGTGTCACCTTGAACCACCGCTCAATCCACTCCCACTTACCGAGTCGGCCGAGCCAATAGGTCGTGAGTCCGCCCGCCCAATTGCCGAGGCTCGCCATCACCACCGTCATCACAGGGCTGCCACCCAGCGCCAGCATACCTACCAACAGCACATCGCTACTGAACGGCACAACCGTCGCCGCCAGAAATGCCCCCAAGAAGAGCCCGATATATCCGAGTTCGAGAAGCCCTTCCATCGGTTACATAAACTTTTTGAGCAGGCCGAGTGGCGGGAAGGGGGGATAGCGCAGAGGCAGGTCGATATGGCGACCCGAAATCAGCACAGCACGACGGTTGGAGAAGGTCAGAAAGGAGTCCTCGCCGTGGTACTTGCCCATACCGCTCTCGCCCACGCCACCAAACGGAGCGTTGAGCGCGGCAAAGTGCATCACCACATCGTTGATACAAGCGCCACCCGAGGTGGTGCGAGCAATCACCTTGCGACCTTCGCTCTTGCGCCCGAAATAGTAGAGCGCCAGCGGTTTAGGATTTTTGTTCACATAGTCTATCACATCCTCCACCCTGTCGTATTCGAGTATGGGTATCACAGGACCGAAAATCTCATCCTGCATAACGGGGCTATCTATCGGCACCTCTCTCAGCACCGTAGGGGCAAGCATAAGTCGTTCATTATCAACCGTACCACCATAGACCACCCTGCCCGAGCGGCCATCGGTATAGCCCACAAGTCGATCAAGCGCACGACGGGTTATTATATGGGGATACTGCGCACTCTCCATAGCTGACATTCCATATATATTATCCAGCGCCTCGGCAAGATACTCCACAAACCTATCTGCCACCGAGCGCTCCACCCACACGTGGTCGGGTGCGATGCAGGTCTGCCCTGCATTGAAGGTCTTGCCCCACGCCACCCTACGTGCCGCCACGCGGAGGTCAGCATCTGCCGCAATGATGCACGGACTCTTACCGCCCAGCTCCAAGGTTACGGGGGTGAGGTGGCGCGCCGCCTTAGCCATCACCTCGCGTCCCACGCGGGCACTGCCCGTAAAGAGGATATGGTCAAACTTCTCGTCAAGCAGCCTGTCTGTCTGCTCGTGGTCGAGGCACATCATAGTAACATGCGATGGGTCGAAAGCCTCAGCAACAATTCTCTCCATAACGGCACGCGTAGCCGCCGAAGTCTGCGATGGCTTGATAACCACACAGTTACCCGCTGCCACAGCACCAGCCAGCGGAGCAAAGGTAAGGTTTACGGGGTAGTTCCAAGGCGAGATAATCAGCACCAGCCCTAACGGCTCCGCCACCACACGACAGCGCGAGGGGAAGATGGTAAGCGAGCCACGCACCCTGCGCGGACGCATAAGCCTACGCAGATGGCGGCTGAGGTGGTCAATCTCGGCAAGTGCCACACCCACCTCGCTCATATAGCTCTCCCTGTCGGACTTGCCGAGGTCGGTGTGGAGTGCTTCAAAGAGTTCGTCAGTGTGTGCCACAATGCTCTGACGTAGTGCGGCGAGTGCCTTGCGCCTTGCGTCGAGCGAGCGGGTATTTCCCGTCGCGTAGTAGGCTCTGAGGGGTGCTAATTTCTCTTTCATAACTACAATTTCTTACTGCAAAGATACAAAAAACGGGAGAGCAAATGTTCTGCCCTCCCGATATTTTATCCCAAATAGGGATTGTTTACACTTACTTTTCTGCTGTATGCTTGTATTTGAAACAGATGGCAAACGCTACAGCCACCACCAGAGCATAAGCAGCGAAGATATACCAAGCACTGCTCCAACCGGCAATCTGAGCCACAGGCTCGGTCTGGGTATTTACAAACTTATCTACAATTGCCTGAGCGCCAAGAGTACCGATAGTAGCACCGATACCATTGGTCATCATCATAAAGACACCCTGCGCACTCGAACGGATATTCTCATCGGTCTCATTATCCACGAAGAGCGAGCCAGAGATATTGAAGAAGTCGAATGCCACGCCATAGACAATCATCGAGAGGATGAAGAGCCATACACCGCCACCGGGGTTACCCAAGCCAAAGAGGCCGAAGCGAAGCACCCAAGCGAACATAGCAATCAGCATCACCTTCTTGATACCGAACTTACGCAGGCAGAAGGGAATCAACAGGATACACAGGGTCTCCGACACCTGCGAGAGCGAGATAAGCATATTTGCATGCTGTGCGCCAAAGGTATCAGCATACTCTGCAATACCCTGAAAACTTGTAATGAAAGGATTAGCAAAACCGTTGGTAATCTGCAACGACACACCCATCAACATCGAGAAGATGAAGAACAAGGCCATCTTCTTCTGTTTGAAGAGCGAGAAGGCTCTCAGACCGAGAGCGTCAACCAACGACTGCTTAGCAACACTCTTCTGCACGGGGCAATTGGGCAGCGTGAAGGCGTAGATAGCCAGAGTGATGCCGAAGATGCCCGAGAGCATAAACTGATTCGAGTGTGCCTGCCAGCCGAGTACGTCGGTGAGCAACATAGCGCAGATAAAGCCCACAGTACCAAATACGCGGATGGGCGGGAAATTCTTAACGGTATCCAGACCCTCGCTTTTCAGTGCTGTATATGCCACCGAGTTCGACAGCGCGATGGTGGGCATATAGAAGAGCATACTGAGTGCGTAGAGGGTGAAGAGCGGGCCGAACGCCACGGTTGCAGCAGTTGTGCCATAGTAGCTTGCGCCAAACATAAAGAGTGCTGCCAAGCCCTGGCAGAGGCCGAGCATACGCTGAGCCTGCACCCAGCGGTCGGCGATGATACCGATAATCGCAGGCATAAAGAGCGACACGATACCCTGAGTCGCATAGAAGATACCGATATTGGAGCTGAGGCCAGCATCTACCAAGAAGGTACCCATAGATGTGAGATACGATCCCCAAATGGCATATTGGAGAAAGTTCATCACAATAAGTCTAAGTTTCATATTCATAGTTTCTTTGTTTTGTATAATTCGCAATTATCTATAAAATATCCGCTTTAGCGAACAATTTATAGGCAAATGTACGCTTTTTTTGTCTTATTGTGCTTGATACAATACAAAATTTGCCCAAAATAGATAAATTTGTATTCCGAAACATCTGTGCCTATGTCACGAAAAGTCTTGTTCACCACTCTCGCCTCGCTACTCTGCGTCATTCTCACGCTGAGTGGTGCGCCACGCGAGTGGAGTATCCAGACCATCCCCAATGTGCAAAAAGCAGACCGCACTCAACTCGTCACCAATCCCGACGGGGTGCTGAGCAGTGCAGTGACAGACTCGCTCAACGCGCTACTCGTACCCCTCAAAGAGCAGGGGCTCGCCGAGGTGGCAGTGGTGGCGGTAAACTCGATTGGCGATGCCGACCCCGTAGATTTTCGACACCAGCTGTTCAACCATTGGGGGCTTGGCAACGAAGAGGCAGACAATGGTCTGCTGGTGCTACTCGTGGTGGAGCAGGGAGCAATAGAGATTGAGACAGGCTATGGCGTGGAGGGGCTGCTACCCGATGCGCTATGTAAGCGCGTGATAGAAAACCTGATGATACCCCACTTCCGCGAGGGCGACTTCGACAGCGGTATGCTCGAGGGTGTGGGGGCTATGGCCCTTGTACTGCAAGGGGCCGACCCTGCCGAGGTGACTGAGCCAGAGGAGGATCTGGTGGCGATTGCCATTGTGGCCCTCCTGTTTGGTGTGGTGCCCTTGGTGGCAGTGGTGCTGATTGTGCGTCACCAGAGTCGCTGCCCGCGATGCAAGAAACACACGCTCCGTCGTTCGGGACGTGTGCTCCTGAGCAAGACGCCCTACCAGAAGAACTACAACGTAACCTACATCTGCACCGAGTGCGGCAAGATAGTGAACCGTCGCGAGGTGGAGAGCACAGCCGTAGCTGCAGGCACAATGATGGGTGGTGGCTCACACCGAGGAGGATTCGGAGGCGGTGGTTTCGGAGGCGGCTTCGGCGGAGGTATGTCCGGCGGAGGTGGCGCAGGAGGTAGATTTTAGCATCGTAGATGCGTTTCTATTGAGGAGCGTAGTTGAAGAAATTAATGTGGTTGCCTCCGTACAAATGTAGTTGGAGCTATATAACAAATAAACATCGTAGATGCGTTTCTATTGAGGAGCGTAGTTGAGAGTATTTATAATAAAGGTATTAATACATAAACAGATAAAAAGATGAAAAAGAGCACTATTATTTTATTGGCAGTCATCGCATTGGTGGCTATTTGGGGTGTTAGTGGTTACAACGGCCTGGTAACAGCCGATGAGTCGGTAAAGACCGCGTGGAGTCAGGTAGAGAACCAGTATCAGCGTCGCAGCGACCTGATACCCAACTTGGTAAACACCGTAAAGGGTTACGCAGCACACGAGAGCGCAACACTCGAAGGCGTAGTAGCAGCACGCGCCAAGGCGACACAGGTGAGCGTAGATGCCGAAAACCTCACATCGGAGTCCCTCACCGCATACATCACAGCACAGGACGAGGTGAGCAGCGCGCTCGGCCGACTGATGATGATACGCGAGGCATACCCCGACCTGAAAGCCAACCAGAACTTCATAGAGCTGCAAGCACAACTCGAAGGTACCGAGAACCGCATAGCCGTAGAACGTAACCGTTTCAACGAGACAGCACGCACCTTCAACACCCAGATTCGCAAGTTCCCCATGAGCATCATCGCCTCACTGGGCGGATTCGAGGCTAAACCCTACTTCGAAGCAAACGAAGGCGCAGACGTAGCACCCGTAGTGGAGTTCTAAGTTTATAGGTCGCTTTTTGTAAAAAGCTCCGCAAAAACTTTTGTACTATTTAGTTTGCGGGTTTAGAGATATCCTTGCGGATATTACAAACAAAAGAGAGATATGTTCTGTTCAAACAAGTTTGACAGTCCCATATCTCTCTTTTATTTGTACCCTCTACGATGGTATCCCCTAAGCGACTATGTTGATGCTGTTTGCAAGAATATTTTAAGATTTATTTGAGGTTATTTTCTATCTCGCTTTGAGGCGCATAGCCGTAGTTATGTAACGAAAAGAGAGATAGAAAAGAGCCCAAAGAAAATTAAAAGAACGAAGCAAATAGTATCAATATAGTTGCTAAACCCGAGAAAACCAATTACTACCCAAAGAGTCAAATTGGTTATTCCTAATCTCCCTATTTTCCCTAAACTCTCTAAACTCCTTAAATTCCCTAATCTTTCATCTTTGCTCTTTCATCTCTCCCAATCCTATTGCAACAAAAAAAGGTGAAACTTTCGTTTCACCTTCTCATTGTTTGCTTTGAGCTGTTTCCGAGGATTGCCTTCGCTGTTGCTTGGCTTTCCTCTGCTGCCGCCGCAGGGGCGCTTTCAAAGCACCTGATGCAGAAAAGGTGCGCCTATCAGCGCACTTATCTTTTCGTCTGCGAGGCTCTTTATGTGCATAAATGCCCACAGAGCCACACAAACAAAAAGACGACATCCAATGGATGTCGTCTTTTCTGCATTGTTTGCTTTGAGCTGTTTCCGAGGATTGAACTCGGGACCTCTTCCTTACCAAGGAAGTGCTCTACCACTGAGCTAAAACAGCATTTCCTTTGTTTTGCGTGGCAAAAGTAATCAACAATTTTCTATTTTGCAACTCTTTGATGAAGATATTTGCGAAAAAGTAGTATCTTTGAGTTGAATTTCTGCCAAAAACCTCTCTTGGCTCTTTGGCAGAGACATAAAACAACACTAAAAATGCGAAAATATAGTTACGAAAATGAACGTATCGAAGGACTCGGCAAGGTAGTCAAGCTCTCGGCCGTGCTTCTCTTCGCCACCATCGTCGTTCTTGCACTGATGTTGCGTGCCGTTCTCACCACCCCTCTGCTTCTGCTCCTCTTCCTGCTTCTCATTGCGGGTATCACTTTCACTGTTGTAGGGTTGGGTCTGGTGCGCGAGATTAAGGGTAAGGAGGACCAGATTGTCGCCCTCGAGCGCCGAGCCGATGAGGCCGAGCGCAAACTCAAAGAGCAAAAACAAGAATAAACATATAACTAATTATGAAACACATCCTTATCGTTGGTGCAGGCGGACAGATTGGCTCCGAGCTGACAACCTACCTGCGTAAAATCTATGGTAATGCAAATGTAGTGGCTACCGATGTTCGCGAGTGCAAGAACCTGGCGGCTGACGGTCCCTTCGAGGTGCTCGACGCCCTCAATGCAACCTCTATGGCCTCTGTTGTGGCACGTCACAACATCGACACTATCTTCAACCTTGTGGCCCTCCTCTCGGCCGTTGGCGAGCGCAATCCCCAGATGGCTTGGGGCGTTAATATGGGGGCACTTATGAACTCGTTGGAGGTGGCACGTCAGCACCACTGCGCCCTCTTCACCCCGAGCTCGATTGGTGCTTTTGGCCCCACCTCGCCCAAGGATGGCACCCCTCAGGATACCATTATGCAGCCCACAACGGTCTATGGTATTTGCAAGGTGACCGGCGAGCTGCTCAGCAACTACTACCACCTCAAGTATGGTGTTGACACCCGCTCCGTGCGCTTCCCCGGCATCATCTCCAACGTCACCCAGCCCGGTGGCGGTACTACGGACTACGCTGTGGAGATCTACTACGAGGCTGTGCGCAACGGCAAATATACCTGCGCCGTGCCGAGCGACGTATATATGGATATGATATATATGCCCGACGCCCTGCGCGCCTGCGTGGAGCTGATGGAGGCTGACCCCCGCCAGCTCATCCACCGCAACAGCTTCAACATCGCCTCGATGAGCTTCACTCCCGAGATTATCGCTGCGGAGATCCGCAAACACATCCCCGATTTCGCGATGGACTACTATATCGACCCCGTAAAGAGGGAGATTGCCGAGAGCTGGCCCAACTCACTCGACGACACCTGCGCCCGCCAGGAGTGGGGCTGGAAACCCGAGTGGAACCTCGAAAAGATGACCGAGGATATGCTCCGCGTCATCCGCTCCCGCGAGAAATAGTTTTTTGCACATCCATACAACCAAGCCGAGATTGACCCACAGCACCAATCTCGGCTTGGTTTTTTAATGCAATGCCCTCAATGAGTGTTGTTCGTTTAGAAAATTCTTCTTAATTTTGTAGTTGCTCAGCGGATTGTTGGGCATTACATACGAAAAGTGTTTTCGCGGTCCTTCTAAGAAAATGTGGAAGTTTTCAGAAGTAAAGGATAACGAACAGCACTCATTTCTTGTTTAGCTATGTGGCTATGCACGATCTGTGCATATACCCCATACTATCCAAGTGTGGGGCATTGTGTCGTTTATTTTACTTCGGGTATTCCACAACCTTCTTAGAGATAAACGGAATCATCTCCACACTTTTCTTTTTTAGTATAATCCATATTAGGAGGTGGTTGGTATGGCAATGTCATTACAGGTTAATTATGACGAGCAAGACATATTATAGACCCTCGTGGACTTGTGGACGATATAACCCCAAGTCCCAAGTTGCGTTGATGTACAACTTGATTGAAGGCAAATCATTTTTCTTTGAATCTTACTCTGCAAATGTTATGGCAGAAATATTGTCTGTTAAACGTAATGTTGCGTTAAATATTAATGATATTGCCATAAAAACAGGAATTGCATCAGATTGTATTATTGATTTCATCGAGGAAAGCCTTATTAGCGTAGGACTTGTAACAACTCGTATAGTGCCAACAGAAGAAATTAAGACACTAAGAAAGAAGATGGGCGCTACTATGAAAACAGATGTATCATATTATACCTTCTCTAACCTTAAAGAAGAACAAATTATTGGTTCTCAGACAGCAGAGATGGAATACAATAAATACTTGGATGCAGACACTCAAGTGCAATCTGTAATATTGGAATTAACTTATAAATGTTCCGCTCAATGCATTCATTGCTATAATATTGGTGCTACCAGAAATGATAATGAACAAAATGGCAGAGGAAAATTAACTGAAATGACTATAAGTGATTATAAAAGAGTCATTGATGAATTAAATGAATTGGGTTGTTATAAAGTTTGTTTAAGCGGAGGCGACCCATTCTCAAAGCCTATTGTGTGGGATATTATTGAATATTTGTATGAAAAAGAAATAGCGTTTGATATTTTCACTAATGGGTTATCCATTACTTCTAATGTCGAAAGGTTAATTAACTATTATCCTCGTTTGGTAGGTATTTCAATATATAGTGCCATTCCTGAAGTTCATGATAAGATTACAAGAATAAAAGGTTCTCTTCAACGCTCCCTATCCGTTGCATCACAACTATCTGAATATGGAGTTCCATTAACATTCAAATGTGTTGTGATGAAGCCGAATATCAAATCGTATCATTTAGTTAAACAATTAGCCATAGAATACGGAGCCGTATGCCAGATTGAAGCAAATTTATGCATGGGTGTAGATGGTGATATATCCATGATTAACCATCTTCGACTATCACAAGAACAAATAGAAGTTTTACTCCGAGATAAAGATATTTCATTATATGTAGGACTTGAATTGCCTAATGAGGGTAAAGTTCCCAAACCAGCAGAAGCATATCCATGTGGTGGTGGATATTTGTTTTACACCATCATGCCTACGGGAGAGATGATTGTTTGTACAAGTCTGCATTATGTGTTAGGAGATACATCTAAGCAATCAATTTCTGATATTTTAGCAGGAGAAACTCTCAGAAAGTGGAGAAATACAACTATTGGAGATATTGAAAATTGTGGTAGTTCCCCAAAATGTGATTATTGTAATTTATGTTGTGGAAATAATTTTAGCGAGCATGGTGTATTTACAAAACCATCTTCGGTTAATTGTTGGATGGCGGATGTGCGATATAATCTTATGCAGAAATTAAAGGCTGGCAATGACCCATTACAAGGGTTATCCGTCGCGGAAAGGTTAGAAGAAATGGATAATGATGTTGTGTTACCATTTGGGAAAGAATTTATTCAACGTTAATAAGTAAATGGGGAAACGACAGCCCAAAACTTGTCTATAACCAACCAATGTTAGTAGTTATGAAAATATCTCTTAGCATTTCAAAGGTGTCAAGCGTTAAGGTTCCTGGACATTGCTCACAGATTAGCGAAGGCACATGTGGTATTATGTGGCGTCAGGTATAAGACCGTATAATACTCATTGTGGGGAGGCTTGTTTTTACCCCTCCCCACATATTTTTATACATATAAGAATATAGACATGAAAAAGTATAGCGCTACAAAGGAACAATATAAAATAATCCTGAGCAGTGGTAATGATTGTGAAATTTATCCCCTTCTTCGTTCAATAGATAGGAATGATGCTAATATGTATCTTGTGAGTCCACTTCATGGAAGAAGTTATGTTGTTGGAAAGAAAGAAGACCGATATGTGGTTAGTAAAGGTAATGGTCTTAGTTATAGTAATTACCAGTTTTTGAATACTAAGGAACTAGGTACAGATTCTTGGGGGTTACTTCTTACACAAGATGCAAAAAGGGATTTTATTGTGGGGGACGAAGTTCGGGCACTTGGAATCAAGGCGAATCATATGGAATATGTGCTAGAATTGCAGAAGTATGTGCTTTTTCAAGACGGTACTCAACTTAAGCCTATACTTTTACAATATAATGTAGAATGTCCATATCGTATATCTGACGCCCCATTCATGACAAGAAGGGAAATTGAGCAATGGGTTTCAAAGTGGAAATCTGTGTGCAAGAAATCATATGAGCATTATTATTTGATGGCAGCGGAGGTGCTAATTGGCAATTTACACGTTTTGCATTCCAATGGGATACTTCATAATGCAATTAGTGTTCAAAATTATACATGGGCTTTAGAATTACTAGATTTTGAGTTGGCACATAGTCCTAATTATCCCAAAACATCTGAGGATGCGAAAAGACATATTCCTATATTGTTCGATAGAGAAATTATTCACACCTATGAAATAATCGTATATATCGCAGGATGTTTACAAGAGCAAATTGACTTTGATCGAGTTGATAAAATGTTTGAAAATAATGGATTTGACATAAAAAAATATTTGATTATGTAAAATATAGTCTTATTTGTAAACTTTTAAAATAATGAGGCATTATGTAAAGAGTAGCTTATTTGGAGAATTCAAATGCAGTCGTTGTGCATTTGGACAAATGAAACAAACAAGATAGTGTATAACAAAAGAATTACACATCAATTACTCAAACAACCTAAATAATAAACCCTTAAATATTCTTATTATGATAACCCAAAAATTAGAAGTCGGAGAAATTTCCAGCCAGATGTTTATGTCGTTGGTATTGGACTCTATATACACCCAGGAGAGACATATGGCCAAATCTGAGAGCAGCGAACTAAATTGGGAAATGGAGGTAAAATGCGAAGCAGAGCATAAAGTACTAGTAACTTATAAGCGGCAAGAGCCATATTATACAACGTTTTGTCAGGTCTATTTTCAATTCTACTCTGGCTACATACACATAAAAAATGGCTACTGTATTAAGTTCAAAGATAACATTAGGGTTGAGGCTGAACTCGAAGAAAAGATAGCAAAAACGTTTTCAAAGATGATTGATTTAGAGACAAATATGCTCATCGATCATCTAACAAGGAACATAATGAAGAATTTACATTTATTTCATAATATTATAAATTGCTTCCCATATATGTTCAATTTTGTTACTTGTTTGAATGTAGATAAAGGTAAAGTAGAGAATATTCGCCTATCTCAATATTATGACATTTTAACCTCTGAGAAAATAGTGACTTTTGGTAATACATTTATACAGCGTTATGAGGACCATGGAATAGTATATAGCGAAGAGAGAGGTGAATGCATAGCAAGTTCACTTAACCGAAATGAATATGGTAATGTTTATACATTGTCTGCGGATAAGATTACGGAACTGAAACCGACAAGAGTACAAACAACTTGGATTCCTATATGTGCAATTGAGAGACGTACAAACTTGCCACTAAACAAGATTATCGTTTTGCAAGATGCCCAAAATGCAGAGTCACAACCCGAATACCTGTATATGTCCACAAAAGGTATCTTCTATAACGGGGAAATAGTTTCCGCTACTATAGACTACTACGAGGATAGATTAATAATATACAAAGATGGGAATGTGCTTATAACTGCTTGTACACTTGATACAGGCACAGTGGCTATCGCCCATTGTGTAGGAGACTCAGAAACTATTAAAGAGTATAATATCAAGGCGTTAGAAGAGATAAGTGAGGCTAATAATATCGAAAGACTACAACCGTTCACAAGCCAATTGGCCGAGTTGGCAGATGATGTTATATTTGATGGTAGTAAGTTTCTCCCATTTAACGAGAACTGGGACAAACTAGTTAAAAAACAACCAAAAAAACAACAAAACAAAGACAAACAGGACGAGAGCAAACAAGATGAAAGCCAACAAGACGAGAGCCAACAAAACCAAAAACCAAAGGCATGGCAAATAATCCTTCTTATTATAGCCGTTTTGCTATGGTTACTCTGGTAGATTTTGGCATTGCATTATTTAAGGCACTGCGGAAGGACTAAATCAAACTGGCAAACACCTCTCAACTGATGCCACTCCCCTACCCAACCATGTTCAGCAGGTAAATAAGAAAAAAGTAATTCATATTTTATAAGCAGATCCGAACATCTATGTTATAGATGTTCGGATCTCTGTTTCAAATCACTACTACCAGAATCTCTCTCCCAAACAGAACATCTCACCTCTCCTCACTCGCAATACATCTTATCCTCCCTTCGACACCATTCGATTCCCTTCACTCCCTTCGCCTCCCCACCATACTCACGGGTACGATTTTTCGTACCCGAGTATATTTTCGGAGTTCCTCGCTACAACTCCTTAAACTCACTAAATTCACTACACTCCCTAAACTCATTATACTCCTTACACTCCCTATTCTCCTTAAACTCCCTAAATTCTCTTCACCTCCCTTCACCTCACTTCATACTCCCCTCCATCCTCGCAGGTACGGTTTTTCGTACCCAAGTATATTTTCGGAGTTCCTCGCTACAACTTCTTAAACTCACTAAATTCATCACACTCCTTACACTCCCTAAACTCCCTTCGTCACCCTTCGACTCACCACCATACTCACGGGTACGATTTTTCGCACCCATAAAAAAGCCCTCCTTTGTCAAAGGAGGGTTGGGAGAAATGTAGGTTTTGGTGGCGGCAAGGCCGCCTCTTTAAGCCAAAGCCCGCCACAAAGGGCGGGCTTACTTGGAAACAAATTTAGCTTTAAAAGAAAAAAGCCCTCCTTTGTCAAAGGAGGGTTTGGGAGGAATGTAGGTTTTTGGTGGCGGCAAGGCCGCCTCTTTAAGCCAAAGCCCGCCACAAAGGGCGGGCTATATCCGTAAGGGTTTGGCATAAAAAAAAGCCAAACCCTTTCGGATTTGGCTTAAAGAGGCGGCTTCCTACTTTCCCACAACTAAATGCAGTATCACCGGCGTGAGTGAGCTTAACTTCTCTGTTCGGGATGGGAAGAGGTGGGACCTCACTGCTATAACCACCTAAATCTTATTCAGAGTCTTTTGCCATAGTGTCTGGGGAGGGGACTCACAGTCCGCGCCAAACGGCATTATTAA
>JAZUCV010000070.1:0-16571 GCA_045639285.1 Tidjanibacter sp.
ATTCGACATTGCTCTCAGATTTAGCCAATTTTGAATCTTGAATTTCGCATTTTGCATTCCCTTCGGCGGGGTCTTGGGGGGGTAGGTAAACGCTTATTAAGGTGTCGAGGTGGTGATTAGCGGGGCGAATGGGGTGTTGAGCTTGCTTATAATCCCCCGCACAACACGAAAAAAATGCGAGGCTTATAAGCCTCGCACTCTCAAAATTCTTGGGTGGAAGATGGGACTCGAACTCCGAAGGAGTCGCGGGTGATGCCGCTAAGATGTAGCGGCTTTGCCGCGCTTGTTACCTATCACCCGCAACCCACCCTCCAAAGAACCACTTCCCCGGAAGATAAGAGCAGTACTTGCAAAGCAAGTTGTTTTTTTTGTTGGTTGGTTTGGGAATTGATTCACTTAAACCAACCAACAAAAAAAACAACGCTTGATTTATATCAAGCGTTGCTCTCAAATTTTTGGGGTGGAAGATGGGACTCGAACCCACGACATTCGGAACCACAATCCGACGCTCTAACCGACTGAGCTACATCCACCATCTAATCCTCTCGTCGCCCCAGAGGGTGCGGGAGGAGTCTCACTCACAGATTATGCGAGCGAGTTAACGTGAAGCTGAAGACTGCTCTTCAAGTTTGCAGCCTTGTTCTTGTGGATAACGTTCTTCTTAGCGAGCTTATCCAACATTGCTGCTACCTTGGGTGCCAAAGCCTCTGCTGCTGCCTTGTCGGTAGTGTTGCGCAGTGCTTTCACAGCATTGCGAGCGGTCTTGTGATAGTACTTGTTCTGAAGACGCTTCGTCTCAGTCTGACGAATTCTCTTCTTCGATGACTTGTGATTTGCCATTTTTAATCTATTTTACTTTTTAACTTTTTGTCCAAAACAATTCTTGTAGCCCATAGCAGAGTCGAACTGCTCTTTCAAGAATGAAAATCTTGCGTCCTAACCGATAGACGAATGGGCCAGTTGAACCTGCCAATTTAGCGGTGCAAAGATATGTTATGTTTTTCGATATCACAAATTTTTTGAGCATCGAAATAACATTTTTTGCATTTTTTTCTTACAAAACACTCTATTTCAGCTCTACATCGCGTGCCGAAGCGTCAAAACGGAGTGCCGTGCCGTCAAAAAGTCGGTCCATATCGCCAGAAGCAATAAGCATATCGGCTGTTCCGTAGCTAAATTTTCCACCCTCAATCATCGCAATCGTGTCGCAAAGTTTCAGAGCAATGCTCAAATCGTGGGTAGAGAAGATTATGCACTTCTTCTCCCTATGTGCCAATCGGCGGAGCAACAGGCATACCTCATACTTATTAGGCAAATCAAGGAATGCGGTCGGCTCGTCGAGCACGATGATGGGGGTGTCTTGTGCCAATGCGCGGGCAATCATAACTCGCTGACGCTCACCATCGCTGAGCGTGGAGATGCTCTTGCGAGCAAATGCTCCCATACCCACAAGGTCGAGTGAGCGACTCACCGCTTTGCGGTCTGCCGGGCGTAATCTGCCACTCCAACCCGTATAGGGTATTCTGCCGAGTGCAACCACATCCTCCACCTTCAGGTTGGGCACTCGCACCTCCTCGGTAGATACGAAGGCTATCTTCGAGGCTACCTCCGAGCGGCTCATCCTGCTCAGTGGCGTACCCTCAATCACTATCTCGCCCGCAAGTGGCTTGGCGAGTGCAGCAATGGTGCGTAGCAGGGTACTCTTGCCCGTACCGTTTCGGCCGATGAGTGCGGTGAACTCGCCCCAGCCGAAGCCCACGGAGGCGTGCGAGAAGAGGAGGCGGTCCTCATAGCCGAGGGTCACATCCTGCAACTGTACGGTATATATTCTCTCCTCCTGCATACTAACTGAACGATTTATGGTTACGCACAATCACTACCACCACCACGGGGATGCCTATCAGTGCCGTTACGGTATTTATCGGGAGTGTCATATCATTTGCGGGGAGTTGTGATGCTACATCGCAGAAGAGCATAATGAGCGCGCCGAGCAACATTGCTGCGGGCATCATAACCCTGTGGTCTGCTTCGCGGAAGGTCATACGGGCAATGTGTGGCACGGCCAGACCGATAAAACCGATAGGGCCGCAGAAGGCAGTCACGGTGCCGGCCAGCATAACGGTAATGGCGGAAATCATCAGTCGTGTGCGGCGAATATTTATACCCATCGTGCTGGCGTAGTTTTCGCCAAGCAACATAGCGTTGAGGGGCTTTATGAGCGACACCGAGAGCGCAAGGCCAATAATCATAACAGGAGCCATAATGAGCAGCTGCTCGCTCGAAACACTGCCAAGAGAGCCCATAGTCCACACAACAAATGATTTTAGTGTACCCTCGGGACTGAGATATTGCAGAATCTCCACCACAGCCGTAGCGGCGCTGCCGAACATCATACCGAGAATCAGCACCACCATAATATCCTTGATGCGTGCTGTAACGGCCAGTACCACCGACATAATCAGTGCCGAGCCAATCCAGGCAGCCCCCACCACTCCTATACTCGACACTGCACCATTGGTCGAGATGCCGAAAAGCGGCAAGCCGAGCAGGAAGAGTGCCACACCAAGGCTTGCACCCGAGCTGACACCCAGCACATACGGGCCCGCCATGGGGTTGCGGAAGAGGGTCTGCATCTGCAGTCCCACGGCCGAGAGTGATGCACCAACAAGCAGTGCGGTAATAGCCTTCGGAAGACGGAAGTTGAGCACGATGGTGCGTGTCACCTCGTCGCCACCACCAAAGAGTGCGCCAACAACCTCGCCAAGAGGTAACGCCACCGAGCCAATAAGGATATCGGCTACGAAGAGAACCACGACAAGCAGTGCCGAGCAGGTGAATAGTATGGTGTTGCGTCTCTTCATATCTATCTCAGTTGCAGGAAGTAATAACCGCCATTGTCGGGGGCTATCTCGGGGTGAAAGATTGCTAACAAATCTGCAAGCACTCTGTCGGCACGCAGGGTGCCACTCTCCCAAAAGTCGCTGCCGCCCTCGGGGGTCGAGCGTGCTGTGCAGTTATATACATTAAGGTTGCGTACGGCGGGGATATCGCCAAACTTGGGATTCTCGGCACGCAGCTGCGCAATGGTGTTTGCCTGGTTGGGGTTGAGCCAATAGTCGGCACGCGAGGCGTAGAGGTAGGCTGTCTCGGTGCTGATGGGGCGGCTGACCGTGCTGTCGCTGCCCGCACATACATACTCGGCTCCGGCATCATTGATAAGAGTCACCAGATAGCTCTTGTCGCCAGGGACAAACCAGGTGTCGCGATAGGGTGAGTTGAGCATCACAGAGGGCTTCTGCGTACTCTCGCTTGCCAGGGTGCGTAGTTGCTCATAGCGCGAGGCAATACCCTCGAATATCTCCTCACCACGCTCTCGGCAGCCATAAATCTCGGCCATAGCCACCACCCATTCTGCTTTGCCGAGTGGATGATTCTCAACGTAGTCACCTATGTAAAAGTGGGTTATCCCCAGATCATCCAGTCGTTTGGTCATTGCACTGTTGTCGCCCGCCACGCCATAGACCATCACAAGGTCGGGCTGCATAGCCACAATCGTTTCGTAGCTGATGTTTGCATCGTAGCCTACATCTGCCACACGGCCCTCTGCGTGTGCTGTGCGTATTGTCTGGTTGCTTACATAACCAGCACCCGACACGCCACGCACCGTCTCGATAAAACCAAGTGTATCAATCAGCGCGATATATGTTGAGGACATACACACCACACGGCTCGGTCCGGCCTCCATAACAGCCCCTGCAAAATCATCGGGAGGCAGCTCGCCATTACGACCGATGAAGAGATCGAATTCGATACCCTCCGCACCTTGCCACGGATTCTTGATGGTGAGCACCGAGGAGTGCTCCCCGATGGCGCGTATCTCAAAGCCTGTGGCATAGCGAGGGGAGTAGAGCAGGTCGCCCTTGTGGTTGCCACCACTCGTGCCACCGCAACCCATCATCGCCAATACAGTAAAAGCGCAAAAGATGTATCGAACAAAAAATTTCATAACCCCGCAAAGATAACTCTTTTTTGCACAAGGGTACTCAGTATGGGTGTAGAATTGTGGGATAAGGAGAAAAAATGCATAAAAATTGGGCTACTATTATAAAATGTAGTATCTTCGTAGAAATTATAACCGCTCGTTTAATTATGAAAAGGTTTTTTCTCCTCTTTGCGCTGATGATTGCTACGACCGTTGCGGCAAGCGCACAGAATATGTCGATAGGTACCAAGGTCCCTGCCCTCGCTCCCGCCGAGTGGTTTGGTGCGCCACTTAGTGCGCAGAACGAACCGATGCTGGTAGAGTTTTTCCATACATCCAACCGCGATGCAAAAGCCAGAGCGGCAGAACTTGCACGCATTGCCAAAAAGTATGACGGCAAGATGAAGGTGGTGGTTGTGGTGGCGCAACCTGTCGAGATTGCAGAGGAGGTGATCGATACCACCTCGGGCTACTTTGTGGCAATAGATACCGCCCGCAAGATACATAATGCCTACGGAGTGAAGTATGTACCCTATTCGGTGATTGTGGATAGTAAAGGCCGACTTGCGTGGCTCGGCAACTCCAAGTCGCTGACCGATAAACAGATAGAAGAATATATAGAGTAAAAGTATAAATAGAACAAAATATGGACGCTAAGATAGAGCACTACGAGGATGAGTACCTCAAAGAACACCACGACAGCGCACTCCACGTTACCGAGGGAGTGAGCGACCAGCCTGTGGTAAACCCATATTTCAAACGCGTACGTCGTCGCCAACTCACCACAGATGAGTATGTGGAGGGTATTCTGGCGGGCAATATAACCATCCTCTCGCAGGCTATCACCCTTGTAGAGAGCAATCGCCCCGAACATTATGCACAGGCGCAGGAGATTATCGAGCGCTGTCTGCCTTATGCGGGTCGCTCTATCCGTGTGGGTATTACCGGTGTGCCAGGTGCGGGTAAATCGACTTTCATCGAGGCTGTGGGTGGCACGGTGACCTCACTCGGCCATAAACTTGCAGTGCTCGCCATCGACCCCTCTTCGGAGCGTAGCGGTGGCTCGATTCTGGGTGACAAGACCCGTATGGAGACCCTGACGACCAACCCCGATGTCTTTATTCGTCCCTCCCCATCGGCCGGCTCGCTGGGCGGTGTGGCGCGTAAGACACGCGTATCGGTGGTCTTGGTTGAGGCGGCAGGATTCGATGTTGTCTTTATCGAGACCGTAGGTGTGGGCCAGAGTGAGACCGTTGTTCACTCGATGGTCGATATCTTTATGCTCCTGCAGATTGCAGGTGCGGGCGATGAACTGCAGGGTATCAAGCGCGGTATTATGGAGATGGCCGATATGGTAGTGGTGACCAAGGCCGATGGCGAGAATGTGCACCGTGCGGAGCTTGCCAAGGCTCAGATTACCAATGCTCTGCGTCTCTTCCCCGAGCCCGACTCGCGCTGGCGTCCCAAGGTGCTCACCTGCTCGTCGAAAGACCGCATAGGCCTGACCGAGGTGTGGAACACCGTGGCCGAGTATATCGACTTTGTGGAGCGCAATGGCTACTACACCGCAAACCGCAATCGCCAGAGCAAATATTGGATGTATGAGAGTATCAACGAGGTGTTGAAATCCAACTTCTATACTCACCCCGAGGTGAAGAATCGTCTGGCGGAGTATGAGGAGAGAGTGTTAGGTGCAAAGTTGAGTTCGTTTGTGGCGGCGAAGGAGTTGTTGGATTACTACTACGACCACAATCCTCATATGTAAAAAAGCCGTATAATTGGTGAATTTGGTGTTGGGGGAGCCTTGCCGACCACTTACATACATAGAGTATGCGCGTGGCCGTCAAGACTCCCCCGCCTAAAATTCCCTCAATTCTACGACTTTTTGGGTCGTGGACCCGTTTTTATTGAGGGAAGTGGTCGGGGGTTGTTATGTGGTTGCCTCCGACTACTCTTGGTGGGGATAAGATAGAAAAGCGTCTGTGACGCCTGCGGGCGGCCTCGCTTCACGAAGCCCCAAATTCCCCTAATTCTACGCCTTTTTGGGTCGTGGACCCGTTTCTATTGAGAGAGGTAGGTGGGGGTTGTTATGTGGTTGCCTCCGTACTACTGTAAATTCAAAGTTCAAAATTGATTAGAAAAGAGAGCAATGTCGAATTGCTCTCTTTTTTGTTTGAAGGGAGAATAGGGAGAATAGGGAGAATAGTGAGAATAGGGAGAATAGGGAGATTAGTGAGATTAGTGAGATTAGTGAGATTAGGGCTTCTTCTTACTCTCCTTAAATTCTTTAACCTCCCTACACTCATTACATTCCCTTCACCTCTCTCTTTACAAAAAACCCGACGAACATTTCTGCTCGTCGGGCCCCCAATATGAAGTCGATTCAGTGGAATCGACTTCCCCCTAAAAACTTATGAAAAACTCCAAGGATCTCTCCCTGCTTTTTACTTTCACTATACAAACGCCCAATCTTATATTTTATTGCGTCTCTTTTTTGGATTTTACTCTTTACGCCACTCTTGCCGACCTATCGAACAAAAGTGGCTGCAATATCCATTGCAGCCACTCTCTAACCATCTATTGTGCCTGAGCCAACCAGTTCTTCTTCCGAGTACCACGCGGCAAATTGTCCCGCCGTGATGCCTCGTTGTTGCTCATCGAAGTAGATATAGCCCGCCTTTTCGGTGCGGTACAGTGTGGCCTCCTGAAGCGGCTGGCGGTAGCGGATGCGTACCGAGTAGCGTTCGCTATTGCCACACTCGACAGCCAGGTCGGGGCGTATCCAGTGTATCTCTTCGCCTGTCATACGCAGTGCCCTGCGGTACAATCCGGGGTGGTTCTTGCCCTGACCGACATAGACAATATTGCGCACAACATCTGTACCTATTATAAATAAAGGCTCGGGGGTGCCTCCGACGGCAAGCCCTTTGCGCTGACCAATCGTGTAAAAGTGTGCTCCGCCGTGTTCGCCAACCTTCTTGCCGTCGGCAGGAGTATATGCAAACGGAGTGGCGAGTGCCGCGAGTTGTTCCTCGCTCGGGATATTGCCCTCGGCAATCGTTCGGCCCACCTCCTGGTCCAAATCGTTGTATTGTGCGTACCCCTCCCACAAGGCGGGAATCTCGATAATCCTTCCCTTCTTCGCCTTCAACTTCTGCTGCAGGAATACAGGCAGATCGACCTTACCCACAAAGCAGATTCCCTGCGAGTCTTTGCGGGTGGCGGTGGCGAGGTGTAGTTTGGTTGCAATCTCTCTCACCTCGGGTTTTAGCAGATCGCCGATGGGAAAGAGTGCCATCGAGAGTTGCTCTTGCGAGAGTTGGCAGAGGAAATAACTCTGGTCCTTATTCGGGTCGCTGCCCGCAAGCAGTCGGTGGCGAACAATACCCTGGTTGTCGGTCGTGCTCTCCTTGCGGCAGTAGTGGCCCGTTGCAACATATTCGGCTCCCAGACGCTTAGCCTCCTCGACAAATACGTCGAACTTTATCTCTCTGTTACACAGCACATCAGGATTCGGGGTGCGCCCCTTCTCGTACTCCGAGAACATATAATCGACCACCCTCTGGCGATACTGCTCGCTGAGATCGACCACATAGAATCCGATATCGAGCTTTCGTGCCACCATCTCGGCAATCAGCCTATCCTCCTCCCACGGGCAGGCGCCACTAAGTGTGCCCTCAGTGTCGTGCCAATTTATCATAAAGAGCCCCACGACATCGTGCCCTTGCTCTTTGAGCAGGTATGCCGCAACAGAGGAGTCCACGCCTCCCGAAAGTCCGATAACTATTCTTGCCATATCTCCTCCTCGTTCTCCTTGGTGAGTACCCTCAGCTCCGAGGGTAACATATTATTTATTCGTGCTCCGATTCTCTTTGCCCAGCCAATCGCGCACCCCTCATAGGATAGTGCGCCAATGCCTTCGCTCATCTTAGCGGCTATATCGGCAGGGCTCTCGCGACGCAGGTAGGCCATAGCCTCGGCGCGCGACAACTCGGTGCGTGCCACCTTGTCGCTCAGGTCGTGGAAGAGCGCCAAAGCGTGGTCGGGGCGTAACTTACCACCAAACATCTGCCCCATACAAACGCCTGAGTATATCACATTGAGCCTGTCGCTCACATAACTCATCGCCTCGCTATGCCACTCATAATAACCGAAATAGCGGTCGCCGGCCGTGGCAAATCGCATCTTCTGGGGAGTTGTTACCCAACGGCCCAACTCGCCATACTCCCTCTTGGGTGCGGGGATGAGTGCGGTGCGGCGGGGTCGGGTAGGGCGTTGCTTGCTCCTCGCCTCCCCTTTGCGCATCACCACTGCAAAGAGCCCCTCGCCACGTGAGCGGTGGGGGTAGAAGTGGTAGCAGGCGTGGCCTGCCGCCTCGGTGACGGTTATACTCCACGCTGGGTCTATCTCTATATCAACCTTCTCTGTATAAAACTCTTCTGCCAGCCACTCAACCTGCTCCTCGTCCTCGGCGCGGTTGAAGGTGCAGGTGCTGTAAATCAGCACTCCGCCAGGGCGCAGAGCTCTCCACGCCTCACTAAGTATGGTGCGTTGACGCTGTGCGCACATCCTCACCGCTTCGGGAGTCCACTCCTCTCTTGCGCGGTCATCCTTGCGGAACATACCCTCGCCCGAGCAGGGGGCGTCAACAGCCACCACATCGAACCACTCGGGCAGTGCCTCGGCAATCGCCTGCGGGTCGTTCATCGTTACTGCCACGTTGCCAAGACCCCACTTGCGAACATTCTCTGCCAACACCTTAGCCCTGTTCCTGACCGGCTCATTGGCCACCACCAATCCCTCAAGCCCCACCTGTGCGGAGTAGAGTGTGGTCTTGCCACCCGGTGCGGCACACAAATCGAGCAGTCGCACTCCCTCCTCGCCATCGGTAGCCCCTGCCAGCAGGTGGCCGACAAACATAGAGGCGGCTTCCTGAACATAGTAGTTGCCCGCGTGGAAGAGTGGGTCGAAGGTGAAGATGGGGCGCTCGTCGAGATAGTAGCCATAGCGATTCCAGGGCACGCCCTCACCCTCGGGGCGCCTCTTCACCTTGAAGGGGTTGTAGCGGATACTTACCTGCGGCTCGGTGTCGAGCGCAGTGAGAAGGGCGGCACTCTCCTCGGCGAGAATACCCTCCATTATCCTTTTGAACTCCTCTTTTATGGCTGCTCTTCCCATCTTAAATTCTACTCTTTGTGCTGTTATTCGGCACACATCTCTCTGATTTTCTTCTCAATCTCGTCAATAAGTGTGGGGTTGAGAATAAAATCATTGCTATCAACATCGATGGTGAGAATTTTGCCCTTGTAGCTATTCTCAATCCAATCGTTATATCGTTTGTTCAATCTCTCGAGGTAGTCGATATCGATACCCATCTCGTAGTTGCGACCGCGTTTGAGAATCTGACTTACCAGAGTGGGTACACTCGCTTTGAGGTAGATGAGCAGGTCGGGCTGGGGCACAAGACCATTGGTAAGGTCGAAAATGCGCATATAGGTACCGAAGTCGCGCGACGACATCAATCCCATCTGATGGAGGTTGCCCGCAAAGATGTGTGCATCCTCATAGATTGTGCGATCCTGTATTACATTTCCCTCTCCGGCCAGCATATCCTTTGTCTGTTTGATGCGGCTTGCCAAGAAGTAAATCTGGAAATTGAACGACCAACGATTCATATCGTCGTAGAAGTCGCCAATGTATGGGTTGTCGATATCCTCGTAATATGCACGCGCATTGAAACGCTGAGCGAGGAGCTGGGTGAGCGAGGTCTTGCCGCTACCGATGTTACCTGCTATTGCAATATACATATTAATCTGATTTTATGGTGGTTAGTAGTTAATCTGTTAGTCGATGTGCAGAAAGGCTCTTATGCTATCCACGTGGCCTCGGTCGTTGCTCAGACGAGGCACCTTGCACTGTCCGCCAAAACGTCCCTCGCTACGCAACCACTCCATAAATGTTCCCTTGGGTACTACGGTTATGATTGGTGCTTGGAGTGTGGCATTACCCCTGCGCTTGGCCTCATAGTCGGAGTTCTCCTGCTGCAATGCGGTGTCGAGTGCGACCTTAAAGGCCTCGATATCCTCAGGCTCTTTGTGGAACTCAATCACCCACTCGTGTGCGCCCTTCTCCTTGCCACTCATATAGATAGGTGCCATAGTGTATTCGGCAACATCTGCACCTGTCTGCTTGCAGGCTGCAGTGATTGCGCGGGCTGCGTTATCGATAATTACCTCCTCGCCAAAGGCATTGACAAAGAGTTTGGTGCGGCCCGTTATGCGAATCTTATAGGGCGAGGTGGAGGTAAACTCAACAGTGTCGCCAATCATATATCGCCACAGACCATTGGAGGTGGTGATAATCATTGCATAATTTACTCCCGTACGCACACCCTCCAAGGGGACGGCGCGCGAGGGGTTGTCGAGCGAGTCGGTGGGGAGGAATTCGTAGAAGGTTTCGTAGTCGAGCATCAGGAGCATCTCGTTGGTGTAAGGCTCTTCGGCAATGGCGAAGAATCCCTCAGAGGCGTTGTAGGTCTCCATATACTTCATGTCGAGCGAGGGAATAATCTTCGCAAACTGCTCCTTGTAGGGACCAAAGTTCATACCTCCATGAACAAACAACTCCATATTGGGCCATACTTCGAGGATGTTATCCTTGCCTGTGTATTCGAGTACCTTGTTGAGCATCACCAAGTTCCAAGAAGGAACACCGCCGAAAGAGCGAATATCCTGATGTACGGACTCCTCGCAAATCTTGTGTACCTTCTCGTCAAAGTCGGCAAGCAGTGCGGTGCGCTTGCTCGGCATACGCATCCAGGAGGCCCAACGTGGGGTGTTGTCGATAAGGATAGACGAGAGGTCGCCCGCCAATATTTTATCGGAGTCGTTCTCTAACTTTTTCGAGCCGCCCAGCGTCAACATCTTGCCATCGAGCACCTTACTGTTGGGAAAGGTGTGGCAGAAGATTGCCATCACATCCTTCGGGCCTCTTAGGTGGCTGGCACGCAGGCCTGCCGTGGTTACGGGTATATATTTGCTCTTCGAGTTTGTCGTTCCGCTGCTCTTGGCAAACCATCTGACGGGTGAGGTGTGGAGTACGCCCTCTTCGCCACCACGGATGCGCTCAACGTATGCCTCCATATCGGAGTAGTCGATAATAGGCATCTTGCGCACGAATTGAGTGTAAGAGCAACCGCGCAGGATATTGTGGTCGGCACCTATCTTAGTGCGACTGACCTCCTCGATGAGGCGTGCAAATTGCTGGGTCTGTACCTCGATAGGGTGCTCTTTGAAATACTCTATCTCCCTACGACGAGGTGCGAAAAATGTGTTGACTGCTCTGTTAATCAGTGTCATCTGTCCTTAATTAAAAAATCTTCCAATACGGCCAATGGCAGAGGGAAGCGAGAATACTACCACTCTGTCGTAGGCTTGGATGCGGGTCGAACCCTCGGCGATAAAGACCTTGTCGCCACGCACCACACCGCCGATAATGGCCTCGCTGGGGAAGTCGAGGTCAGCTACGGTAACCTTTGTTGCGGGGGAGTTGGGCTTGACGATGAACTCCATAACCTCAGCGTCGCTATCGTTCAGACAGCGAATAGCCTGTACATCGGTGCTCATCGTGAAGCGGAATATATTACTTGCGGTAATAAGTTTCTTGTTGATGATTGTGTCGATACCGATACTCTCGGCAAGGTTGATGTAGTTGAGGTTCTCCACCTCGGCGATCACCTTCTTGACACCCATACGCTTGGCAATCATCGCGGCGAGGATATTGGTCTCCGAGCGACCCGTCACGGCCACGAAAGCGTCCATATTTGCCAATCCCTCCTCGAGCATTGTCTCAAGGTCGCGACCATCCTCGTTGATAATCAGTGTATTGTCAAGCATCTCGGCCAATTTATAGGCTTTGTCGGCGTTGTACTCAATCAGCTTCACGTTTACCTCCTCCTGCAAATCGGCAGCCACACGCATACCTATTCGACTGCCGCCAAGAATCATCAGGTTGTTAATCTCGATATTGGTCTTGCCGGAGTAGTCAACAATATTGCGAACGTGCTGGCGATTGGTGATGATGTAGATGGTATCTCCCTCGTCAATCTGTATGCCTCCGTTTGGTATGATTGTCTTATCGTTGCGAGTGATGGCAACGATGCGGAATTGTACGTTGGGGATGGATTTGTCAATCTCGGCAATTGTCTTGTCAATAAATGGCGAGCCGGTATCCAGTCGGAAGCCGACAAGCGACAGACGACCGCCCGAGAAATCGACATACTCGGTTGTGGAAGATTGACCAAGTAGGGTGATGACCTCGCGCGCTGCAATCTGCTCGGGATAGAAGAGATAGTCGATACCCATATCGATAAAAATCTCTTTATTGTTGGGCTCGAGATACTCCTTGTTATCCACTCGTGCAATAGACTTCTTCGCGCCAAGCTGCTTGGCGAGAATTGCCGAGAGCACATTGAGGTTTTCGTCGTGATTTACGGCAATAAAGAGATCAGCTTTGCGTGCCGCCGCCTTCTTCAGTACCGAAAACGACGAGCAGTCGCCCTCGACAGTGATGACATCTGCAACACTGCTAACATCTTCGAGCAACTTAATATCGGTGTCGATGACCGTCAGGTCGTGGTCGCCACCGCCGAGCATCTTGGCAAGATGGTTGCCTACCTCTCCTGCGCCTGCAATAACTATCTTCATATTTTTCTATATGATTTATCACGCAAATTTACTATTTTTGCGAAAGAATAACGCAAAAACTTGATAAAAGTTATACTATAAAACTCTTGAATTATGTCTGAAACGCTTGTGACTCTGCTGGCTGCTGTTGCAATTGTCGCCTTTTTTGCCTTTGCTATGACAATTGCGCTAACAAAAAAGGATGGCTCGCACCGCGAAGATACGGAGATCAGTACCCATCCCTTGATGCGCGAGAGCGGTATTAAGTGTGCCGTTCAGGAGACTCGCGAGATGGATGCTGCCGAACGTGGCGATGGTGCCGATTGTGGCGACGAGTCGTTCTGCTCGGGCAACTGTGCCGGTTGTGATATAGAACACAGTAAGTAATTATTAAATATTTTTAATAATGTATTTAACTCAATTTCGGTTTTGGAATAGGGATATATTAAGAAAAATTAAAAATAATCGGCAAATAATGTAATTATTTTAATAAACTAATAGACATAAAATAAAATACTAACCAAATAACTATTGACATTTATGAAATTTAGATTTTTATCCACATTGCTCCTTTCGGTGCTGCTGAGCACTGTATTGGTGGCACAGCCCCGCACTCAGATGAGCGAATCGAAAAGAGAACTAACCGTATCGGCTCGCTATATGTTAGTGCCTGCGTCTGACAAGGGCTCAATGGCGCGACTGACGGTCACTATGGATGGCGAGTCGTTGCTTGGCGAGCCTCAGACAATCCGTTTGGCTTCGGCCGAGAGTGCAACCTACTGGATTCCTATCGATATGGCCGACAAGATGGGTAAGCAGGTGACCGTAACGATTACCGGTGGTGTGGCTGATGATGTGCGCTTTGCAGAGTCGATACCTATGGAGTACGATGAGCAGTATCGCCCCAAATACCATTTTACCCCCTATTTCGGATGGACGAACGACCCCAACGGTATGGTATATCACGATGGTGAGTGGCACCTCGCCTTCCAGTCCAACCCCTACGGTACTACCCACTCAAATATGCATTGGGGTAATGCCGTGTCGAAAGATCTGATGCATTGGGAGAATCTTCCGCTTATCGTTGCGCCCGACTCGCTCGGTGCTATCTTCTCGGGTAGCTCGGTGGTCGATGCAAACAACACCGCAGGCTTTGGCAAGGATGCAATCGTTGCCATCTACACCTCGGCAGGTCGTATGCAGCGACAGAGCATTGCGTGGAGCAACGACCGTGGCCGCACCTTTACCAAATATGAGGGCAACCCCGTGCTTGCCGATCCTGCACACCGTGACTATCGCGACCCGAAGGTGGCGTGGATTGATGACAAGTGGGTGATGTCGCTGGCTACGGGTGAGGTGATAACATTCTATGGCTCAAAGGATTTGAAGAATTGGGAGAAGCTTAGCGAGTTTGGTCGTGGCATCGGCTCGCACGCTGCCGTATGGGAGTGTCCCGACCTGCTCCGTATGGAGTACAATGGTGAGGAGAAGTGGGTGTTGCTCGTCAGCATCAACCCCGGCGGTCCTAATGGCGGTAGTGTTACCCAATATTTTATAGGTGACTTTGATGGCAAGGAGTTCCACGCAGACCCTCTCCCTTATCCTCTTTGGATTGATTGGGGCGTGGATAACTATGCCGGTGTAACCTTCGGTAATGTTGAGGGTCGTCACGTATTTATGGGTTGGATGAGCAATTGGAACTACTCCAATTTTACCCCCACACGCTACTATCGCAACGCAATGACCCTGCCGCGCGAACTGAGCCTCAAACACAACGGCCAGCACCTCTTCCTGGCGAGCCGTCCTGCTGCTGAGGTATATGCAGCCCGCAAGCAGGCGGTTACAACTATGGACTGCAAGGTGAAAGGCAAGGCCTATGTTGGTGATCTGATGGAGGGACTCGACGGAGCATATAGTATGACGATGCGCCTCACCCCCAAGGGCAATGGCGAGTATGGTTTCCGTCTGTGCAACTCGCTGGGTGAGTATGTCGAGTTCCGCTTTAAGCCCGCTGAGGGTACTCTTACCCTCGACCGTTCAAAGAGTGGTAAAGTCGATTTCTCGGAGCGTTACATAACAACTCCCATTGTGACACCCGTACCCGAAGCGCGCTCCTATGAGTTGGAGTTGTTTGTAGACAAGCATTCGACAGAACTCTTCATCAACGATGGCGATGTGGTGTTTACCAACTGCGTATTCCCCAATGAGCCTTACGACTCTATCGAGTTTTTTAGCGACGGCAAGAACTTGAAGGCCGAAGATGTTACTATATATAAAATGGAGTAAGTGGTTATGGCAGACAAGATTATAGGACTTGGGGAGATTCTTTGGGATATGCTCCCCACAGGCAAGGCACTTGGTGGAGCACCCGCCAACTTTGCCTATCACGCGACCCGTCTGGGTGGTGTTGGAGTGGCAGTGAGTGCTGTGGGTAACGATGCTCTCGGCGATGAGATATGCCACTTGCTCACCGAAAAAGGACTCTCGGCACACATCGAGCGTGTGGCTCAGCCTACCGGCACGGTGGCAGTGACCCTCGATGAGCGTGGTGTGCCTTCGTACGAGATATGCGAGGGTGTGGCGTGGGATAATATCCCTTACACCCCTGCGATGCAGAGCCTTGCCGAGGATGCCGCAGCCGTATGTTTCGGCTCGCTCGCACAGAGGTCTGAGTGCTCGGCAGCGACCATAGAGCGTTTTCTTGCAGCGTTATCCGATGGTTGCCTGAAGATATTCGATATAAACTTGCGTCAGCACTACTACTCGCAGGATATTATCGAGAAATCGTTGCTGATAGCAGACATTCTGAAAATCAACGACGAGGAGATGGATATTGTAGCCCCGATGTTGGGTGTGGAGGGTGACGATATAACTCGTTGCCGCACACTGCTGAGCCGTTACAATCTGCAAGCAGTAGTCCTCACGCGTGGCGCAAAGGGTAGCCTTGTGGTGAGCGCAACCGAGGCCGACGAGCGAGGAGTGGTAGAGGTCGAGGTGGTAGATACGGTAGGCGCAGGCGATGCCTTCACGGCTGGTTTTGTGGTGGCGTGGCTGCGTGGCGATACCCTGCCCGAAGCACACAAACTTGCAACCGAAGCCTCAGCCTACGCCTGTACACTTAAAGGTGCAATGTAGTTAGAAGCATTTTATCCCCTTTTTTGGTTCTGTTTTTTTAAGAGAGCAGAACCAAAATTTTTATTATAATACCTATATTAAATTCTCTATTATTGGGCTGACGACTATATCATTGCCCCCACAACAAAAAAAAAGACCTCGACAAAATCGAGGTCTTCTTTTTGTTGTCATTGTCTGTGATTACTCACCGAGGGGAGTAACGCTTACAAACGATTTGCCGGTTGCCTTCTTAGTGAAGGTTACAGTACCGTCAACCAAAGCGAAAAGAGTGTGGTCTTTACCCATACCTACATTCTCACCAGGATTGTGAACAGTACCTCCCTGACGTACAATGATGTTGCCTGCTTTGGCAAATTCGCCGCCAAACAACTTAACACCGAGTCGTTTGCTCTCCGACTCACGGCCGTTCTTCGAACTACCTACACCTTTCTTGTGTGCCATTTCCGATGAATTTTTTAAAAGTTAAGCAACAGTTATCTCCTCAATAAGAATCTGGGTCAAAGGCTGGCGGTGGCCATTTTTAACCTTATAACCTTTTCTGCGTTTCTTCTTAAACACGATGACCTTGTCATCTTTGAGGTGTTTGAGAACTTTTGCAGTTACTTTGGCCCCTTCTACTACAGGTGTGCCTACTACTACCTGACCGTCATTATCAGTCAGCAGGACTTTGTCGAAGCTCACCGAGGCATTCTCCTCCTCGTGAAGACGGTGTACATAGAGCTTCCTACCTTTCTCAGCCTTAAACTGTTGGCCTGCTATTTCTACGATTA
>JAZUCV010000071.1:0-5179 GCA_045639285.1 Tidjanibacter sp.
AGGTTGCATACGCGTTACGCACCCGTGCGCCGGTCGCCATCAAATGTATTGCTACATCTATGCTGCCCCTCGACTTGCATGTGTTAAGCCTGCCGCTAGCGTTCATCCTGAGCCAGGATCAAACTCTCCATTGTAATTAAAAATTAAATTGTATTGTTAGAGTCCTGACTACTTAAATTTCCTTTAAAGGAATTGAACTGAACTTTTTCTTCTGCATTACTTTTTCTCTCAGAAAAAACCAATAAGTCAAAGAACCGTTTTCTTAAAACACCTTCGAAAAGGCGCTAAAAAATTTCGCCGTTTTAAGTGGCGAATCGGACTGCAAAGATAAAACAACTTTTTTAATTCTCCAAATCTTTTTTCAAGAATTTATTTTCAAGAACTCAATTCGGCTGTGCCTTATCTCATTTAGCGGGTGCAAAGGTAGCGACTTTTTTGATATCTGCAAACTTTTTCGACTTTTTTTTCATCTTTTTTCAAGAATTTTTACCCTTAAAATCGCAATGCACTGATATACAGGCCAATAAAATTTGACCTATTTTCTGCCTCCAAAGCCCTTATATACCTATTATATATAAAGTACAGGCAAAAATTGGTAGTAATTATTTTTAGTATTATCTTTGCTTTACAATAGAAAAAAGCGCGTGAAGCAATATTTATACATACTAATCGCCATTGTTGCCCTTGCCATATCTGCCGAGGGCAGCACCACTGAGCGCATCGACATCGCCCAGCAGGATGGGTTAATCCTCACAGAGTCGATGCCTCGCAGCGATCTGTTTCGCGCCGGCGAGAGCACCATCACCCTACCCACCAGCGAAGGTTCTGTGACCCAGCAGCGCACATCGCAGAGTAGCATCCGCCGAACAAGCAACAATCTGCTCTCCCACAAATCCACAGTCGAAAGCAGTCGATCACCTTTAAATAGTACTATTGTGCGGAGTGTGGTACCCGTACCATCGGGCGACCTAAGAGCCAAGGAATACTACATATTCCAACTCCGTCACATCATTATTTAGGTCAATTTTCTCCCCTTTATATATATAATAGGTATAGGCACACTCCGCAGAGGAGGTGTGCCCTATCGGTTTGTGCCAACCCATCGCAACAGCACAACCCCTAAACAACATCACAAAAACATAAACATAACAATAAAAGGAAATGAAGAAAATTGACACAGCAATCTATGGTTGCTCGAAAAATATCAAACGCAAATACACAAACTCTCTTAAATGGATTATCGCAGGTGTGGTATGCAGCGCCGCACTTCTCATCGGTGTCGAATCCATCTGGCTCAACGCCCTTGTATTAACCGTCGGCTGGACCGGCGTTGCCATTCTGGTCTCCGTGGCACTCTTCTATCTGGTCGGCGACAGTTGCCGTCCCCTCTACCAGCCCACAGGCGAGGTAATGCAGCGCAGCGAAACATACTTCGAGACTTCGCAGGTACCCTTGTTGCTTACACATATGGAGAACAAGAATCTGGCAGCCATCACAAATCAGCCCCGCAGTTTCTCGCCCAACATTTTGTTTGTGACCTACACCGAGTCGTCGGGCGCAATAACCTGCGCTCAGCTGCTTGACAACACAGGTGCCAGCCCTCGCCCGATATCGGAGATTGTAGTGGTTGAAAAGTAGAGTCCGTATTGTCAAATCACATCAAAAGAGAAGAGAATGGAGAAAAAGTTGATTGACGAGGTGATGGCCGAGGTCGCACCCGATAAAATTGTTATGCGTCGTCGTTCACCTCTTGCTGCAATCGTTGTATTGCTTGTAGGTATCCTGCTGCTTATATTGAACGCTATCTCTCCGAGCAATAACGAGAGCGGACTGCAAGCAGGTGCCGCACTTGGCGGAGTGGTGGCTTGCGGCATCGGTACGGCAATGTTGATACTCGCTTTGACCGGAAAGAAGAACAGACCGTGGAGCGTGGCAGAACATAAAGCGCTACGCAAAACCACCACTTTCTACTCCTTCGCCGAGCGCGACAATGTAGCAGAGGCCGTTCGCAACAACAACCTCAAAGCACTTGCAAAATTACCCACAAGTCAAAGTGCAGCCGTTCTGCACATCTGTTGGGCTACCCCCTCGGGCAAACTGCGCGTAGAGCAGGTACAGGAGTATATCCCGCATCGCTACGAGCCGGTGACAGAGGTTTTGGTACACCAAGCCGAATAACGCAGGCGTAAAAAATATTGGACTAAAAACAGAGAAGGCTGAGCAATGGTGTTTGCTCAGCCTTCTGTTTTATCGGCAGGAATAGAATCCTAATAGTTTTTCGCGAAGATTACGCGGCGCTTACTTGGCTTGCCACTAAACACGCAGACACCATCCTCCTCGGGGCTGTCGAGAGGGATACAACGCAAGGTAGCCTTGGTTGCCTCCTTGATAGCCAACTCGGTCTCGGTAGTGCCGTCCCAGTGAGCATAGATAAAGCCGCCCTTGGTCTCGAGCACCTCTTTGAACTCCTCCCAGGTATCAACCTTGGTAATCATATCGTCGCGGTGAGCCTTAGCCTTCTCGAAAATCGAGGTCTGCATATCTGCAAGGATACTCTCTACATTCTCAACAATACCCTCAACGCTTACGCTCTCCTTAACCAAAGTATCACGACGCATCAACTCGATGGTGCCATTTGCCAAGTCGCGAGGACCCATAACCAAACGCACAGGCACACCCTTCAACTCATACTCGGCAAACTTGAAGCCCGAGCGTACGTTGTCGCGATTGTCCACCTTAACGCTGATACCCTTAGCACGCAGGGGAGCTGCAATCTTCTCCAACTCCTCGGTCATCTTTGCGAGCTCCTCCTCGCCCTTGTAGATAGGAATCATCACCACCTGGATAGGTGCGAGTGCGGGAGGCAACACCAGACCGTTGTTATCCGAGTGAGCCATAATCAGCGCGCCCATCAGACGGGTCGAAACACCCCACGAGGTAGCCCAAACATAGTCGAGAGTACCCTCCTTGGTTGCGAACTGAACATCAAAGGCCTTTGCGAAGTTCTGGCCGAGGAAGTGCGAGGTACCGCTCTGCAATGCCTTGCCGTCCTGCATCATTGCCTCGATGGTGTAGGTATCTACAGCACCTGCGAAACGCTCGTTCTCGCTCTTGTGACCCACGATAACGGGAAGAGCCATATATTTCTCGGCAAAGTCCGAATATACCTTAATCATCTTCTGTGCCTCCTCGATAGCCTCAGCCTCGGTAGCGTGAGCAGTGTGGCCCTCCTGCCAGAGGAACTCAGCGGTACGGAGGAAGAGGCGAGTACGCATCTCCCAACGAACTACGTTAGCCCACTGGTTGCAGAGGATAGGCAGGTCGCGATAGGACTGAATCCAGTTCTTATAGGTGTTCCAGATGATCGTCTCCGAGGTGGGGCGAACAATCAGCTCCTCCTCCAGACGAGCATCGGGATCGACAACCACACCACCCTCGGGTGCATTTTTCAGACGGTAGTGGGTAACCACTGCGCACTCCTTTGCAAAGCCCTCAACGTGTGCTGCCTCGCGGCTGAAAAAGGATTTGGGGATAAACAGTGGGAAGTATGCGTTCTGGTGACCGGTAGCCTTAAACATACCGTCAAGCACGCTCTGCATCTTCTCCCAAATAGCGTAACCATAGGGTTTGATAACCATACAGCCACGAACAGCCGAATTCTCAGCCAAACCTGCCTTTACGACAAGGTCGTTGTACCACTGCGAGTAGTTCTCCTCACGAGGGGTCAACTCTTTCAACTCTTTTGCCATCTTTTTTGACTCTGATTTATATATTATTTTCTCTGTCTCTTCGTTATATGGTTAAAGGCCACGCTTTCGCATAAGGGCGCAAAAACCGACACAAAGGTAATTTTTTTTTCTGAAATACACATAATATGGTTATCTTTGGTGCGAAAGGTGAACGATTTTAGGGGTAAAAGCAACGAAAAGCCCCCTTTATGCATCATTATTGTAGAAACAGTAATGTTGCACCCGCCATCTCAGGATGCGGAGTTGCGAACACCAAAACAGAAAAGATTATGAGAAAGGTTAGTAAGATATTGGCAATGATGGCTCTGGGAGCCACCTTTGTCACCCTGCAGAGTTGTACTTCGATGATGCTCTCTGCAACATCCTCCTATGTTGGTGATGATATGTATGTCACCCACGACCGCGCTGCCATCCAGTCGCGCATAGCACGCCAGCAGGAGGAGGCACGCAAAGCCGAAGAGGCACGCATCGCACAGATGGAGGCACTCGTGGCCGCCGCTGATGCCGACGCCGAGATTGATGCAATCCTGGGTGTTAGTTCGGCAGGAAATCAATATGAGTCGATTCTGGCCGACGACTATGAGAGTGCCTACGAGCGCCGCCTGAAAGGCTTCAGCTCGCCCACCTACAATATGCCGTCGAGCTACTACAACTACCGCACAAGCGACGCCTATTTCTACGCAAGTAGTTACGACCCCGCATTTTACAATGTGATGGTTATGGGTGACCAGGTATGGGTTGAGCCTCGCTACATTACCTCGATGTTTGGCACTTGGGGTATGCCCTCGCTGGCTCTGTCGCTCTCGATAACCCCCTACGGCTTCGGGTACGATAGTTGGTATTGGAACAACGTGCGTTGGCGCACTTGGTATATGGACCCCTGGTATCGTCCCTACTACTACCACTTCGGCTGGCACGATCCCTGGATGTGGTATGACCCGTGGCCCGGATATCGTCCGCACCACCCGCCCCATCACCACAGACCCAACCACCCTGCAATCGGTGGCTCACACCGTCCGCCCCGCCCCGCAATCTCGCACAACGCTGGCTATGGTTACAACCGTGGCGACAGCCCCGGCACGAGAGTAAACGGCAGAGGTTCGACCACCAATCGTGGTGCAGGAGGTACAGGTGAGTCTTATCGTCGCAACGACCCGTCAAGTACGCGCGGAAACAACAGCTACGACCGCAACGATCGCACCGAGCGCAACAACAGAATATTCGATGGCGGCAGTCGCGGTGGAGGCTCCTCCTTCGGTGGCAGTTCGTCGGGTGGCAGCAGCAACCGTGGCGGATTCTCGGGTGGTTCATCGGGCAGCAGCTCCGGTGGCGGTGTTCGCTCCGGTGGTGGAACAACGGGTGGCAGCCGCACAAGATAGGCCCGCCCCACCCCACACCAGAGGTTGGTTTACACTGCTTTAATAAAATAT
>JAZUCV010000072.1:0-22897 GCA_045639285.1 Tidjanibacter sp.
TGTGAGCAATCTCGGAAGCCACCCCAACACCAAATTCACCAATTATACGGCTTTTTTAAAATAGGTAGCCAGTATTAATATAGAAAGCCCCATTACCATCCTGCTTAGCCATCTTGCCAATAGGCTTGCCATACTCCAAGCAGACGATAAAGTTCTGGTTCATAATAAAGCGGAAGCCCGCACCCACTGTCGAGTGCATCGAGTCCTTCTTCTGGCCCTTATTCATATAGCGCTCATAAGAGGCACGCGCCTCTGCATAATCATCCACCGAGGCGAAATCGTTGACATTACGCTTGAAGGTCATATCGTAGTTCTTAGTCACCATTGCGCCATCGCTAAACACGTTAAGACCCAGAGCGATATTCTGGTTGAAGAGAGGGAACTGCACAAAGCGCCAGCGAAGCTCGGCGTTGTAGGCAAGCATATCCATACCCTGCACACGGTTACGCATCAGACCGCGTGTGGTGCGGAAACCTCCCATACCGTCACGGTCGTAACTCTGACCCATAGTGGTAATGTAGGGAAGGATGTAGTATGGTGCGCTATTGCCAATGGTGCCCTCATAGTTCAGACGGTAGGCAAAGGTGAGCTTATCGTTAGGGATGATGGGGAAGTATTGGCGAAGGGTTGCCGAGTATTTATAATAAGGAGTAGAGCTACCCAGCCACTTGGGGGCCATAGTGATATGAGCCTCTGCCCAAGTACCGCGCGAGGGAGCACCCTCCTTATCGCGAGTATCGTAGAGCAGGCCGAGGCGAATCGAGCTACCCAGGCCGCCACCTGCCACCTCGTCGGGGATAAGTCCCCAGGTGCGATACTGCTCATAGAGGGTAGGCACATTGTCGGGGAACATCTTATTCTCTGCCTTATTCTTGTTAATCTTCTCTCGGTTGATAGCACCCTGCTTGAAGTAGTTGAGGTGATAGCCAGCCTCCCAGAAGAATTTGTTATCCCAAATATTGCCAATCAGGTCGGCCTTGAAGAGTGCGGCGGTGCGCTCTACGCGATACATAGGTGAGTAGAGAAACATATCATCGCTTGTCTCGCCCAGCTCCACCATCTCGTGGTCGTAGTAGGACATATAGCCATTGAAGCCATAGAAGTCCATCGCCTTGTCATTTGTCATAGTGAAAGAGGTCGAGAAACGCATACCGGGAATCAAGACCTTAGAGTCATAGCTCAACACATAGAGCTGCGAGCCCTTGGTGAAGAACGAAGCCTCCATATACCACTGTTGACGAGGGTTAGGATAGGTCGAGCCATCGCCAAAGTCGTAGATATTTAACAGACCACCCATCTGGAAACCCTTGTCTGCATCGAAAGCGACAGCGGGCAGAGGGCCAAGGTTAATACCTGTCTTAACGATCTCCTCCTTCTGGCCATAGAGCGAAGCGATGGTCAACGAGGAGAGAATCAAGAGTGCAAAAAACTTTTTCATAATTATTTACTCTTATTTGTTCAACATAATCTCACGAATCTCCTTATAGAGGCTGCGCAAACGTTTCTGGTTAAGGAATCTTACATCCGAGCCGATCAGACGCCACAGACGATAGGTCTCGTGCGCCACGATAGGTGCGGGGAGCAGCACGACAATTGCCAGCAATGCCCACTGCCACGGCAGGAATACCAGAAGCAGCACACTGTAAGTAATCATCAGCAGAGGCCACATAACAAGATTGATGACAAATCGTATCGAGTTGCGGAAGGCGAAATCCTTAATTGCGGTAAAGAGAATCGCACAGATACCGTTAATAGGCAACACCAACAACGAGGCCGGGAGCCAATAGCCGATAGTGGCGATGAGGAATATCGCTTTGAGCAGTCGCGAGTAGAAGGGATACTTCACCGACACAGACGAGAGGCTTATGCGATGTTTTTTACGAATAGTGTTTGCCTCGGCTCCAAGCGCCAGCACCTTGGCTAACTTTTCGGGCTCTGTCTCCTTCATCTGCTGTATATTCTTCACGGTGAGGTTGTTAGCCTCAAAGTGAGCATTGAGCGGAGAGATACGTTTACCCTCGCGCTTGCCGGCCAGTTCCTTCTCCAAAGGCTTAGCCACAGCAGCACATATCTCGTAAGTAGCATCGTAGTTCTCATCGTTGGGGATGTAGAATATCGACTCTTTCAGACGGTCGGAGAGTATTGTCCTCAGAGAGTTCATCATCTCAGCATTGCTCATCTCGGGATGCTCTGCCACATAGTCGCGCAGGTTGATAGGCTCACCCATCTGTACGCGCACCGTGGAGCGGAAACGGAAGAAGTTACCGTAGCGCATACCCACAGGAACAATGTAGAGAGGCACATCGGGCATCAGCTCCTGTGCTTGCAGACCGATGCGGAAGACACCTTTAGCAAGTGTCTGGAGCGAATATTTAGTCTGGTGAGTACCCTCGGGGAAGATTACAAAGGGAATCTTATCACGCAAGACATCCACCGATTTCTCAATCGTCTTGTTATTCTTTTTCACCTCGTCGATGCCATCACGCATACGCATAATGGGCATAAGCTTGCAGAAGCTGAGCACCTTGGCGAGTGTAGGGTTGCGGAAGATATCTGCACGAGCCACATATACCTTGGGGCCGTGATCCATAGCAAGGATAACAAGCGCATCCATCAATGCATTGGTGTGGTTGGGGGCAAAGATGATTGCGCCATCCTTGGGAAGATTCTCAATACCTACATATTTAATTGTACGATAGGAAGCCTTGAGCGCAAAATCGACATAGTATCGAAGGAGAGAGTAGGCTCTATCGTAGTCCTGGATTTTCTTATGCTTTTTAGCAGCCATAAAATATTTAGAATAAGTTTCTTACTCTTTCAGAGATGTGCGACGCATAATTCCTGCAACCGACAGACCCGAAATAATGTGCCAGATGCCCCACCATGCAGTGATAATCAACATACCGCCATAGTGGCCGTGCCAAACCTCGGGAGGGAAGATGGCGGGGTTGAACAGAAGAATAAGTCCCAGACCAGAGTTCTGGATACCCACCTCGATAGTGAGCGAACGACGGTCACGCTGTCCCACCTTGCCAAGCGTTGCACCAAGATAGCCTGTACTGAGAGCCAAACCATTGTGTACAAATACGATGATAACAATGAAGAAGAGGTTCTCCACGAACAGTCGCCAGTTCTGCGAGAAGGAGACGATAATCATACCCATAAAGAGCGCAATCGAAATCCACTGTGCAGGTTTCTCAATCTTCTTAGCCAGCTTGGGGAGGTAGTGGGTGCAGAGCATACCCAGCACGATAGGCAGACCGAGCAACAAGAGAATCTGCTCCAACATCGGCATAAAGGGAATCACCAATCGGGGAATATCGCCGTGAACACTGATGATATTGCTATACATTGAACCCCAGAAGAAGAAGTTGAGAGGGGTAATCAGCGGTGCGAATGCGGTAGTAATGGCAGTCATCGAAACCGAGAGTTCGATATTACCCTTAGCAAACGACGACATAAAATTACTCATATTACCACCCGGGCAGGAGGCCACGAGAATCATACCAAGAGCCACCATCGGGGTAATCCAGGGGCTGAGCAGGAGTGCTGCCAGGAAAGTGACTGCGGGCAGTGCAATCCACTGCAGACAGATACCCAAAATAACCGACTTAGGTTTTTTGAAAATCTCTTTAAAAGTCTCTGTCTTGATACCGAGTGCCACGCCAAACATCACGAAGGCGAGGATAATGTTGACAATAGTCAGACCCCCTGTACCGAAATTGATGGTCAAGGAATTAAGTGCTTCAAGTTGTTCCTTCATTTGTGCTAACATTTTTAGCCACAAATTGCTCTAATAGCAAAGAGTGTCAGTTAATTAAATTAGTTATGGTATTTGCGGCAAATCAAATACTCTCTATAATACGACAAATTTACTACTTTTTTCCCGAATTCGACACTTTCACACCAACTTTCTCACCTCCACAAAAGCCGAGAAAGCACAAATTAGGTATAAACACCTACTGCGGTTAAAAATGAATATTACAACGCCAATCCACCCCAAAAAAGAGTAAGCCACCACCCTGCCGTTGAAATAGGTGGTGACTTATCTGTTGCGTAGATACTTGTGTGCCTGTGGAGTGGTCGGTCGCTCAAAAAAAGGTGAAAGAGATACGAGAACCGACACGGTTAAAAAATTCAGTTCATTGTTGGTTATTCGAGTTTGGGATCGTACCACGGGCGGACAAAAGTTTTCCGCGCGCTCTCCCACAGAGAAATACAAGAATAATCCGAGCGAAAGAACACGACAAAGATAGACTAAAAATCATCTTCCGCAACCACAACTATCACTGCCACGGCCATTTATACCTTAACAGAGTATCATAAAGCCCATACAGAACACACGAGAAAGGAGAGCACTTTGCTGCGCTCTCCTTTCAGGGTAATATTTGCTCTTCAAAGCCTATTTCTTAAATGCAAAGAATACTGCTCCGACCAGACAGAGGAAGGACCAGAGGTAGTTCATACGGAAACTCTCGGTCTTAAAAAGGAGGATAGCCAGCAGTGTAAATACGGTGAGGGAGATAACCTCCTGAATAATCTTCAATTGGAAGAGGGTGAAGGGGCCGCCATTATCGACAAAGCCGAGGCGGTTGGCGGGCACCATAGCGCAATACTCAAACAGAGCGATGAGCCAGCTGATAAGGATAACGGCAAAGATGGGCAATGCCGAGAACTTAGGACTGAGCTGCTGTGCCTTCAGGTGGCCATACCACGCAAAGGTCATAAATGTATTACTAACCAGCAGCAGTAGAATTGTGTAAAAACCCTTCATAGTAAATTGTCAATTACAAAGTCGGGCGCAAAAGTACGCTAAATTTTGGCAATTCCGAACAAGAAGCGAAAAATGTTTAGAAAGTGACAGCCACCCCAACCTGCGCACCATCGGTCGTGAAGGTGGGATAGACAAGGGCCTCACACCCCGTAAGACGATAGAGCGCCTTTTTGGTATAGGGCAGAAGCCAATGGCCTATACGGGCACTGAGGATACCCACACCAGCGCCAGCCACCACATCGGTCACCCAATGGCGATTATTATAGACGCGCAACAGACCCACGCAAGTAGCAACACTATATGCACCGATAGTATACCAAGGCGACTCATCGCCATACTCCAAGCGCACCAACTCGGCACCCATAAAGGCAGTCGCCGTATGCCCCGAGGGGAAGGAGTTATTGGCAGAGCCGTCGGGTCGTGGCTCTCGCACCGTATATTTTATGCCATTGACCATAACACCAAGTGCAACATAGGAGGTTACAAGTTCCAAAGTACGGTCCAGATAACTATTCTTAGCCTCTTCACCCAGCAGGCTGACACCATAAATCGACGCCAGAGGGAGATATTGCAGATAATCATCGGCTCGGAAGCGATGCTCTCCTCGCCACTCGTCAAGGTTATCGCGCACCTCATAGCGAAAACTCCTCACAGGCTCAACAAAACCCAACGAGCCGGCACCTATTAGTGCCACCGGCAGAACCAACTCTTTAATCTTGATATCCGAATCTACTGCTACCGTATCGATTGCGGGCTGAGCAGAGATGGGTTTGATAGTCAATAGTGCAATTATGAGTAATAGTGTGCGCTTCATCTTTTTCAGGGCAAATAGTCTATTTAGGCGCAAAAATAGTCAAAAAAATATTCTAAAGCATAACAAAAAAGACCGAGAGTAGCCACTACCCTCGGTCTTTATCGTATTTAGAATCTCCCCTACTCGCTAAATACCATCTCGTCAAAGAGGTAGCTTGCGCCACCAATCTTGTCGATGGTGAAGAGCACAAAGCGGATATCTACTGCAATATTACGGCAAACCTCCGAGTCGAACTCCAAGTCGCTCATTGTGCTGAGCCAAGTGCGGTCGAAGTTGATACCGAGCAGATGACCGTCACCATTGATAACGGGGCTACCCGAGTTACCGCCTGTGGTATGGTTGGTGGCGATAAATGCAACGGGTACGGTGAGGTGGGGTTTAGCCTCGGTGCCGGTATTGATACCCCAACGACCATAATCCTTGGTGCGATAAATCTCTCTCAGGCGGTCGGGCACATCGTAGTCATAGACCTCGGGGCTATCCTTCTCCATAATACCGTCGAGTGTTGTAAAGTGCTTATAGCTGATAGCATCGTCACCCTCATATCCCTGAACGCTACCATAAGCCACACGCAGTGTGAGGTTAGCATCGGGGAAGAAGATACGCTCGGGCTCAAAGTCCATCTGGCCCTGCATATAGGTATGGTAGAGTTCGGTAATCTCCGAGTTGAGTTCGTTATATTTGCCCGAAATCTCATTGCGCGAGATATCCGAGAAGGCAACAACCAACTTATAAGCGGGGTCCTCCTTAAAGTCCACGCCGGCAGCCTTAGCAGCCTCATACTTCTCACGCGAGGTAACATTACTCTCGGCAAAGAGCGCATCAACCAGAGCCTCTACCGAGCCATACTTCTCAATCTGCTCGGTGAAGTATGCGGGGATAAAGCGAGCCTCTGCCTGCTCGGCGTAGGTAGCCCACACCTGAACAGCGATATCGCGGTCAATCTCGGCCGAATAGTTCTTATAGAAGGTCTCGCAGTTCCAACCCTCACGAGTAGCATTGCTTGCAGCGCTCATCAACTCCACAACCGAGAAGGCCTCGCTATAAAGGTCGCGCGCCATTGCATAGGGCAACAGTTCGTCGTATGCAGCGTGCAGGCGGGGCAGAACATCCTTATACTCAGGACGGTTATCAGCCCACTTCTGGAACTCAGCCTCATAAGCCTGCTTCTTCTGAACGGTACCCAGACGCTCCAAACCGAGGCTCTCGCCCTGCCACTTCTTCCAAGCATTGGCGATATTTGCGTGCTTCGATGCATACATAATACGCACCTCGGGATCGGCCTCCTGAGCAGCGATGATGGTATTCAGACGCTTGGTGCGGAGGTCAATCTTCACAGGGTTGGAGTGGTTGAGGGTATAATCCACAAAATCCGAAGTCACATAGCGACGAGTAGTGCCGGGGAAACCATAAATCATAGTGAAGTCGCCCTGCTCCACGCCCTCGGTCGAGATTGTGAAGAACTTCTTGGGGCGATAGGGAACATTATCCTTCGAGTAGGCAGCGGGCTTGTTATCCTTATCGGCATAGACACGGAAAATCGAGAAGTCGCCGGTGTGGCGAGGCCACATCCAGTTATCAGTGTCGCCACCAAACTTACCAATCGACGAGGGAGGTGCAGCCACCAGACGCACATCGCGGAAGACCTCATAGACAAACAGGAAGTACTGATTGCCATAGTAGAGCGACTCCACCGATGCCGAGTAACGACCATCCTCGCGAGCCGCAGCAGCGATATCGGCAGCCTTCTCGCCGGCATTGATACGCTCGGTCACATCCTCCATACGCACGAGGAACGAAACCGACAAACCTGGGTTAGGCAATTCCTCCTCACGCGAAAGAGCCCAGAAACCATTGGTCAGGTAGTCGTGCTCGAGCGACGAGTGCGACTGAATCTGGCCATAACCGCAGTGGTGGTTGGTGAGCAGCAGACCCTCAGCCGACACCAACTCACCGGTACAGCCACTACCGAAGAGGACAACCGCATCCTTCAGCGAAGCCTGGTTGATGCTGTAAATATCCTCGGCAGTCAGACGGAAGCCCTTGGACTGCATATCCTTAATCTTGTCGCCAATAAGGCTTGGCAACCACATACCTTCGTCCGCCCTCACAGCACCCGAAAAGGCGAAGAGAGCAACAAATACGAACAAAATTTTCTTCATAATTAGTCGAGTTATTTATTTGTTAAAAAATTCTCCAATTCCACATAGAGTCTCTGCACGGGCAGACCTATAACATTATAGAACGACCCCTCGATATGCTCCACCGCAACATAGCCAATCCACTCCTGAATACCGTATGCTCCCGCCTTGTCCAATGGGGAGTATGTGTCAACATAGTACTCTATCTCCTCGTCGCGTAATTCCCTGAATGTCACCTTGCTATGAGCCGAGAAAGATTGTCTTGCATCAGCCGAGCGCAAGACCACACCCGTCACAACGGTATGACTCTTGCCCGAGAGTGCGCGAATCATCTCCACAGCCTCATCTCTGTCGGCAGGTTTACCCAGAATCCTATCGCCGAGAATCACCACCGTATCGGCAGTAATCAGAACATCACTCTCAGCAAGCGACTCGGGATAGCCATCCGACTTAAGCCCCGCCAGATACTCAGGCACCTGCTCGGCCACCATATCGGCAGGATAGACCTCCTCAACCTCATATTTCTGAGCAAGCGTAAAATCCAGACCGCAGTCACCAAGCAACTGACGACGACGTGGCGAGTTACTCGCAAGTATCAAGCGGTGGCCTTTGAGCCTATTTTTTAGTAGTGTCATCGTATGTCAAAATTAAATAGCTCCTCCCCGCAAAGCGTAGCCCTGAGCACATCGCCACGCGACACAGGCCCTACGCCCGAAGGAGTCCCCGTAAATATCAAATCGCCGGTGCGCAAAGTCATAAATTGCGACACATAGCATATCAACTCATTGACGCTCCATATCATATCACCCGTAAAGCCACTCTGTCGCACCTCGCCATTTAGGGTCATCTCAAAGTGCAGATTCTGCACATCGCCACCCAACTCCGAAAGGGGCAGAAAGCGAGGCGAAATGGCTGCCGAGCGGTCGAAACCCTTTGCCTGCTCCCAGGGCAATCCCGCCTCGATAGCTTTACGCTGTAAATCCCTGGCGGTAAAGTCGATACCCAACCCTACCTCATCATAATATTTATGTGCAAAGCGGGGGCTGATAGCCTTACCGACGCGGTTAATCTTCACAACCAACTCTGTTTCGTACTCCACCCTCTGGCTAAACGTCGGAACGTAGAAGGTGTCGTTGTTGCGTAACATTGCGGTATCGGGTTTGAGAAAGTAAATCGGCTCTGCCGAAGGCTCTCCATTGTCAAACTCCTTGATATGGTCGCGGTAGTTTCTACCTATACAAATAATCTTCATTACTTCTCACTTTTCAGCAATTCAACCATTCGACGAGCAAACCTCTCCGAGGCTCCCGCACCGCCAACCACAGCCGCAAGCTCGGCATAATCGGCCTTCATCTTCTGGTGTCCCTCACCACCCTGCATCACCCTGCGCAGTTCGGCCGAGGCATTCTCCACCGACATATCTTTCTGCAAGAGTTCCTTCACCACCTCGCGCCCCATAATGATATTGACAAGCGAGATAAACTCTATCTTCACCAACTTTTTAGCCAGCCACATAGTGAGCGGGTCGAAACTGTAACACACCACCTCGGGAGTGCCGATAAGGGCTGTTTCGAGGGTGGCAGTACCCGATGTAACGACTGCCGCATCGGCATAGCTGAGCAGTTCGTAGGTCTTGTCGGTGACATATTTAATTGGTGCATCACCAGCCACGCTATTGTAGAGCTCTCTATCCAGCCACGACACACTCGCCACCACAAACTGCACATCGCTCATCTTGCGAGCAAGAGCCGCCATCTGTGGCAGATTATTCTTTATCTCGCTACTACGGCTACCCGCCAGGAGTGCCACAAGAGGTTTATTCGGGTCAATACTATTCTCTGCACAAAAACTCTCCCTGCTGGGAAGATTTGCAGTGCGCTCTGCGATAGCATCCATCAGCGGATTGCCCTCGTATATCGCCTCAATACCACGCTGACGGAAATACTCTATCTCAAAGGGGAAGATGATAAAGAGTCGGTCAACATATTTGCGCAACTGTTTAATTCGCGACTTCTTCCACGCCCACACCTTGGGTGAGATATAATAAAAGACCTTTATGCCGTGCTCCTTGGCAAACTTCGCCATTTTGAGGTTGTGGCCGGGGTAATCTACAAGTATCAGCACATCCGGGTTATACGACAGCACATCCTGCTGACACTGACTGAGTTGCGAAAGGATAGTACGCAGATTGCGCACCACCTCAACAGCGCCAAAAAAGGATGCACTCTTATAGTGGCGAGCAAGGTTCTCCGCTCCTCCAACCTCAGCCATACGGTCGCCTCCCCAGAAGCGAAACTCCGCCTCGGGGTCGGCCTTGCAAAGCCCCTTCATCAGATTTGCTCCGTGCAAATCGCCCGACGCCTCACCGGAAATGATGTAATACTTCATACCCTATTTTTCCTCTAACAAATCTGGACGCAGTCGTTTCGTTCTTTCATAAGCTTGCGCTTCTTTCCACTTTTCTATCTCGCCAAAGTTACCCGAGAGCAAAATATCAGGCACTTTCCAACCACGGAAATCTGCGGGGCGAGTATATACGGGAGGAGCTAACATATCGTCCTGAAAGCAGTCGCTGAGTGCCGACTCCTCATCGCCGATAGCACCCGGGAGCAGTCGTACTACACTATCGGCAATCACGGCAGCCGCCAACTCACCACCCGTCAGCACATAGTCGCCAATCGAAATCTCGCGAGTGATAAGGTGGTCACGAATACGCTGGTCAATACCTTTATAATGGCCACAGAGGATGATGATATTCTCCATCATCGAGAGGCGGTTTGCCTCGTGCTGATTATAGACAATGCCGTCAGGCGACATATATATAACCTCGTCATAGGTGCGCTCCGCCTGCAACTTCTCAACAAGCTCGAAGACGGGCTCACACTTCATCACCATACCAGCCTCACCCCCAAACGGGTAGTCATCGGTGGTCTTGCGTTTATCGTGGGCGTAGTCGTGCAGATTATGAACAACAATCTCCACAAGGCCCTTTTGCTGTGCACGCGAGAGGATTGACTCACCAAGTGGCGAGGCAAGCAAATCGGGTACCACACTGATAATATCTATTCTCATAACTCCTTACTCCTCGTACGGTTGATTAAACCCACCCTGCAACACCTCGGCAACAAACGGATTATACATAGCCTCGTGACCGACAGAACTATCTGCGCCGTGTCCGGGATATATACGCACCTCATCGCCCAGCGGGAGAATCTTCTTCACTATACTCTCCATAATCTGGTCGTAGTCGCCACCCAGCAGGTCGGTGCGTCCGATACTCTCACGGAAAAGGGTATCACCCGTAAAGAGCACTCCCTCATTGCGGTTGAAGTAGCAGAGGTGACCGGGGCAGTGGCCGGGAGTATGCAACACCTCCAAGGTGGTATTACCAAAAGTCACATTATCGCCATCGGCAAGCTCCTTATCAATTTTCAGAGGCTCGGTAGCTGCACGGAAACCAAACAATCTTCCTTGGGCAACTGCCTGACGAAGCAGTGGTTCGTCGGCACTATTCATACAGAAGGGCACGCCAAAGCGACTCCTCAGCACCTCCACACCAGGGGTATGGTCGAAATGGCCGTGAGTGTTAAGCAAATACTTAACCATCAGCCTCTTAGCCTCGATAAAGGCTATGAGTTTTTCATCCTCGATTTGGTTGTAGTTGCCCGCATCAATAATCACCGCCTCGCAGGTTTCATCCCACACAACATAGGTGTTTTCGCCAAGGCTATTGAAGGTAAATCTGGCTATATTCATATTCTCAGTTAACTTAATCCAAAAACAAATTATGACAAATATAGCAAGTTTTTTTGAGAATTCTCTTTTTTGTCGCTACCTTTATACTCCATTATAACAATTAAGCAACAAATAACTAATAAACTAAATAATATGAAGAGAGTAATTACCATCGTTTTCTGTCTGCTTTTCAGCGCAACCCTTAGCGCACAATTTGGCAGAAATTATGTTTACAAAACTGTTAAGGATATCGCCTATCGTGCCGAGAATCCAAATGAGTATGCTGCCGAGCGTTGCAAACTCGACATTTACTACCCCTCCGACAAGGAGAATTTTTCCACTCTTATCTGGTATCACGGAGGAGGTCTTACCGGTGGTCAGAAGAGCGTACCCGCCGACCTGATGAACAAGGGTTTTGCCATTGTGGCTGTTGGCTATCGTCTGTCGCCCGGTGCAACCGTTGAGGAGTGCATCGATGATGCAGCGGCTGCAGCAGCGTGGGTTATCAACCACATTGGCGAGTATGGCGGCAACAAGGAGATGATTTTCGTGTCGGGTCACTCGGCAGGCGGCTACCTTACCTCAATGATTGGTATGGATAAGCGCTGGATGGCGAAGTATGGTTTAGATCCCGACAACTCATTTGCAGCTCTGCTCCCTTACAGTGGTCAGGCAATCACCCACTTCACTCGTCGTAGCGAGATGGGTATGAAGGACACTCAGCCTCTGGTTGACGAACTCTCGCCCCTCTATCACGTTCGCCCCGATTGTCCTCCTATGGTTATCTACTCGGGCGACAGAGAGCTGGAGATGTTGGGTCGATATGAGGAGAACGCCTACCTCTGGCGTATGATGACTATCTGTGGTCACAAGGATGTAACTCTCTACGAGTTCGATGGTTTCAACCACAACACTATGGTAACACCCGCTCACCAGCTTGCAGTTCAGTACATTATGGGCAAGGAGCGTGCAGCACAGCGTAAATAACAACAAAATAAGAGAATAAAGTGGCAAGAAAGAGAGATAAATACCCTCGTATCGAGGGCTTAGAGATAACCGCACTTGCTGCCGAGGGCAAGGCACACGGACACTACAACGATATGGTGGTGTTTGTGCCTATGACCGTTCCGGGCGATGTGGTCGATGTGCAGGTTAAGCAGAAGCGTAAACGCTATATGGAGGGGTATGTTGTCGGCGTACAGAAGTACTCCGACCTCCGCACCACTCCCGCCTGCGCACACTTTGGCGTGTGTGGCGGTTGTAAGTGGCAGTGCCTGCCCTATGAGGAGCAGTTGCGATTCAAGCAACAGCAGGTTGTGGAGCAACTCACCCGCATTGGCAAGGTAGAACTTCCCGAGATATCCCCCATCCTCGGCTCGGAGAAGACCCTCTTCTATCGCAACAAGTTGGAGTTCACTTTTGCTCCCCGTCGCTGGAAGACCTATGAGGAGATTGCCGCCGGTGAGGATATCCCCGACGCTCCCGCGCTCGGTTTCCACATTCCCGAGATGTTCGACAAGATTCTCGATATCGACAAGTGCTATCTGCAAGCCGACCCTTCAAATGCTATCCGTCTGGAGCTCAAACGATTCTGCGTTGACAACGGTCTGACATTCCACGACATCCGTCAGCACACAGGCCTTATGCGCGGAGTTATCATCCGCACCGCTTCGACAGGCGAGGTGATGGTGATTGTCATCTTTGGCGAGGATAAGCCCAAGGAGATTGAGATGGTGATGGAGCACCTCCGCACAACATTTAGCGAGATCACTTCGTTGATATATATGGTTAACACCAAGTTGAACGACTCGGTGACAGATGTGGATGCCCACTGCTACGCAGGCAAAGACCACATCCTGGAGGAGATGGAGGGGCTGAAGTTTAAGGTTGGCCCCAAATCATTTTACCAGACCAACTCGGAGCAGGCATACCGCCTCTACTCCGTAACACGCGCTATGGCCGATTTGCAGGGCGAGGAGGTTGTTTATGACCTCTACACAGGCACAGGCACAATCGCCAATTTCGTTGCCGGCAAGGCTAAGAAGGTGGTTGGTGTGGAGTATGTACCCGAGGCAATTGAGGATGCCAAGGTCAACTCGGCACTCAACGGCATTGAGAATACCGTATTCTATGCCGGCGATATGAAGGATGTGCTGAGCGATGCCTTTATCGAGGAGAACGGCAAGCCCGATGTTATCATCCTCGACCCACCCAGAGCAGGTGTTCACGAGGATGTGATTGCGACCATTCTCCGTGCCGCACCCGAAAAGATAGTCTATGTAAGTTGCAACCCCGCAACTCAGGCACGCGATTTGGCGCTGCTCGATGAGGCCTACAAGGTGGTAGCAATTCAGCCGGTGGATATGTTCCCCCATACTCACCACGTTGAGAATGTAGTAAAACTTATTAAGCGATGAAACGATTTTTTGCACTTCTGACCTTTGCACTTTGTGTAGCCACGTCGGGTTATGCTCAGGTCGAGCCTTTGAACTATATTGAGCCGGAGCTGAGCGACACACCCGACACGGAGTTCGTCTATCAACTCCCCTACCCGATTGGCGCAAAGGCTACGGCAGTGAAGATTTCGCACATCGAGGCACAACACATCCCCAATAATTTGGTAAACTTCCGCGCCTACGAATTCCGCTTCAAGGAGCACACCGATATTTGTGCTGCGCGCTCAGGCAAGGTAATCTTGGTTGATTGGCCGAAGGTGCAGATTCAGCACTCGGATGGCACGGTTGCGGAGTACAACGCATTGGAGAGATACACTATTTGCGTGGAGGTTGGCGACGAGGTCACGGTCGGCGATAAGATTGGCGAGAGTGGCCATAGCCTGTTTTCAGATTATGAGCAGGTTGCAACATTTGAGTTGTATCACCGCGTGAGGAACAACAACCTCAATGGAGTCAGAGGAAGAGTTCTGGTGTTAAACCACTACTTGGACCCCCTCTTCAAGAGCCAGAAGGGCGTTAAACCTCTGCGTGATATGAAGCGTTACAAAGCCAAGAAGGTCAAATAAATAGAGATTAAATTATGAAGAAGGTATTTTCGTTATTGGTTGTAGTTTGTCTTGCTCTTTCGGCACAGGCACAGACCCCCGAAGTTGTCGTACTCGACAAGGAGAGTTTTATTGAGGTTAGCGCCACTGCTGAGCGTAAGGTTGACCCCAATGAGATTGAGGTAAGCATCACTCTCGAGCAGACAGGAGTCAATGAGAAAGTACCTGTTGACCGTCAACAGCGCAACCTTATTTCGGCACTCGACAAGGCAGGAATTCCCGCTACCGAAAGGCTGAAAATCGAGGATGTGAGCAACTCTCTGCGCGAGGCTTTTTTGCGCAAGGATGAGGTGCGTACCTCCAAGCGATTTACCCTCACACTCCACACACCGCAAGAGCTTGCAATTGCCTTTACCATCTTCAACCAACTCGGCATCAGCAATGCCAATGTGAGCAAGGCTACCCGCAACGACTTCGATGCTCTCAAAGCGGAGCTCCGTGCAGAGGCTATGCGCAACGCCAAGGCAATGGCCGATACACTTGCAGAGTCGGTAGGTCAGAAGGCCGGCAAGGCATTTTGGATTAACGATAGTGGTTATATGGCTGGCGAGGGTGGCAGTGTTACCCGCTATGGCGTTATGCTCAAATCGAGCAATATGATGGACTCCGCAATGCCCGAGTCGGCGGTGGAGGAGGGTCTGCAATTCAACAAATTGCAACTCAGATATACGATTAATGCGAAATTTTATCTATTTTAGCACAGCAAAATAGTAATTTAAAGATAGGTATGAAGCAGACTTTTCGTTTCGACTACGAGCATTACGACTCTCTCGAACTCCTCTCGGCGGAGGACAGGGAGCTTATTGACGCAGCCCGCGGTGCCCTGAGTGGCTCACACCCCGACTACTCGAACTTCCGCGTAGGTGCGGCAGCAAGATTGGCAAGTGGCAAGATTGTGATTGGCAGCAACCAGGAGAGCGAAGTATTCCCCGCAACTATGTGTGCTGAGCGCACCCTACTCTATCATCACCAGGCGACTATGGCCGACGACCATATCAAGGCATTGGCTATCGTATCCTCACCCGGCGAGAGAGAGTGCTACCCCTGCGGACAGTGCCGTCAGGTGTTGCGCGACGTGGAGAAACGACAAGGCGCAGACTTTAAGGTTATTATGTGCAGCAACACCTCTGCCAGCGTTGTGCGCAGAGCCACCGACCTGCTTCCATTTACTTTTGAACTTTAACCCACCCTTTTTATAGAACTATGTTTAAACCCGAAGATATTCTTTACGAAGACAACCACCTGATTGCTGTCAACAAACACACCGGCGACCTCGTGCAAAGCGACCCCGACGGCACCACCTCACTCGAAGATGAGGTGAAAGCCTACATCAAGCGTCGCGATAATAAGCCCGGCGCAGTATTTCTTGGCGTTATCCACCGTATCGACCGCCCTGTCAGTGGTGTGGTCTTGTTTGCCAAGACAAGCAAGGCACTTACCCGTATGAACGAGGCGGTACGCCTCCGCAAGATCGACAAACGCTATTGGGCAATCACCGAGGAGCGTCCCGAGGACGAGAGCGGTGAGTTGCGCCACTGGATTGCCCGCGACGGCAAGACCAACAAGAGCCACGTCTATCAGAAGCCCAAGGGCGACGCTCAGGAGGCACTTTTGAACTATGCGCTTATTGGCGCAAGCACCAACTATACACTGTTGGAAATCCACCTTATCACAGGCCGTCACCACCAGATTCGCGCCCAACTCGCACGTATCGGCTGCCCGATTAAGGGTGATTTGAAGTATGGTGCAGCACGCTCCAATAAGGGAGGCGGCATCTCGCTCCACTCGCGTAGCGTACGCTTTGAGCACCCCACCCTCAAAGAGGAAATTTTCATCGAGGCTCCCGTTCCCCGCGAGGACAACCTCTGGCAATTCTTCGAGGAGAGCCAGGCATAAATTTGGCTACACACCACACAAAAAGCCCGCCTTTGCAATGAAGACGGGCTTTGTTTTTATATTATACTAAAAATCATAACCGAGCATAATACTCACGACACCACAAAATTTGTAAAAGTTTCGCAAACGACAACACTACTATGAGGTCTTGTTCGGATAAAACAGAAAACACCTTCACAAAAAGTATAGTCCGCCAAACCCAAGTGTTGGGCATTATTCTTTTTTTAGGGAAAACCGAGAAAAAATATCACTTGGCTGTTACAAATTGGGCTGGTTAGTCGTCATTAATAGTGAGTTCACCGATATATCATTCAAAAAAAATGGTATATTTGCGTGAAACTTTTTTAACTGTTTCACTATTCCACCCCAAACGGGGAGAACAAAACAAAAGAGGCTATGAAAAAGTTTTTGTTATTGATTGGCGCACTGACATTTACAATGTGTGCCATAGCAGGCTACAGACTCAGCCGCAGTGCTGACAATGGGCTTATTTCCATCACCTACAATGGCTCTGAGAGCGAGGGAGAGGAGGATATCATCATCACGGGCGATGCTCCCAAGAAGAGAGAGAGTCGCGCTGTTACTCCATTTCATACCATCATAACGGGTATGGCAATCGATGTAGTCTATACAGCCGACTCGAACTACTCAATGGTAGTAGAGGCAGACAACAGAGTATTGGACAATGTGAAGACCGAGGTGCGCGGTGGCGTACTCTACCTGACCTACACAGGCAAGGTGGCAATTCGCAACAGCAATCAGACCACTATCCACCTCACCGGCCGCGACCTCCGCGAGGTGCGTGCTTCGGCAAGCAGCGATGTGGTGCTCAATATGGCAAAGAGTAGCCCTATGCCCGAGTTTAAGATAAGGGCAACAAGTGCGGCGGAAGTGGTATTCGACCATATCTCCGCACAAGAGATAGATATAGAGGTGGCAAGTACGGCAACCATTATGGGCGATATTCGCGATGCTCAAGAGGTCGATATCGAGCTTTCGAGTGCATCGGAACTCACGCTCAGCGGCAACTGCCACACACTCAAAGTTGATGCAAGCAGCAGTTCGGATGCCGATCTGGAGAATCTAAAAGCAAGCGTAGCAGATGTTGATGCAAGCAGCGCAGCAAATGTGACTGTATGGGTCAGCGAGAGCCTGAAGGCAGACGCGAGCAGTGCGGCAGATATTCTCTACCGTAGCGAGCAGGGGGTGACTATCGATGCAGACACCAGCAGTGCCGGCACGGTAGGAAGATTACGATAGACTCCCCGAACAAACAGAGAAACAGTTAAAAACAGATAATGGCAAAGAGAGAGAAACAGAGCAACGACACACCCAAAAAACCAAAGGAGTCGCAACTGATGATGCAGTTCAATAATTTGAAGGCTGCCAACAGCGATGCGATACTCCTGTTTCGTGTCGGCGACTTCTACGAGACATACGGCAGTGATGCCGTGGAGGCGAGCAGCATCCTCGGCATCACCCTCACCCGCAAGGCAAATGGCGAGGCTGGCTATATAGAGATGGCCGGTTTCCCATTTCACGCTGTCGATACCTATCTACCCAAGCTCGTGCGAGCAGGCCGAAGGGTGGCTATCTGCGAGCAGCTCGAAGACCCCAAGAGTGTCAAGGCAGGCAAACTCGTACAGCGCGGTGTAACCGAACTTATCACCCCGGGCGTGGCGATGGGCGACAACGTGTTGGTAACCAAGGAAAACTCCTATCTATGTGCCCTCACTTTTGAGAAGCAGACAATAGGCATTGCCTTCCTCGACCTCTCGACAGGTGAGTTTATGGCTGCCGAGGGCTCGGAGGAGTATATCGACAAACTCATTGCCAACCTCTCGCCCAAAGAGATTCTCTACTCGCGTGGCGAGGAGAACCGCTACGCCTCACTCGTAGGCTCAGCACGCTACTACTCCTACAAACTCGACCCGTGGGTATTCTCCGAGCAGGGAGCACGCGAGAGGCTGATGCGACAACTCGGCTCAGACTCCCTCAAGGGCTACGGCATTGAGGAGATGAGCGCAGCAATACGCTCTGCCGGTGCAATCCTGGCCTACTTAGAGATGACTGAGCACAAGCAGACAGCCCACATCACCTCTCTCTCACGCATCGAGCGCGACAAATATGTGTGGGTGGACCGTTTCACGATTGCCAATCTCGAACTATTCCCCTCTGGCGACCGCTCGGGACGCAGTCTTATCGAGACAATAGACCGCACAACAACCCCTATGGCGGGTCGTATGTTGCGCCATTGGGTGACTATGCCACTCAAAGAGCGCACCCTTATTGAGGAGCGACTCGCAACAGTAGAGATATTCAAAGATGACGAGGAGCTCTCCGAGGCGGTGGCAGATGCGCTCTCGATGATTGGTGATTTGGAGAGGCTCGCCTCGCGCATTGCCACAGCACGCATAACACCACGCGAGGTGGTGCAGCTTGCTCGTTCGCTGGCTGCAATAGAGCAGCTGCAGCTGCTATTCCAAAACAGCGACCACCCCACCCTGCAATCGGTAGCTGAGAGGTTGCAACTCTGCACAGAGGCTCGCCAGCGCATAGAGCGTGAGATATATCCCGACCCGCAGACCAACCAGATAGCCAAAGGTGGAGTGATTGCCAGCGGGGTAGATATGGAGCTTGACGACCTGCGCCGTATCGCTATGCACGGCAAGGATGTGATATTAGAGATACAGCAGCGCGAGATAGAGGCCACCGGCATCACATCACTCAAAGTAAGCTATAACTCCGTATTCGGCTACTATATTGAGGTACGCAACACCCACAAAGATCGCGTGCCGGCCGACTGGATACGAAAACAGACGCTTGTCAGTGCCGAGCGATACATAACAGCCGAGCTCAAAGAGTATGAGGAGAAAATACTTGGTGCCGAAGAGAAGATTCTGGCCATAGAGAGTCGCATCTATGCCGCTCTGCTCGAGTATCTCGCCGGCTGGATACCCGCCCTGCAACTCGACGCGGCACTCATAGCACGCATAGACTGTCTGCACGCCTTTGCCCGTCTGGCCATCGAGCGTGGCTACGCAAAGCCCGAGATAACAGACGAAGACTCGATAGAGATTCGTGCCGGTCGTCACCCCGTAATCGAGAGCCTTCTCCCCGTGGGCGAACAATACATACCCAACGATGTCTATCTCGACGGCGAACGTCAGCAGATAATGATTATCACAGGCCCAAATATGTCGGGTAAGTCGGCCCTGCTCCGTCAGACAGCACTCATAGTACTACTCGCCCAGCTCGGCTCATACGTTCCCGCATCGAGCGCACGCATCGGCGTAGTGGACAAGATATTCACACGCGTAGGAGCAAGCGACAATATATCACAGGGTGAGAGTACCTTTATGGTCGAGATGTTGGAGTCGGCAGCCATCCTCAACAATGTAACAGACCGCAGCCTGGTGCTCCTCGACGAGATTGGTCGTGGCACAAGCACCTACGACGGCATATCCATAGCGTGGTCGATGGTCGAGTACCTGCACAACAACAGCGGCTCGCGCGCCAAGACACTCTTCGCAACACACTACCACGAACTGAACGAACTTGAGAACAGCCTCGAGAGAGTAAAGAACTACAACGTGTCAGTAAAAGAGGTGGGCAAGAAAATACACTTTATGCGTCGTCTCGAGCGCGGTGGCACAGAGCACTCGTTCGGTATTCACGTGGCACGTATGGCAGGTATGCCACGCAAAGTGGTGGCACGCGCCGAGGATATACTCAAAGGATTGGAGGCCGCACACGACAACGAGCGTTTCACAGAGCAGACAGCCAAAGGACCCAAAGCTAAACGCGCAAACACCCAGCAGGCAACAGCTCAACCACAAATGCAACTCTCGATGTTCCAACTCGAAGACCCCGTACTCATCCAAATACGCGACCAAATACGCGACCTGGATATTAACTCCCTGACACCACTCGAAGCACTCTACACGCTAAACGAGATTAAAAAGATTACAGGATTGTAGACTATTTCTCCGCTTTTTCTCTCCGCTTTTTCTCTCCGCTTTTTGTAAAAAGCGGAACCAAAAACTTTTTTTACTATTTAGTTTGCGGGTTTAGGAATAGCTTATAGCTATTACAAACAAAATAGAGAATAGGGCTTTGCTCAAGTGAACTTGGCAAGCCCTATTCTCTATTTCATTTGTACCCTCTACGAGGGTATTACCTAAACCCGAATAACCCAATTGCTACACAAAGAGTTTAATTTGAAACTTGTCCATAAACTCCCATTATTCTCATTATTCTCAAATTTCCCATCACTCCCATAAACAACAATCGAGAGTAGTATCGAACTACTCTCGATTGTTTATCATTTTGAATTTTGAATCTTGAATTTTGAATTAAAATTCTTATCGGCGTTGTTTCTGCTGCTGACGCAACATCTCCTGCTGCTGTTTCTGAGCCTCCTCCAAACGCTGCTGCCACTTGCTCTTCTGAACAGGTTTCTTAGCGTTCTCAGCCATACGGGCACGGAGTTTATCCTCATTTACTGCATAGCGGATACCGTAGGTCTGGCCCATAGTAATCAGCTGCGATACGAAGTAGTAGAAGCAAAGACCACTCGCGTAGTTATTGAACCACATAAGCATCATAAAAGGCATCATATAGAGCATCATAAACTTCATACCGGGGAGAGCCTCCTGGCCACCCATATTCTGCTGATTGTAGGTCATCTTGGTATAGAAGAAGAGGGTTGCAGCCATCACCAGCGCAAAGAGGCTAACGTGGTCGCCATACCAAGGAATATCAAAAGGCAGGTTGAGCACGCTATCGTACGACGACAGATCCTCAGCCCACAGCAACTTCTCGCCACGCAACTCAATCGAGGCAGGCAGGAAGCGGAACATAGCAATCAGCACGGGGAACTGGATAAGCATAGGCAGACAGCCACCCATAGGGCTGACGCCGCTACGCTTATAGAGCTCCATAGTTGCCTGATTGCGTTTGAGCATCTGCTGCTGGTCCTGCTGGTCGGGGTACTTGGCTGCGATAGCATCCATCTCGGGTTTCAGCAGGCGCATCTTCGCAGTCGACAAATAGGACTTATAGGTCAAGGGGAAGATAAGCAACTTGATGATGATGGTCAGAAGGATGATAATCAGGCCATAGTTGCCGATAAACTTGCTCAGGAAGTCGAATACGGGAATCACAATCAGGCGGTTAACCCAACGTACTGCCCAGCCACCCAGAGGCACCACCTTCTCCAAGCCGAGGTCGTACTCCTTCAGTGTGCTATACTTATTGGGACCAAAGTAGAAGCCCATATCGAAGGAGGTCTGTCCGGGCTCGGCAGCCACCTGAGCCACAGCCGAGAAGTCCTTAATCATACCCGAGCCGGGCTGATAGGTAGCGAACTCCAAGTCAGCATTCTGGAACTTATCCTCGGCAATAAAAATCGAGGAGAAGAACTGCTGCTTAAAGGCGAACCAATCCACATTGGTATCCACACTCTCCTGACGAACACCTGCCGAGCCACGCTTGGTAACACCGATGCCGAGGTCGTCAATCTTCTTCTCACCGGGGAAGAGGTAAGAGATAGTGGTATAGTTATTCTCGTTGGTATAGCCCTTCTCGTTCTGCAAACTTGTGTTTTTCCAGTCGAAGGTGAGTTCGGTAAGACCCGAAACCTCCGCATCCATACCCACAAAATTAACATCAAAATCGACCATATAGTCATCAGGAGCCATCGTATAGACAAACTCCACATAGCCACCCTGCTCGGTCATAGGCAAGCGGAGTGCCAGACGCTGGTCGCTGCTCTCTGCCACAAAGAGGCTCTGCTCGGGACCCTCAAAGTAGTAGTTTGCGGTGTTAATCTGTGCATAGTTATAGTTGCGGCGCACGAAGAACTGCATATCGAACTGCTCCGAGCCATCAGCCCACATCTTAACCAGCGGGCCATTGCCATCCTTCGAGTAGCGACGATACTCCTTCAACTCAACCTGCTCCACCGAGCCACCTTTGCTCGATACAGTCATCTTCATCACATTGTTTTCCAGAGTGTAGAGTTTTTCTACGCCCTTCTCGGCTGCCACCAATGCTGCACCCAACGAGTTGATACGCTGAGCCTCAGCCACAGAGGCAATCGAATCCAATGCTGCCTGATCTACCTCACGGAGAGTCACCTGCTCGTCGAGGTACTTTTCGGGGTGGTGAACTCTATCGAGGGAGTCGAGCAACGCCTGACGCTGCATCTCCTCCTGCTGGGCAGCAACCTGCTTATTGTACTGCTTGTTGTTGTACCAACTGAAACCGAAAAGAATCGCACCAATTAAAATTAACCCGATTACTGATTTTTTGTCCATTTCTTACTTTCCTTTCTCACTAAATTATTTACCCTCAAACTCAATTGCAGCCTTCACAAAGTTCACAAACAGAGGATGAGGATGTTCTACATTACTCTTGTACTCAGGGTGATACTGCACAGCAATATACCAGGGATGGCCATCCAGCTCAACAGC
>JAZUCV010000073.1:0-8240 GCA_045639285.1 Tidjanibacter sp.
TCGCCCGAGGCTGGGCCTCGGGACACATCCCCCGCCCGGGCGGGGGCTTGGGGGTGGGTCAGACTTGGAATTGCCTGCGAAGCAGGCAGGTGTCGCGAGGTTGAGTAGAGCCGTTAGGCTATTTTACCTTGACTATGCCAATTCTCTCCACGCCCTCTCGGCGGGGGCTTGGGGGTGGGTCAGACCTGTAAATGCCTTCGTCAGAAGGCAGGGACTTTCTGGCAAATATTGAGAATGGCTTCAGTTACCTTTATAAAAAACCCCGAGAAGAAATCTCTTCTCGGGGTTTTTGTCTTGATTAGTATTCCAACTAAATATGTGCGCCTAACTCCGCATCAGCGGTGCAGTTGATTTTCTCTACAAGGTCGCCGCACTGAACGGTATACGAGCCCTCCTCGAGGTACCAGTTAGCGTCGTTCTTGGCGAATGCCAGCTCCTCGGCAGCGACCTCAAACACAACGGTCTTGGTCTGGCCGGGCTGCAGCTCGATCTTGTCGAAATCTCTCAGGCGGCGGCCGTCGGGTACAATCGAGGCAACGTCGTCGTTGATGAAGAGGAGCACGCTCTCCTTACCTGCACGGTTGCCGGTGTTGGTAACATCTACACTGATGCGTACGGTGTCGCCTGCAGCGAACTCAGCACCCTCCAGCACCTTCAGGTTCGAGTAGGCGAAGGTGGTGTACGACAGACCGTAGCCAAATGCCCATTGGAGGTCAACCACTGCGTCGTAGTCGTATGCACCCTGCATGGTACCTACACTCTCCGATACCTTATGGTCGTAGGTGGTCATAGCGTTCGAGTACTTGGGATAGGAGTGGGGCAGTTTGCCCGAGGGGTTAACGTCGCCATAGATAATCGAGGCGAGTGCGCGACCACCTTCAGTACCAGGCAGATAGGTGTGGAGTACAGCATCCATCTCATCTACAAACGAACGGATGATACGGTTGCGGCCCTCGTTGAGTACGAGGATGATGGGCTTGCCGGTAGCTGCCAGAGCCTTAGCCAGAGCCTGCTGGTTCTCCGAGATAGCCATCTCCTTCAAGTTGCCGGGGGTCTCGCAGTAGGAGTTCTCACCGAGGCAGAGGATGATGTAGTCCACGCCACGAGCAGCACGAACAGCTGCCTGAATATCAATCACGCGCTCCTGATCGTACGAGCCACGCTCAACATACTCCACGCTGGGAACATACTGAACGCCTGCGCCACCCTCGGCACGAAGTGCCTTGTAGAAGGTCATACCCTCGGGAAGACGCTGGTCAACGATGTCGCCCTGCCACGAGAAGCTCCAGCCACCGCACAATGGGCGCATCTTGTTGGCGTTAGGACCGGTAACGAGTACCTTTGCGCCACGCTTGATGGGGAGGATATTGTTGTTGTTTTTGAGCAGAGTGATACTCTCGGTTGCCGAGGTGTAGGCAGCCTCGCGAATCTCCTCGCCCTGGAACTTGGGATAGTCGGCAACGTAGGTGTTGGGGGTGTCCAGCAGACCCAGACGAGCCTTCATTCGCACAACGCGCTCAGCAGCGTCAGTCACGCGCTCCTCGCTAACCAGACCCTCCTCGACAGCCTCAATTAGATAGGTGCAGAAGCGGAGGTCGTAGGGAATCATCGCCATATCCATACCTGCATTTACGGCAGCCACGATAGCCTCTTTGTAGTCCTTTGCGATGCGCTCGCGGCTATAGAGGTTGGGGACGTCCGACCAGTCCGACACGATAACGCCATCCCAGCCAAGACCCTCTTTGAGCCATACGGTGAGCAGCTCGTGGTCGGCGTGGGTGGGGATACCGTTTACCGAAGCCGAGTTAACCATAATCGAGAGTGCGCCAGCCTCTACGGCAGCCTTGAAGGGTGCAAAGTGCTTCTCCTTAAGCTCGGCAATCGACACGTATGCGGGGGTACGGTCCTGACCCGAGTTGGTCATACCGTATGCGAGGAAGTGCTTGGGGCAGGCTGCAATGTGGTACTTGTCGATGTTGTTGGGGTTTGTGCCCTGATAACCGAGCACCATCTCGCGACCAAGCTCAGCGGTGAGGAAGGCATCCTCGCTGAACGACTCCCATACACGAGGCCACGAGTGTTTGCGACCGAGATCAAGGGTGGGGGAGTAGGTCCAGGGAATGTTGCTTGCACGCACCTCATAGGCAGTCATCTCTGCCATATTGCGGGTGAGGGCGCGGTTGAACGATGCAGCGGCATTTACCTCCTGGGGGAAGAGGGTGGCATCCGAGGTGTAGGTGGTGCCGTGGATAGCGTCGATACCGTAGAGGGTAGGAACGCCGGTGTGCTTAATCGAGGCCTCGTTAATCTTCTCGATAACACGATTCCACTCCGAAGCACTCATCGCCTTACCGGGGGCGTTGAGCACCGAGCCAATCTTATAGACACGCATCAGCGAGTCGAGAACATCCTCTTTGAGGATAAATTCAATATCCTCAGCCACACCCGATGTGCTGTTGCCAAGGATGTCGATACCGATCTCGGCCATCTGACCTACCTTCTCCTCGAGGGTCATATTCGATACAATCTCCTTGACTCTCTTCTCGAGGTCCTGGTCTGTGGGGATTGCCTGGCGTTCGTTCTTGCCACAGCAACCAACCATCATCATAATAGAGCCGATGATGGCAAATGTTTTAATAAACTTCATACGTTAAATAGAATAATTTAGGTGTTATGTAAAAAAAACTATTTCTGAATCAGTGTGCCCAGGTAGAGAAATCCGAGGGCGATGAAAATAAATACCACAAAGCCCAAGACAAATCCCAAAAGGCTCTTTGCCTCGGTCTTGCCACTCTGCGCCTGGTCATCTACAGGGGTGGCATTTTTGAGGAATTGCTGTTCGCTCTCCTCGTATATCTTTCTGAAATCGTTGTTGTTGCTCATAGGAGGTTAATGTGAATATTCGACAAAAGTAGTAAAAAAAATCGTTTGGCACTCAATTTGAAATTGGTTTGCATACAAAATCGGCAATAGTGCCGACAAAACCACAAATTAAAAAAGAGTGATAACTATGAAAAAAGTTTTACTGACAATCGCTTCTCTCGTTGCAGTTGCAATGTGCGCCAATGCACAGGTTTGGGCTTGGGGCCCTAAGGTTGGTGCGACTTTCTCGACAGCAAATGGCGTGACAGATGCCAAGGCGCGTGCAGGTGTTGTTGCGGGTATGTTTGCCGAGAGTGCTGTTAATGATTGGCTTGTAATGGAGGCCGACCTCCTTTTCAGCCAGCAGGGCTACGACTTGAACACCTCGCCCAAAGACCGCTTCCGTGCAGACTATCTTACTATGCCTATCGTAGGTAAGTACTATCTGATGGATGGTCTTAACTTCCAGATGGGTGCCCAGTTCAGCTACCTGCTCGGCGCAAAGGAGAAGATTGGCGACACCAAACGTCAGGTGCGAGATGAGTTTAACAAATACTCCATCTCCTTTATTGCAGGTTTGGCCTACGACTTCGACTTCGGTATGATTATCGAGGGTCGCTACCACTACGGATTGACCCCTATGACCACTGCCAACTCCAATAGTCGTGGCGGTCACTTGCAGATTGCCGTGGGCTGGAGATTTTAGTGCTCCCAATCTGCTGACTGCATAATTTTGGGGTCTGTTCTTCTTCGGAAAGAGCAGACCCTCTTTTTGTCTGTTTGCACTTTTATCCCTATATTTGTACTCTATGAAACTGTTTGAACTACTTGGCAGATTGCAGGCGGCTATGGTGCCGATTTATGGGGAGCAGGAGGCACGTGCCACTGCTCGTGAGATTGCTATTGCCGAGTGGGGCGTTTCGCGTACTCGGCTGCTTATCGAGCCTGATGCAGAGGTTGAGGTAGGCGAGGAGCGTCTGGAGCAGATGTGCCGAGAGTTGGCTGCTGCCCGCCCGTGGCAATATGTCGTTGGTCGTGAGGAGTTTTGCGGCTGCGAGTTTGAGGTGAGTGAGGCTGTGTTGATACCTCGTCCCGAAACCGAGGAGTTGGTTGCGTGGGCCGTGGAGAGCCTCTCGGAGCTTGCGATGGGACGTGCTGTCGATATCGGCACGGGTAGCGGTGCGATTGCCGTGTCGCTGGCGCAGAGGCTTAGAGGGTGGAGTGTCGAGGCTGTAGATGTGTCGGCGGAGGCGCTGGCTGTGGCAGAGCGTAATGCCGTGCGTGCAGGAGTGAGTGTGGAGTTCCGACAAGTGGATATCCTCGGCGAAGAGTTGCCCTGCTGTGCGTACAATCTTATTATCTCCAATCCGCCATATATTCCTGAGCGAGAGAAGAGTGTGATGCGAGCCAATGTGCTTGACCACGAGCCCCATCTGGCACTCTTTGTCCCCGATGGTGAGCCGTTGCTCTTCTATGAGAGGATTGCCCGAGGGGGTTTGGAGTGGCTCAAAGAGGGTGGAGTGTTGATGTATGAGATACACGAGGCCTACGGCACGGAGTGTTGCAATATGCTTGCTGAGTTGGGCTATGAGGAGATAGAACTCCGATTTGATATTAACCAGAAACCGAGGATGATACGATGCAGGAAGCCCCGCAAATAAAGACCAAGAGTCCCGAGCAGGCACTCTCTGCTCTGATGCGACTATGTTCGCGCGCTGAGCGTTCGTCGGGTGATGCTCGTCGATTGATGGCGCGTTGGGGAGTCCCTGCCTCGGAGCGAGAGGGTGTTCTCTCGAAGTTGATAGAGATGCGCTTTATCGACGATAGCCGTTTTGCGTCGGCCTATGTGCGTGACCGTAGCCGATTTGGTGGCTGGGGTACTTACAAAATCCGAGCAGGACTGAAAGCAAAAGGAGTTGCGGAAGAGATTGTCAATGAGGCACTTGCACAAATAACAGAGGATAACAACGAAGATCTGCTCCTCCGCCAAGTGGAACGCAAAGCCCCCAAGGTTAAGGCCGCCAATGATTATGAACTGAAAACCAAACTTATCCGTTTTGCCCTGTCGAGAGGGTTTGAATATGACACTGTTCTCGCTGTGGTAGAGAGGTTTATGAAAGATAGATGATGAAAAATTTTTATACGTTTTTGCTGTCGCTTTGTCTGGCGTTGGTGGGAATGAGTGTTGATACTCAGGCGCAGGACAACTACTATATCTTCCCCATTGATGCACCGCCACTCCTCTCTGCCAATTTCGGAGAGTTGCGCTCCAACCACTTCCACTCGGGTATCGATATCAAGACCGGTGGTGTGGAGGGTGCCGAGGTCTATGCTGCTGCCGATGGCTATATCAGTCGTATCGGCATTAAGCCCTCGGGCTATGGTCGTGTGCTCTATATTGCTCACCCCAACGGCACAACCACCGTTTATGCCCACCTGCGCGAATTTACTCCCGAGGTGGAAGCGTATGTTAAGCAGCAGCGCTATCGTATGCGTCAGCACAACCCCGATATCTACCCTCCCGCATCGATGTTTCCCGTCAAGCAGGGCGATGTGATTGCCCACTCGGGTAACTCGGGCTCTTCGGGAGGCCCACACCTCCACTATGAGGTGCGAAAGAGTTCGGACCAGTCGGTGCTCAACCCTATAACTCGTGGCCATATCAAGACCACCGACACTAAAAATCCGCTTATCGTATCTGTCTATTGGATAGAGCGCGAGGAGGTGGTGGGTGTAGCCAACTATAACTCTCGACGCACCGCCACTAAGGCTCTGTCGGCAGGTAAGTATGGCCTCTCGGCACCGCTCAGCGTATCTGGCGAGGGGTGTTTTGCTGTTGAGGTAAGGGATACGAAGGATAATGTGTCGAATAAGTTTGCTATCTATCGCACCTCGGTAGCGGTGGATGGCAAGGAGATTTTCGGATTGCAGATAGATGGTTTCCCCTTTGCCGATACCAAGTATGTCAACGATGTGATGGAGTATCCGCTCAGCACAGCCTCCTCCTACGATGTCATCCGCCTTGCGCGTCACGAGGCCAACCCTCTTGCTATATATAATAGTGGTAGGGGGAGTGGATTCTTCACTCCGCAGGATGGACAGAGGGTGCGAATCGAGGTTGAGGACGATTGTGGCAACCTGTCCACCCTGGAGTTCTCGTTGAAGGTGAGCGAGCCACGACAGAGGGTGGTGAGTGTGCCGACAGGGTCGGTGCCTGTGGTGTTGGACAAAGAGTATAAGCGTACGACAGGCGCTTTCAGCGTGACAATCCCCAAGGGTGCTTTCTATCGCAGTACACTCTTTGCGCAGTACCAGGAACCTGTCACCCCATCGATGCCTACAACCAGCAGAGAGATATACTCGGATATCTACACTATCAAAGGACCCGAGACACCACCTCACAAGGCGATGACTCTCTCGCTCGCCTGCTATCTGCCCGACTCGCTCCGCGCCGGAGCTTGCTTGGCGAGGGTCAATATGGAGAGTGGTGCTGTGACCTATGCGGGAGGTAAGTGGAATAACGGGTCGGTGACCATCTCGACATCGGCTTTTGGCTCCTATGCCATCGCACGCGACACGGTGCCTCCTACGGCCACCATCTCCTTTGCCGACGGAGCAGACCTCTCGGGCAAGAGTTCGTTTAATATGCGATTCGGTGACGACTTCTCGGGCATTGCCTCATACAGCGCGACAATAGACGGTCGTTGGATTATCCTTGACCAGAAGAGCTCAAGCTCCCCTCATATTCATAACTTTGACCGTGATTGGATTACTCGCGGTGTTGAGCACACCCTCGAACTGACACTTACGGATGGCGCGGGCAATAAGACGGTCGTCAGACGTAAGTTTAAGTATTAGAGTAGTTTGTGCAGGAAACGCTCCAAGCGTAAGGCTATCGAATAGTCAAATGAGAAACCCGAGCAAGAGCCTATTGAGCGTATCCCGCAAGGCTCAAAGATGATAATCTCCTCCCACTCCCCGAGCATCTCTACCGGGGTGGGGCTCTCTACAATCTGCACTCCCGCCAAAGCACACAGGCGAAACATAAGATCGCGCTCTACGCTGTCGCGCCCGCCATCGCTTACAGGCAGGGTGTGTATCACACCATCACGCACACAAAAGAGAGGATTGTCGCCACACGACACCAGATTTCCGTTCCTGTCGGCTCGGAGTGCAACCCCTACACCCTGTCGCTCCGCAAAGTCTGCTCCAAACTCGGTGGTGAGTGCCGAGCAAGTTGTGCGCCAGCGCGAGAAGGGGAGTTCGTGGTTGATAATCACTGCCGTAGGGCGCAGGCTAAGATAAGAGTAGCCATCGTAGATGGTAGGGGTGGGGCTGTGGAGAGAGAGGGACCAAGAGCCACCATTCAGTTCGGCCCGCAGCTCGATAGTGTTGCCTCCGCGAGGCATACGCTCCTGCGATAACCTCTCGGTAATCATCCTTTCAACCTCTCCCACGCTCTGGTTTGGAGAGGTGCCGTAGAGGGTCTGTGCCCCCTCCCACATCTTGCGGAGATGCTCCGAGAGATGGATTGGGCGGTGGCCTAAGGTGTTGACTACGGCATATAGGTAGAGACTCATTGCATATAGATTTTCAGGAGCAACTCGCGCATCAGTTCGCTGAGGTTTGCCGAGCCGGTGCCGATACCCTTGCTGCGCATATCGTATTCGCGAAGAAGATCGAAGATGTGAAAGACCTTTTTATTCGGGAAACGAGCAGCAGCCTGCTTATACTCTCCGAGGAAGAATGGATGAACGCCAAGCAGTTGCGCAAGCTCTGCATCCGAAGTGACGGGTGCTCCGCGATACTTGGTCTCCCACTGCTTGTAGTTGATGATAAAGACCTTTTGGAAATAGCCGAAAATCTCACCTGTGGGGAGCGAACGTGCGTTCTGCATCAGGTGCTCGCCTATCAACAATGAGCGACGCATATCGCCCGAGGAGAAGGAACTGAGCAACTCGAATACATTGAAATCCTTGCTGATACCGATGTTGCGCTCCACATCGTCTGCCGTGATGCGGGTAGTCCCCTCGGGCAGATAGGTGAGGAGCTTGTCGAGTTCGTTTATGATTTTGGTTATCTCCTTGCCGAGATTCTCGGTGAGCATCACAAGTGCGCGAGGCTCAATCTGCAACCCCTTGGAACGGATATATCCCTCCAGCCAGGGGCCTACCTCGTTGTCGTATGGCTCTACCGATTCGAAGACGATACCCACCTTATCGCACTGCTTGTAGAGTGCTGTACGCTTGTCTAAGTTTGCTCCCTTATGGCTGATAACCAATACGGTAGAGGGTGAGGGAGCTGCTGTGTAGAGCGAGAGTTGGTCGATGTTCTTCAGGTTGGCAGCGTCCTTGATGATAACCACCTGACGACCACCC
>JAZUCV010000074.1:0-41642 GCA_045639285.1 Tidjanibacter sp.
AGAACTCCAATACTCCCCGCCACTTGGCAGAGTTCTGGATGATCGAGCCTGAGATGGCATTCTATGAGTTGGAGGATGATATGAACCTTGCTGAGGACTTTATCAAATACCTCGTGCAGTATGCTCTCGACAACTGCGCTGATGACCTCGCGTTCCTTGAGAAGATGTACGACAAAGAGCTGACCGAGCGTCTGCGCTTTGTGGTGGAGAATGACTTTGTACGCCTCGACTATACCGATGGTATCGAGATTCTTCAGAAGAGCGGTGAGAAGTTTGAGTTCCCCTGCGATTGGGGTTGTGACTTGCAGAGCGAGCACGAGCGCTACCTCGTAGAGAAGCACTTCAAGAAGCCTGTTATCCTTATCAACTATCCTAAGGAGATTAAGGCATTCTATATGAAACAGAACGAGGATGGCAAGACTGTACGCGCTATGGATGTTCTCTTCCCCAAGATTGGTGAGATTATCGGTGGCTCGGAGCGTGAGGCTGACTTTGATAAGCTCAATGCACGCGTTGAGGAGCTCGGTATGAGCAAGGAGTCGCTCTGGTGGTACCTCGACACTCGTCGTTGGGGCTCGGCACCTCACAGTGGTTTTGGCCTCGGATTTGAGCGTCTGCTCCTCTTTGTGACCGGTATGAGTAACATCCGCGATGTTATTCCGTTCCCGCGTACTCCTAAGAACGCAGAGTTCTAAATAAAAAGCCGTCTGGTGGGTGAATTTGGTGTTGGGCGTGCTTCTGTGATTGCTCACATACGTTAAGTATGCATCGCAATCACAGAAACACCCCCGCCTAAAATTCCCCACACCATACGACTTTTTATGTCGGGTTGGTATGGTTGGAATAACATTCCATTATTTCCATAACTCCCATAATTCCTATTGCATCCAACAAGTCACTACAATAGGAAAGAAGACTAACCGAAACTTATTTTTTAGATGTAAGAAGCAATAACAGAGATTGTAGAACCTAACACGAAAAAATAAGTATCACTATGACAAGTATCAATCAAAGACAACTCCAGAAGCAACTCCAGAAACTATCACCGCAACAGATTCAGATGATTAAGTTGCTGGAACTGCCTGCTTTGCAGCTTACCCAGCGTATCAAGCAGGAGATAGAGGAGAATCCTATCCTTGACGAGGATGTGGCAGAGCCTGCGACCAACGAGGAGGGCGAGCAGAAGGAGATAAGTGTCGATGAGTATATAAAAGAGGGTGAGATACCCTCCTATAAGCTCCACTCCCCGTCTGCCTATCGACCTGAGGATAAGCAGCAACAGGTCTTTGTTTCGAGTGGGGTATCTTTCCACGAATTTCTTGAAGAGCAACTCGGCTATAAGCACCTTTCGGAGCGCGAACTCACCATTGCCAAATATCTGGTGGGCAGCATAGACGACAGTGGCTATCTGCGTCGCGATTTGCTCTCCATCTCCGATGATTTGGCGTTCAGCCTCAGTATGGATGTCAGTGTTGAGGAGCTTGAAGATATGCTCGGTGTGATTCACGAGTTGGAGCCGGCGGGTGTGGGCGCCCGCACGTTGCAGGAGTGTCTGCTATTGCAACTCGACAGCCTTGATATGGGCAGCCCCGAGCGCAGACTCGCACGCCGAATACTAACCACCTACTTTGACGAGTTTGCCAAGAAGCACTATGATAAACTGCTGCTCCGTCTTGGCGTGGAGGAGTCAGAGTTGAAGAGTGCCATTGATGAGATTATGCACCTCTCGCCAAAGCCTGGCAATCTCTACTCGGGAGGTGGCGTGGAGAGTGCTCCCTATGTTACCCCCGACTTTATTCTCGATGTGCAGGATGGTAGGTTTGACCTTCGTCTGAACTCTTCCAATGTGCCCGAGGTGAAGATTAATCGCAGGTATGTAGAGATGATGCGCTCCCTCTCGGACGAGGGCGATGAGCAGAGTCAGGAGGCTATGCGATTTATTAAGGGTAAGATTGAGTCGGCCAAGTGGTTTATCTCGGCTATCAAACAGCGTCACGATACGCTTCTTAGCACTATGAGCGAGATACTTGACTATCAGCACGAATACTTTGTGGATGGCAACCGCAGTCGTCTGAAACCTATGATTCTCAAAGATATAGCCGACCGTACGGGATTGGATGTTTCGACCATTTCGCGTGTGGTCAATAGTAAATATATTCAGACCCACTTTGGGGTGATTCCTCTCAAACAACTCTTCTCGGAGGCTATGCAGACCGATAGTGGCGAGGAGGTATCTTCGTATGAGATAAAGCAGATTCTCTCGGAGTGTATCGAGGGTGAGGATAAGCACCGCCCCTTGACAGATGAGGCATTGATGGATATTCTCAACTCCAAGGGGTATCATATAGCGCGTCGAACAGTGGCAAAGTATCGTGAGATGCTGGGTATTCCCGTTGCCCGATTGCGCAGAACTTTTTAACCTAATTACCTGCACGACACAATGATAAAAACGTATAGAGAGCATATATCACAGAGCGATATTGTTGCATCAAGTCTGGGTGAGGCAGTGGCCGAGCCGTCGGGTTGGCGTATGGTGCTGGCAAGGAGTATCTCCTTTGCTATGCATCCCTTTGTGCTGCCTCTCTATCTTGTTGCACTGCTGATATATACAGATTTGATACCCTTCGCAGTACCCGACCAGCTCAATAATTACGTCTTTCTGGTGGTGGCAATGAATGCTTTGGTTATGCCGGCCTTCTGTGTGATGATTCTCAAGGTGACGGGCATTATTCGCGATTGGTCGCTATCGACCCGCAAGGAGCGTGTTGTGCCACTGCTGATTGTTGCCGTGTCGTATGGTTGTTCGGGATGGCTCTTCGGAGATGTGCTGCCTCTGTTTATTATCCGTAGGTTTATGTGGTCGGCTTTTGGCTGTGTGGTATTTGCCGCTGTGGTCAATATGTTTTGGCAGGTGAGCCTGCATCTGACGGGTGCCGGTGGTGCTATGGGTGCTCTCTTTGTGATGGTGATGGTGGGCTATGGCAATCTTTTGTGGGTCTTTGCGGGGCTCACATTGCTGACCGGTCTGCTCGGCACGGCAAGACTCTATCTGCGCAAACACTCTCTGGCTCAGGTATGTGTGGGCTTTGCGGGAGGGTTTGCTATCTCTGCTCTGCTGACTGTTGTGTCGTAGAGTTGTCATTATAGTTTGTTTTCTTGGCTTTTTTGCCTATTTTTGTCGTGCATCTCAGGGTGAGATGCAGGGGTGCCCCTTTGTGTGGCTGAGATTATACCCTTTGAACCTGATGCAGATAATGCTGCCGTAGGGAGAATGTATAAGATGACTGCGTGATGAGCTTGTAAATCCACAACCGTTACCGCCCCTCATTGTTTAATGTTTAAAAAACTATCTGTATGAAGAGGTTTTTTATCTGGGCGGTGGCGATGGTGCTCTCCGCCAATCTGTCGGCACACGCCGATTCTATTAAGAACTCGGACCCCGAGTCCGACAAAACAAACTCTTTGGGCGCAGTGCCCGATACGATTCCTAACTTTATTCCGCAGGTCGATGTGGTTGCAGGACGTGCAACTACCACCTCTCCTGTCGCCTTCGCTGAGGTTGGAAGAGAGGAACTTGCAGAGCGTAACGATGGGCGTGACTTGCCCTATCTGTTGTCGGCAACACCCTCACTTGTAGTTAGTTCCGATGCAGGTACGGGAATCGGTTATACCTCACTTTCGATTCGTGGTACGGATGCTACACGTATCAATGTCACTTCGGATGGTGTGCCTATGAACGATGCCGAGAGCCATAAACTCTTTTGGGTGAATACCCCCGACTACGCTTCCGCTCTCTCGGATGTTCAGGTGCAGCGTGGCGTGGGTGTATCGACTGCGGGTGCGGGTGCTTTTGGCGCTACTATTAGCCTGCGATCCGAGGAACTTAACCCAGAGCCTTTTACTGAGATTGCCCTGGGTGGTGGTTCGTTTGGTACGCTGAGTCAGCGCGTGAAGGTTGGTACAGGCCTGGTGGGTGGCAAGTGGATATTCTCTGCCCGTCTTTCGGATATCCACTCCGACGGCTATATCGAGCGTGCAAGAGCCGACTTGCAGAGCTGGGGTTTTGATGCGGGATATTTCTCCGGAGGTACTAAGTTGCGCTTTCAAGTATTTGGTGGCGAGGAGGTTACCTACCACGCTTGGAACGGTGTGGATGATTGGATGATGGAGGAGAATCCCCGATATAATTCGTGTGGAGAGATTGAGGATGAAGAGGGAAATGTGGTTGGTTATTATGACAACCAAATAGACCTCTATCAGCAGACTCACTATCGTCTGCATCTTGCGCATACGTTCTCGCCCGAGTGGAGCGCGAAGGCTACTCTTCACTACACAGACGGCTATGGCTACTATGAGGAGTACAAGAATGGTCGTTCTTTGGTTGAGTATGGTTTGGAGCCCTTTATGAGTGAGGGTGGCTTGGTCGAGGAGAGTAATCTTGTGCGTCGCAAAGCGTTGGATAATGGTATGGGTGGTGCGCTCTTCTCGCTGGACTACCGCTCCGAGCGTCTGACTGCAACCCTGGGTGGCGGCTACTACCACTATAATAACGACCACTACGGCAATGTGGTTTGGGTGAAAAACTATATCGGAAATCTCGACCCCTCGCATCGCTACTACTCCAATGTCGGAAAGAAGGATGATGCAAACCTCTATTTTCGTGCCGATTGGGAGCCTGTGGATAACCTCTATGTCTATGGCGACGTGCAGTGGCGTATGGTAAACTATACCATTAAGGGTGAGAACGATAAGTATGATTGGTCGGCAGGTGCTCCTCAGAAGCTGGATGTCGATAGCCGCTACAACTTTTTCAATCCCAAGGTGGGTGTTATGTGGCAGATGACACCTGACCAGAATCTCTACCTCTCGTTTGCTACTGCGGGCAAAGAGCCTACCCGTAACAACTGGACCGATGCCAAGAGCGACCGTGAGCCTAAACCCGAGCGCTTGTATGATTGGGAGGCCGGTTGGTCGTGGAGTGATGCGACTAAATCGTTTGGCGTAAACCTCTATAATATGCAGTATCGTGACCAATTGGTGCTGACGGGTGAGGTGAACGAGATTGGTGAGCCACTTGCGGACAATGTGCCCGAGAGTTATCGAAGAGGTATTGAGTTGGTGGGTGCTGTGCAGGTGCTGCCATCGCTCAAAGTGAGTGCCAATGCAACGCTGAGTTCCAATAAGATTGTCGATTATGTTGCCTGGGTTGACTCTTACGATGATGATTGGAACTACTCGCAGGTTGCTGAGAGTCTGGGTACTACCGATATCTCTTTCTCGCCTTCGGTGATTGCCGGTGGCGTCATAGAGTGGCGTAGGGGTGGTCTTCGTGCCTTGTGGCAGACCAACTATGTAGGCAAACAGTATCTCGACAACTCGAGCCGTGAAGCGTTGAGCCTCGATGCATATTCGGTAAGTTCGCTCACCGTTGGCTACGATTTCCGAGCTTTGGATTGTGCCGATGTGGCGCTGAGTGCTACTGTGGGCAATGTTTTCGATGCGCGTTACTCTTCGGGCGGTTGGGCTTATAGCTGGATTGAGCAGGGCACCCGCTACGATAGCAGAGGCTTTTTCCCGCAGGCGGGTCGCAACTTTATGCTCAACTGTGTAGTTCGTTTCTGATTAATCGTTATCTTTGTAGTGCAATGATTTGGCTGGAACTAACAGGGACCCTTGTCGGGTTGATATATTTGTGGTTGGAGTATCGCGCCTCGGTGTGGCTCTGGGCTGCAAATATCGTTATGCCCCTGATATATATCTTTGTCTATTACGAGTCGGGCTTCTATGCCGATATGGGTATCAATGTATACTACCTTGTGGCGAGCCTCTATGGATGGATAATGTGGCGACGAGGTCGAGATAATGGCAAGGAGTTGCCCATTAGCCATACACCACGCCGAGAGATAGCTCTAATGGGCTCAATATTTGCGGTGCTGATGTTGGGTATCTGGCTGATACTTATCAACTTTACCGACAGCACTGTGCCTCTTGGCGACACCTTTACAACCGCTCTGAGTGTTGTTGCGCTCTATATGTTGGCGAAAAAGTATGTTGAGCAGTGGTTGGTGTGGATAGTGGTTGATGTGGAGTGTGCCGCCCTCTATATTTATAAAGGTCTGTACCCCACAGCGATTCTCTATTTGCTCTACTCGGTGGTGGCTTGGTTTGGTTACCGTCGTTGGCTTAAAATGATGAAAAACGATGCGAGTTTGTCCACTAACTCATAAAGATGACCGCCCCGAGTGGGTGATATTGGCAGCTGGCGACTTCCCGAAAGGGGAGTTGCCACGCTCGCTATTGCAGAGTGCAGAGCGAGTGGTGTGTTGCGATAGCTCTGCCGGGGAGTTGCTGGCCTTTGGTATGGAACCGTGGGCTGTTGTGGGTGATTTGGACTCTCTATCTCCATATCTGAGGGAGAGGTTTGCAGATAGACTGCATCACGTTCCCGAACAGGAGCATAACGACCTTTGGAAGGCTCTCGACTATGTTAAGGGGCAAGGTGCGGAAGAGATTGTTGTGCTTGGTGGCTTTGGACGCAGGGAAGACCACTCCATTGGTAATATTATGCTTTTGGCTTCGCGTGCTACCGAATTAAGAATCAGTATGGTAGCCGAGGAGGGTGAGTTTAGTTTTATCTCAGAGCCGACCCGTTTCGAGAGCCGCGAGGGTAGTGCAGTGTCGCTTTTCGCGCTTAATCCTATGGCCGATATCGAGGTGAGGGGCTTGCGCTATGCACCTCCGTCGAATAGACTTGCTGCCTTGTGGCAGGGTGTTTCCAATGAGGCTACGGGTGAGGAGTTTGAGGTGCTGACTATGTCGCCCACAATTGTTTATCGAAAATTTCAGAACAATGAACAGAGATAGAATCTCCATATTTATCCCCACACCTATCGAGGCTGCACCGCTTATGCGTCGTGGCGCGAAGGTCAATATTTGTGGTATGGGTCTTATGTGTCACGGCTGTCTGGAGGGGTTTTTGCGCAAGGAGCGTCCCGAACTTGCTATCCTGGCAGGTACGGCCGGTGTGTATGATGATAGTTTCTCGGTTGGCGATTGCGTTGTGGTGCGTACCGAGTGGAATGAGCGTGGAGAGTCTGTATGTTCTGCTCCAGATGCGGAGTTGGAGCAACTCTTCCCCTTTGCCGACTCGATGACTGTCGAGAGGGTGGGGGCTTCACCAGAGCCAAGTGCACTCATTGAGAATATGGAGGGTTATCACTTTATGGATATTTGTCGCCGATTGGGTGTGCCGTGCGTGGAACTTCGAGTTATCTCTAATCGTGTGGCTGCTCCGCGTAGCGAGTGGTTTATCGAGGATAGTTCCGAGAAATTGCCCGATGCAATAGAGAAGATTATTGACTTTTATACCAGATAGTTATGAGGCTTTCACTTAATATATCCCCCTGCCCGAACGATACCTTTATGTTTCACACCATGCTCTTTGGGCTGGTTGATACCGAAGGTTTGGAGTTCGATGTGTCGTTCTACGATATTGAGGAGTTGAACAATCTTCTGTTGGATGGCAAGGTACAGGTTAGCAAGTCGAGTTATGCTGTCCTGCCTGCCATTTGTGAGCGTTATGCTCTGCTTGATAGCGGTAGTGCGCTCGGTAGAGGTAACGGGCCTTTGGTTGTTGCAGCAAGGGATGGAGTGAGCCTTTCGGACGGGTCGCTACGGGTTGCAGTGCCGGGAGAACATACTACTGCCAATATGCTGATGAGCAGACTGTTCCCTGCTATTACAAATAAGACTCCCCGACTCTTTTCGACAATTGCCGAGAGTGTGGAGAAGGGTGAGTTCGATGCAGGAGTCTTGATTCACGAAGGCCGCTTTACCTATCAGGAACGTGGATTGAAACTGGTTGCCGACCTTGGCGAAGAGTGGGAACGAACAACCTCGCTGCCTCTCCCTTTGGGGGCTATTGTAGCAAGCAGGGAACTCTCCGTTGAGGTGCGCCAAAAGGTGGAACGAGTGTTGCGCAGGAGTGTGGAGTATGCCTTTGCAAATCCCGCGGCTTCGCTTGAATTTGTCCTTGACCACGCCCGCGAGATGGATCCCGATGTGGTGCGTAGCCATATCGAACTTTTTGTAAATCAGTACTCGGTTTCTCTCGGTGCAGAGGGCTTAGCTGCTGTGAAGTGGTTGACAGGGCTTGACTCCAAGCAACTATTCTAACTGCAATGTCTTAAAGAATAAGGTATCTGACCCGCAGGGTAGGTACCTTATTTTGTTTAACATCACCTCTACTCTTCCAATAGTGGAATCTCAATGCTGCTGGGGTGTTTCTTGCCGCTGAATACGCTCTGGTGTGCTATGCGGGTGCGGGTCTGCTCTGCCCACGGGCCTGCATAGTTGGAGTGGATGCTATACTGCGGGAAGTCCGACGAGGAGATATCTACACGGATACGGCTGCCGGGCTGAATCTCCCATACGATAGGCAACATCTCAACCTCCACCTCAACCACCTCGCCGGGAGTGTAGGTACCGCGAGGGCCGAGTTTGTCTTCGCGAAAGGCAAGAGTGGCAATGCCTGTGCGGATGTTCCAGGTCGAGCCGTCGGCACGCTCCTCGCTAATCTTGACTGTTACGGCCGTGTCGTCGCAATCGGACGCAAACCAAACATTTGCCTTAATCTTACCCGAAATCATCATCGCCTCCTTCAAAGGCTCCGAACGATAGAAGAGTACATCGTTGCGATAGCCAACCTCGGGCTGACGGATACTGCCCTTGCGTGAGTTGCTGTTGAAGAGGGTCTCGCCCCCCGCCGAGATAACGGGGTTGGTAGGGTCGTAGTCGTACTCCATCTTTTTGCTCCCCTTTGCAGGCTTTTCAACAAGCGATGCGATGTTGTTATCCGACGAGCCGAGGTAGAGTGTCTTGGTCTTTGCGCTCTCGGCCGGCCACTCTTTGAGGTTGAGCCATCGGTCGGCACCAATAGCATAGACCTTAACCTCGTGTTTGGGCACACGCTCCTCAATCAGAAGTTCGTAGAGCCAGTTGAAGGTGTCAATATCGATGTCGAGTTGTTTGTCGTTCTTGATACCCTCCAAAGCGGGGGTTGTCTGGAAACCGTGATTCCAACCGCCAACCACCAAACGGCTCTTGGCCTTGGTTTCGGGCGACAACATCTCGTAGCCGAGTAGAGTGCCCTCCATGTGATGATCAAAGTGGCCTGCAACGACGGTGATTGGTACCTCAATCTTCGGGGGAATACTCTTGAGCAGTGCCCAAAAGCCCTCGTGCCAATATGGGTCGGTATATTCGGTGTGGCTGATCCAATCACGATACCAGGGGAGTTCTGCTCCGAGCATCGTCACATCCATCTCCAGCTGAGGCATATAGCGCATCTCGTTGTAGTAGATGCTTGTACGGTCGGTGGTTGCAGGCTTGGTGATAGGCTCTTTTGCGTTGTCGATAGCCCAAGCGGTGAGGATATCCTGGCGGAACATACCACTACTATATGCCGACAAGTGACGGTCTACACCATAGTGCTCCAGATAGATACCCTTCACCTTGTCGGGGAGTGCGTCTGCCAAAATCCAACTTGTCATACCCATATACGAGCAACCTGTGAGTGCAATACTCTTAACCCAATAGGCCTTCTGCAACCAATCCAGCAGAGCCAAACCATCTTCGCGCTCGTAGATATTAGGCTCGAAAGTGCCCTCCGAGCCACCTGTGCCTCGGCAACGCTGCACGACAAAGCCGATACCGCACTCTGCCAATTGACGATAGCCATCCATACGGTCGCCGGCAGGGAAACCGATATATGGCGAACGATAGACCACTACGGGCCAGGGACCTTCGCCCTTGGGGAGGTAGAGCTCGGTGACAAGTTTGTAGCCGTCGCCACCGGCAACGAGTGTGTCTATATAGACGTAGTCGTAGAGCTTGGGCTTGTCGATGTTCAGGCGACGATAGCCGAGCGATTGTGCCGAGCTAAGGAGTGGCAGCAGCAGAAGCAAGGCGAACAGAGTACCTTTTTTCATAATGGTTTGGTTTGTTCTTACAATTGTTTGTTTTTGTAAAGATAGTGATTTTTGGTGAAAAAGTAGCTGTTGGTGCTTATATTCGAAATTTGTTCCTATCTTTGTTTAGAGAAATCTACTTAAACAATATAAAACTATGGAAAAGAAAGTTATTTGTGCTGCTAATGCACCTAAGGCCGTAGGTCCCTATTCGCAGGCTATTCAGGCAGGCGAGACCCTCTATGTTTCGGGGCAGCTCCCCGTTAACCCTGCTGATGGCTCGGTGGCTGAGAGTATCGAGGAGCAGACTCGTCAGTCGCTTGCCAATCTGAACGCTATCCTCGCTGAGGCCGGTATGGGCTTTGGAAATGTTGTTAAGACCACCGTTCTGCTTGATGATATCAAGAATTTTGCAGCAATGAATGCAGTCTATGCAGAGCACTTTGCTGCTCCCTTCCCTGCACGCGTTTGTTACCAGGTGGCTGCTCTGCCTCTGGGTGTGAAGGTTGAGATCGACGCTGTTGCAGTGGCTGAGTAGTTACTTTAACAGGTACGACCCAATCGTCTGACAGACAAGAGAGTATAGGAGGCTTTCGGCTTTGCTGAGAGCCTCCTCTTTTGTGTGGTGGTCTGTCAGAGAGTAGAGGTGTGGTATATGTAGCTGCGTATCGCCAGAGTAGATAATGTATGGTTTTGAGAAATGTTTGCAGAGTGCGAGAACGTGGCTTACGGCCTTGCCCTGCTCGGTCTGACTATCGAAGCGACCTTCACCAGTAATCACCAAATCGGCATCGGCAATGGCCTCTGCCAAGCCACACTTCTCGGCAATATACTCTGCCCCCGAAACAATCTCTGCACTGAGAAATTCAATCATTGCCCAACCGAGTCCGCCTGCTGCTCCACTGCCTGCAACGGTGTGGCTGTTGCTCTTTACTATCTTTGTCAGGTGCTCTGCAAATGCCTCTATTTGGACAATATCTTCGGGTGACGCACCCTTTTGTGGAGCATAGACCGCTGCAGCTCCGTCTGGGCCGAGAAGTGGATTGCGAACATCGCAGATGGCACGAAAACTAACGCCCGAATATCTGTTTGTAAATACCGAAGTATCAATAGAATATAACTCTTTGTGTGAGGTGATTAGGGAGGTTGTCGGGGTGCCGTATCTATCCTTGAATACAACTCCGAGTGCTCTCAACATACCCACTCCACAATCACAGGTTGCCACACCACCGAGTGCAATATCAATCTTGCTTGCACCCCTTGCCACTGCATCGGCAATCACCTCGCCCAATCCGTAGGAGGAGGCGGTGAGCGGAGAGAGTCGCTGCTCGGCAAGGCGTGCGAGCCCAATAACCTCTGCCGACTCGATAAGAGCATACTCCCCGTCAAGCGCGTAGCGACACTCCCGCTCTCTGCCGAGAGAATCGTGGGCCTTGCAAGTTACAATAGGCATATCGCCTTGCAAAACAGCAAGTGAACCATCGCCACCATCAGCAATAGCAAATTTTTTGCACACCACATTTTCTGGGGCTATCTCTCTGATTGCTCGGCAGATAACCTCACTGACAGTATCGGAAGTGAGTGTGCCTTTAAATTTATCGGGTGCAATTACTACTTTCATAGTGCCGAAATTAAGCGAAAAAAATGTATATTTGAACTTTTAGAAGGGGTTTTATCCCTTTTTGTGAAATTTTGTGTAACAAAATTAATTATTAACCATAAAAATATTTCCCTATGGAAGAGAACACACAGATCAAAACGTCGCTCCCCGAGAACGCATATCGCGAACTCAAAGAGGGCGAACAGTACGAGCCTCTGATGTCGGCCGCGAGTAAACCTAAGGAGGTAACTCCCTACTCGGTTGGTTTCGGTATCCTGATGGCGATTATCTTTTCGGCAGCCGCTGCCTACCTCGGTTTGAAGGTCGGACAGGTGTTTGAGGCCGCTATCCCCATTGCTATTATCGCTGTGGGTGTAGGTACGCTGACCAAGAAGAAGAATATGCTTGGCCAAAATGTTATTATTCAGTCGATTGGTGCAAGTTCGGGTGTGATTGTGGCAGGTGCTATCTTCACTCTCCCCGCACTCTACATCCTCGGCTTGGAGGCTAAGTTCTATCAGATTTTCCTCTCGTCGCTCTTTGGTGGTTTCCTGGGTATCGTGCTGCTGATTCCCTTCCGCAAATATTTTGTGAAGGATATGCACGGCAAGTTCCCCTTCCCCGAGGCTACCGCTACTACTGAGGTGCTCGTTTCGGGCGAGGGCTCGGGTGGTCAGGCTAAATTGTTGGCTATCAGTGGTCTGATTGGTGGTGCGTACGACTTTATCGTTAGCACTTTCGGTTGGTGGACCGAGTCTATCTCTACTCGCCTGATGGCTTGGGGTAGTCAGGTGGCTGACCAGATGAAGGTTGTCTTCAAGGTGAATACAGGTGCTGCGGTGTTGGGTCTTGGTTACATCGTAGGTTTGAAATATGCTGCTATCATCTGCGCAGGCTCGTTTGTGGCTTGGTTTGTGATTGTGCCTCTGATTAATGCTGCGGGCGGCGATGCAACCGCTATGCTCTCGGCTGAGACTCTCTTCAACGACTATGCTAAGCCTCTGGGTATTGGCGGTATCGCAATGGCGGGTCTGATTGGTATTATCAAGCAGGCTGGTATCATCAAACGCTCGCTCGGTATGGCAGTGAACGAACTCAAGGGCCAGAAGGGTGGTGCTAAGGTTGAGCGTACCCAGAAAGATATCTCGATGAAGGTGGTGTTCGGTGTGCTGATTGGTCTGCTGGCCGCTATCTTCGTATTCTTCCAGTTTGGCGTTCTGCACAATTGGGGCTTTACCATTATTGCTCTGCTTGTGGTATTTGTGATTGCCTTCCTCTTTACCACTGTGGCTGCTAACGCGATTGCAATTGTTGGTACCAACCCCGTGTCGGGTATGACTCTGATGACTCTGATTCTCGCATCGCTCGTTCTGGTAAGCGCAGGTCTGAGTGGCAAGAGTGGTATGACGGCTGCAATGATTATCGGTGGTGTGGTTTGTACCGCACTCTCGATGGCAGGTGGCTTTGTTACCGACCTGAAGATTGGCTATTGGCTCGGTACCACTCCCGCTAAGCAGGAGGGTTGGAAGTTCCTCGGTACTCTCGTTTCGGCTGCCACTGTTGCAGGTGTGATGATTGTCCTCAATAAGACCTATGGTTTTGTGGGTGAGGGTGCACTCGTTGCTCCTCAGGCAAACGCTATGGCAGAGGTTATCCGTCCGCTGATGTCGGGTGGTGAGACTCCCTGGACTCTCTACTTTGCCGGTGCTGCATTGGCTCTGATTCTTACTATGATTGGTGTGCCTGCTTTGGCATTCTCGCTCGGTATGTTTATCCCTCTCGAACTCAACACCCCGCTGCTCATTGGTGGTCTGGTAAGTTGGTTTGTAGGCTCGCGCAGCAAGGATGAGAAACTCAACAAGGCACGTCGCGACCGTGGTACACTGATTGCTTCGGGCTTTATTGCCGGTGGTGCACTGATGGGTGTTGTAAGTGCAGTGCTCAAATATGTAGGTGTTGAGGCATTTGCTACCGCTTGGAATTCGACTAAGGGTGCTGAGTGGTTGGCAGTCGGTGTATATGTCGCACTGATTGCTTACTTCATCCTCCACACTATGAAAGCGAAAAAGGAAGATTAATAATCCAATAATCATAAAGATATGAACGTAAAAGAGAGATTTTATAAATACGTTGCCTACGATACTCAGAGTAGCGAGGAGAGCGAGAGTTTCCCTTCGACCGATAAGCAGAAGGTGCTCTTGTCCGATTTGGCAGAGGAGATGCGCTCGCTGGGTATGACCGAGGTGGAGATGGATGAGTACGGCTATGTGATGGGAACTATCCCCGCAACAGCAGGCTATGAGAACAAGCCCGTTATCGGCTTTATCTCCCACGTTGATACATCGCCCGATATGAGTGGCAAGGATGTGCGACCCCGCGAGATTCCTAACTACGATGGCTCGGATATCGCTCTCAACTCGGAGCTTACGATGCGAGTGGAGGAGTTCCCCGAACTCTCCTTCTTCAAGGGTCATACGCTGATAGTTACCGACGGTACTACTCTGCTCGGAGCAGACGATAAGGCAGGTGTTGCCGAGATTATGAGTGCTGCTGAGTGGTTGATGTCGCATCCCGAGGTGGCTCACGGCAAGATTCGTATCGGTTTCACCCCCGATGAGGAGATTGGTCGTGGTGTGGATTGCTTCTCGGTAGAGCGTTTTGGTGCCGATTTCGGTTATACCGTGGATGGCGGTATGGAGGGCGAGTTGGAGTTTGAGAACTTCAACGCCGCAAGTGCCAAGTTTACTGTCAAGGGTCGTAATATTCACCCGGGTTATGCCAAAAACAAGATGGTGAATGCTATGCACGTTGCTATGGAGGTTGCCGCTATGTTGCCTCCCACACAGCGTCCTGAGCATACTGAGGGGTACGAGGGCTTCTACCACCTGGTAGGTATGAAGGGCGAGGTGGAGCTTGCCGAGCTCTCCTATATCGTACGCGACCACTCACGCGAGAAGTTCGAGGAGAAGAAGGAGTTCCTCACCCGAGTAGAGAAGTATATGGCCGAGAAGTATGGCGAGGGCGTTGTGTCGCTCGTGCTCAAAGACCAATATTATAATATGCGCGAGATGGTAGAGCCACATCCCGAGGTTATCGACAAGGCTAAGAAGGCTATGGAGATGGCAGGTGTTGTGCCTATCGTGCGCCCGATTCGTGGTGGTACGGATGGCTCGCGCCTCTCGTATATGGGTCTGCCTTGCCCCAATCTCTTTGCAGGCGGTATGAACTTCCACGGTAAGTTTGAGTATTGCTCGGTGCAGAGTATGGAGCGTGCTATGCAGACTATTATTAACCTGGCAACCCTTTGGGCTGAATAAGTGGTTGTAGATACGGGGAAAAATAACAAACCTAAACTAATTTGTCTAAAATAATTAGAAACCAACTGTTGATATGAAAAAGTTTATAATTTTGGTGGCTCTCAGCGTTATGAGTGTATGCAGTGCAAGTGCTCAGGGCTGGGGTGATTTGCTTAAAGGAGTTATTGGAGGCGAGGCTGCCGATGTTGTTAATTCGCTGCTTGGCACAGGCTTCTCAACCAAAAGCGTTGTAGGTACTTGGGAGTATTCGGAGACTGCCGTATCGCTCAGTTCGGACGACTTGCTCTCGCAGGCAGGAGGTATGGTCGCTTCTGGAACTCTGGCAGATAAGATTGATGGTGTGCTTGCTAAGGCAGGTATCAAGGCAGGTCTGTTTAAGATGACCTTCTCGGAGGATGGTAAGTTTACCACAACCGTTGGGTCGCGCACTCTGAAGGGCTCTTACACTGTCAATGAGCAGAATAAGACTATTCAGCTTGTCTTCAATCTTGTGGCAGGTTTGCCTGGTACCAACTTCACCGCATCTGTGGAGATGAATGGTGGACAGATGAGCCTTTTGTTCAAGGCTGACAAGTTGTTGCAGATTGTGAAGGCTGTGTCGGGTTATACCAACAATGCCACCCTCTCGACAATCTCTACTCTCGCCTCGGCTTACGATGGAGTGAAGGTTGGCTTTATGATGACTAAACTTTAATTGAGTTATAGACTAAACTAATTTAATACATTTAACTATGAAGAAACTTTTGATTTCCGCAATCGCAGTTCTGGCCGTTACCGCTGTTTCGGCTCAGGATGAGAAACCCAACCCCGGTGCTCCTTACGTGTTCACTGAGGTTGTAGATGTTCCCGCTACTCCCATTAAGGATCAGGCAAGCAGTGGTACCTGCTGGAGCTTTGCAGGTGTTGGTCTGATTGAGAGCGAGTTGTTGCGCACCGGTAAGGGTGAGTATGACCTCTCGGAGATGTTTATCGCTCGTTGGTGCTACTACGACAAGGCTGTTAAGTATGTTCGTATGCACGGCACTATCAACTTCGGTGCAGGTGGCTCGACCGAGGATGTATTCAATGTCTGGGAGCGTTACGGTCTTGTTCCCGAGGAGGTTTACAGTGGTTTGCAGTATGGTTCGGATAGCCACAACCACAGCGAGGTTGATGCTGCTCTGACTGCTTATGTTAAGTCGATTATCAATGGTAGCACTCTTACCACCGCTTGGAAAGATGGTATCAACGGTATCCTCGATGCATACTTTGGTCCTCTGCCCGAGACCTTCACCTACAAGGGCGTAGAGTACACCCCCAAGACCTTTGCTGAGAGCCTCGGTATCACTCCCGATGAGTATGTATCGTTCACCTCTTACACTCACCACCCCTTCTATGAGACTTTCATCTTCGAGGTACCCGACAACTGGGCTTGGGAGCCTTCGTGGAATGTGCCTTTCGAGGAGTTGATGCAGATTGTTGATTACTCGTTGGAGAACGGCTACACTGTTAACTGGGGTGCAGATGTTAGCGAGCCCGGTTTCCAGACTGCAAAGGGTTATGCAGTAGTTCCCACTATGTATGTTCGCGAGAAAGAGGGTACTGAGGAGTCGCGTTGGGTTCCCGTTCCCACCTCGCAGCAGCGTTCGATGATGGCTAATCTGAAAGAGCCCGTAGAGCCCGTAGAGATTACTCAGGAGATGCGTCAGGAGGCTTTCGATAACTACCAGACCACTGATGACCACGGTATGTTGATTACCGGTATTGCTAAGGATCAGAATGGTAACAAGTTCTATAAGGTTAAGAACTCGTGGGGTGACACCGGTGTTTATCACGGTTACTTCTACGCTTCGTGGCCTTTCGTGGCTTACAAGACCAACCAGATTGCTGTTCACAAGAACGCTATTCCCAAGGAGATTAAGAAGAAATTGGGTATTAAGTAGTTCGAAAGACAAATCGATAGAGAGTGGTGCAGAATCTTCTGCACCACTTTTTTATTATAGGTATTGTCGAAAACTCCGAAAAAATTTGTAACTTGTTCTCCGAATTTGCTCTATGCTCATTGGGCGCAAATATTAAACCTTAAAACTATAACTATGGAACGACCTCTAAACAAACAACTTGTCGATAATATCTGCATTGCCAATGGACTTCGCAATGCCAAGGAGCTGGGCGCTGCATCAATCAGACAATTTGTTAGCGTGGTGAAGGATATTGAGGAGAAGACAGGTGTTGAGTATATCCGTATGGAGATTGGCGAGCCGGGTCTGCCGGCTGAGCAGATTGGCATAGATGCCGAGCACGAGGCACTCCTCTCGGGTGTCGGCTCGCGCTACCCGTTGATTACAGGCATTGAGCCGCTGACCAAAGAGGCCTCCAGATTTATCAAGGCATTTGTGAATCTCGACATCCCCTCGCGTTGCATAGTACCCACCGTAGGCTCTATGCAGGGTGCGTTTGGTCTGTTTACCCTCACCAAGCAACTCGACCCTGAGCGTAATACCGTTCTCTTTCTCGACCCTGGATTCCCGGTACAGAAATCGCAGTGCAAGGTGATAGACTTGCCTTATACGGCCTTTGATGTTGCGGAGTATCGTGGAGAGGCTTTGGCTGCTAAACTCGAAGAGGAACTCTCTCAGGGCAGGATAGGTGCGATTCTCTATTCCAACCCCAATAACCCATCGTGGATGTGTCTGACGGAGAGCGAACTCGAAACAATTGGCCGTCTTGCTACAAAATACGATGTACTTGTCTTTGAGGATCTCGCCTATCTCAATATGGACTTCCGCGAAGACCGTAGCCATCCCTTTGAGCCGCCATATCAACCAACCGTCGGACGATATACCGACAACTATATCCTGCTTATCTCCGGTTCAAAGATGTTCTCTTATGCCGGTCAGCGAGTGGCTGTCGTGGCGATGAGCCCTGTGCTTGCCGAGCGTTGCTACCCCTCGCTTGCCGAGCGATATGGCAATGATGGCGAGTTGCGTCGCAACCTGATTTTCAATATCTACTATGTTCTCTCTTCGGGTGTTGCTCACTCGGTGCAGTATGCTCTTGCAGCTATGTTCCGTGCAGCATCTGATGGTCGTCTGGATTTTGTGGCGCACACTCGTGAGTATCAGCGCAGGGCAGCAAGAGTGAAGGAGATAATGATAAAAAATGGCTTCCATATTGTCTATGATAAGGATTGTGAGGAGAATGTGGGCGATGGCTTCTTCTTCACCTTCGGTTATAAGGATATGACAGGCGAACAGTTGATTAATAAGCTGATTTACTATGGCATTAGCGCTATTACCTTAGGCCCGACAGGAGGTAAGAGAGAGGGCTTGCGTGGATGTGTATCCAATATTTCTGACTACCAATACGACGAACTCGACAAGCGTCTAAGACTTTTTGCCCAGGATTTTTAAACAATTTTATGTTCCTAAGGAAATGAACAATATTAAATATGTGACAGCAGCCGAGGCTGTGCAGTTAATATCCTCTGGCGACTCGGTGTATATTCAGGGCAGTACCTCAGTTCCCGAGGTGTTGGTGCGTGCGATGAGTGAGCGTGCACCCGAACTGCGCGACGTGAAGGTATATACCGCCTTTGCCGTAGGTCGCGAGGATGCGCCATACGCTCGCGCAGAACTTCGCGATTCGTTTGAGCCGCTCTCCTTCTTTGTTGCGAACAATCTCCGCAAGGCTATTGCCGAGGGTGTGGCACAGACAATACCCGCTTTTCTGGGCGAGATACCTTTTCTCTTCCGTAGCGGGCAGGTGCCATTGGATGTTACGCTGCTCAATGTGTCGGAGCCTGACGAGGAGGGATTTTGCTCCTATGGCATCTCGGCCGATTTGGCATTTTCGGCTGTGGAGTGTTCGCGGATTGTTATTGCTCAGGTTAATCGATATATGCCCCGCACCTTTGGCGACTCGGTGATACATATCTCCCAGATAGATGCTCTGGTGCGTGGTGATGAGCCACTTGTGGAGATTCCAACTGCTGTGCCTAATGATGTGGAGCGTGCCATTGGTCGCCATATCGCAGCCGAGATTCCCGATGGCGCAACTCTCCAAATCGGGGTGGGGGGTATCCCGAATGCCGTATTGGATGCACTCTCAGACCACAAGCACCTCGGCCTCCACACCGAGGCTATGACAGATGGCGTAGTGCCACTTATCGAGCGCGGAGTAATTGATAACAGCCGTAAACGACTCTATGCGGGGCAGTCTGTTGCCTGCCTGGCACTTGGCAGTCAGCGTCTGTACGACTATTTGGATGGTAATCGCGATGTGGTGTTCAGGGATGTGGCGTGGACTAACGACCCTCAGAACATACGCCAAAACCCCTCCGTTATGGCAGTCAACTCGGCGATTGAGATTGACCTGACAGGCCAGATCTGTGCCGACTCCATTGGTGAGCGTATCTTTTCGGGTGTGGGTGGTCAGCACGACTTTATGTATGGCGGTGCTCTGTCCGAGGGTGGTAAGTGTTTCATTGCTCTCCCTTCGATTACGAGTAGGGGAGTGTCGAAGATTGTCCCCACACTCACCCGTGGTGCGGGAGTTGTAACTACACGCTTCCAAGCCCAATATGTGGCTACCGAGCACGGTATTGTCTATCTCCGTAATCGCTCACTTGCCGAGCGTGCTAAACTTCTGATCTCTATCGCAGCCCCCGAAGCGCGAGAGGAGTTGGAGAGAGCCGCTGCGGAGCGTTTCGGTATAGGTTTTCTTAGGGCAAAGATTTAATCAATCGAAGAACATAAAAGGCGAGAGGCAGTTTGAATCACTCAGACTGCCTCCCTTGTTTTTCGACCACAAAGTAGCGGGGTCGAATAGAATACAAAACGCTTATTTTTACTTTACAACTATGAAAACTCTCTCTAAATCATTGCAATAGCCTCTATAAGTGAGGCGTTGAACTCATCGCTATCGGGATAGAACTTCTTATTGCAGACGGGGCAAAAGAAGGGTGCGCTCTCGTCTGCCATCTCCCCGCAATCGCGGCACACGCAGGCAAAACCAATGCCTGCCATGTGCTCAAATCGCGAACCACAATTTGTACAATTCATCTTATAAATCATACGCTTATATTGCTTAGTTGGGTGGTACAATTTTATCTTTTTATTTAGCCTTCTCCTGCTCGGCTGTCCAAATCCAAGGTGCTATGTTGATAGCAACCACTACTGCTACAAAAATCCAAAACATCATCATCGCTTTTTCCTCCTATACTTTAATTTAACAATCCTCTACTTAAAGAAACTATCGTTTCCGCCCCAAAACATAGGTATGATATTAAGTATCAATCCTACCACAACAATAATCTTAATCAGAAACATTTTAGTTAGTTTTTAGGTTTTACAATTAAAAAAGCCCTTGCGACTCTCGTTCACAAGGGCAAAAGTATAGTGGTATTTTGACAGGTCTTGTCAAAGAGGAATTTTCTTTGACATTTTTTCTATTTTATTCGACAGATAGGCCAAAAGTTCCGGCGAGTCGATAATCTCTACATCCTCCCAAAGTCCCAACACAAAGCGACCGATACCTGCAAAATTGCAGACCTCTGTATGGAGCAACCAGTGACTATCGCTGTCACGGCTCAGGTCGCGCTCCGAGAGAGGGTACTCCTCGATAAGCAGATTGTAGGCTCTTAGAGTCAGACGCAGGGTGACTTTTGTGCGCTCAAAGCCTCGATTGCGGAAGATATCGATATAGCCGCTTTTGTGCTCCTCGGTGTGTTGCCAGCCCTGCTCGGTAATCTCTACCGAACCAATACGCGCGGTGTTAAAGAGTTTGTTTATCCCGCTCGCAGGTTCGTAACACCAAATCTGTATATAGTTGGTCGTAAAGGCAAACGGCTCAACAATCCTGTTGCTCACAATGCCTGTGTTTGACGATGAGTAGTCGTGCAGAACTACCTGTTTCTGCTCCCCGATAGCCTCGATAAGGGTATTGATGTTTGTTGCGTTCTTGCCTCTGACGGTGCTGTTTGCCAGCGAGGTACAGTCATAGACGGAGGATAGTTTACGACGCAGGTTGTGTTTGAGCGCATTGCTATCGTCAAGTGCATCAATCAGTTGGTTGAAGATATGCGCCTCCTCGTCGGTGAAGTGAATTAGCTGTGAGATATCCTTGAAATGGCGACTCTCCTTGCCAAGTTTATAGACTCCACCCTCCAACTTGTGCACTACAAATCCAGCCTCCTTGAAGGTGTCAATATAACGATAGATGGAGCGATAGGATGTGTCGAGTTTCTCGGCCAATTGCTCCACAGTATAGTTTATATTGCCCGTCAGCAACTTCATCAGACGGAGCAACCTCTCAATCTTGGGCTGATCCATAGTGAGCGTGTGGTTAGTTTTTGATAAAGGTGATGCGCTCCCAAACGGGGCGGGGAATCATACGCCAGAAGAGAACGAGCAACTTAAATCTCCAGTCGAAGATGATTATTCGTTTGCCTCTCCTCAATCCTCGCTGGATATGATTTACTGCCTGGTCGCAGGTCATAACCATCGGGTATCTCTTCTCGGGGTTGAGAATCTCGGTTGCTACAAATCCCGGGCGAATATCACTGAAGCGGACAGGCACTCTCTCCATACGCGCGAGTTGGCTCAGCGCGGAGATATATGTGCTCTGCATCTTCTTGGTTGCCGAGTAGGCAGGTGCACTGCCAAGCCCCTTAGTCCCTGCTACCGAGGTGATTACCGCTACCTGCATAGGTCGCTTGGGGTCTATTTGTGCCTGCTTTGCGTGGTTGAAGATATGGTCGATGATGCGCACCATACCCTCGCAGTTGGTCGATACCATAGAGAGTTCCACATCGGGTACAAGTGCTCTGTTCTGCCAGCCGATACCTGCCGAATATAAGAATAGGTCGGGAGTGCCAAAGGTGGTTAATATATGCTCCAATGCCTCAGTGGCCTCTGCCTTGCGCACATCCATCTCGGCGATTGTTACTCGCTCTGCGCCATACTTCGCCTGTATCTCCTCCAATGCTGCTATGCGTCTGCCAGTGATGGCTACCTGCCACCCCTCCTGGATAAGTCTCTCGGCCATGCCACGCCCGATTCCTGAGGTGGCGCCAATGATTATTGCTCGTTTCATCTGTTGTTGTTTTCTGTTCTGATAGCAAAGATAGGAAAAATAATCTTGTCAATAGTTGTCAAATGACTATCTTTGTAACCTATTTCTCAAAAAACCACTTATTTGATGAAGAACAGAGAGTTTATTTCGATGTCGATTTTTGCCGGTGTGCTGATTGGTATTGCCGGATTGGTCTATCTGCGTGTAGGGGGTCTTGCAGGGGCGGTGCTGTTCGCCTTCGGACTCTTGTGTGTGGTGATGTGCGGTGCGCAACTCTATACGGGTAAGGCAGGCTATCTTCCCTATCGTCAGATGCCACGTCTGATGGTGATGTTGGCAGGTAATGCCGTGGGTTGCCTTCTGGCTGCCTGTGTGGCTCGCTATTGTGGCTCGGAGGCTCTGCACGCAAACCTCGATAAGATTCTCTCGGCTCGTCTTGCCGCTTCGTGGGATGCACTGCTGGTTACCTCTGTGGGTACGGGTATGATTATGACCCTTGCAGTCTATGGTGCACGCCGAGGCCACTATCTGCCTCTGCTGTTTGGTGTCCCCGTATTTATTATGTGTGGTTTGCCTCACTGTGTGGCCGATGCCTTCTACTACGCAGCAGCCCTCCTTTTCGGAGAGTTTAAGGCTTTGATGCTCTGGGCGTGGCTCTGGGCCATTGTCGGTAACTACATCGGTTGCAACCTACCACGTTGGTTTATGGGCAAGGCTTTTGATGCGTAGGGGATATTGGCACTGGTTAGAAACAGTAGCCTATACGGATACTGAAACTCATAGCCACATTGTCGTTCTCTGTGCCGAGCCACTTCCATAACTGGAAGCCGTGGTGATATCCTGTCTCGGCGGGAATACCCACTGCCGGACCTCCACCAAACCAACCATCCACGATAAAATGGCCAAAGGTTGTTTGGTAGCCTGCTGTGGCAATCAGAGTTCCCATGGCTGCAAGTTTTCTTACTCCTCCACTCTCGGGGGTGTAGCGGTAGCGCGAATAGATAGCCTCGGGGCGTAGGTAGAAACCGCATAGAGGGCCTTTATCTTCGCTGGTGAGGAAGAACTTGTGTCCGTAGCGCAGGGTGAAGCCAAGTGGGTCGTTATTGTATTTGTCGTAACCAGCGCTGATAAGACTTGCGCATATCTCGCCACTCTGACGGTGGGGCAGGGCATACTCATAGGAGAGCTTGGTGCTGCCTGTGGCCCACGACAGGAAAGTTATCTTAATGGCTTTGTCGTATGCTTGCTGTTGTGCAACGGCAGATGTCGAAATAGTCAGCAGTGCGACTGCTATAAGAAAGCGTTTCATAAATCTATTATAATAAAAAAGCCTCCCAGAATCTCTGAGAGGCTTTACTCATAAATAATTTAGTGGACCCAGAGGGGCATGATCCCACGACCTTCGGATTATGAGTCCGCTGCTCTGACCAACTGAGCTATGGGTCCGTTTGCTTATTAGAGTTATTCTCTCCTTTTCAGCGGGACAAATATATGAATTTTTTTCTATTTTCCACCTATTTTTCTAATTTATCTCCCAAGTGCGGACCACTTTGGCAAATTATTTGCCTATTCATATTACGAACGGGCATTGCTTGGTCGGTGGTTGCACCCTGTTGTCGCAGGGCTTGACGACGGCCGACGAGGCTGCCCGAATAACTATTTGTCAAATTAAAGAACAAAAATTATGAAAGAGTCAACCGAGAAAAAGCCGATGAATGACAAGAGTAAGCAGAGCCCTAAGGCCTCATCTTGTAATACAGGTAGTTGTGGAACACATACTACCGACAAAGATAAATCGGGCAAGGGGTGTAAATAGTGTCACTTCCCCTTGACCCGAAATGCGGAGGGGGTGCAAAATGTGTTGCACCCCCATAGTTTTCTTATCGTGTAGAGAATTTATAGATACAGATATGTCTGTACTCCTCGCCCGGGTTGAGAACAATCGAGGGGAATCCCTCTTGATTGATGGCGTCCGGATACTTCTGTGTTTCGAGTGCCAGCGATTCTCGGGCTTTGTGTGTGCGACCATACTTGCCCTTCACCCAACCACCGAAGAAGTTTCCTGAGTAGAATTGTATGCCGGGCTGGTCGGTCAGCACCTCCATCACTCTGCCTGAAGAAGGTTCGTAGAGTGTGGCAGCCAATGTAATCTTCCCCTCGTGCTCCTGATTGATACACCAGTTTGCATCGTATCCACTACCAAAGCGCATCTGCTTGTGGTCTGAGTTGATGCGTGCACCGATGATGTGAGGAGTGCGGAAATCAAAGGGAGTGCCCTCCACTCTCATCAACTCGCCCGTCGGAATCAGGTTTTGCGAGGTGCTGGTTATGTGGTCTGCGTTGATTGTCAGCTCGTGGTCGAGGATAGTTCCGTTGCCTTCGCCTTTGAGGTTGAAGAAGGAGTGGTTGGAAAGATTGACCAGTGCAGGTGAGTCGGTGGTTGCCTTATACTCAATCTTAAACTCGCTATCTTCGGTCAGAGTGTAGGTCATTGTGATATCTCGATTGCCGGGGAAACCCTCCTCGCCGTCTGCTGCCAGATAGTGCAGCACAATCGAATTGTCGGTCACGCTTACCACATCCCAGACAACCCTATCGATACCCGTATTGCCTCCGTGCAGTGTGTTGACACCATCTGTTAGAGGCACCTGATACTCCTTGCCGTTCAGGGTGAACTTTCCGCCTGCAATACGATTGGCAACCACACCGATACAGGCGCCCAAAAAGCGCTCTCCTCGGTTGTTTATGTAACTCTCAATGTTGTTGTAACCCAAAACCACATCCTCCATCTCTCCCTCGCGGTCGGGAGCCCATAGTGCAACCACACGGCCTCCGTAGTTGGTTACTTGCATAACAATATCACCACCGCGCAGGGTGTAGAGTGAAATCTCTTTACCATCGAGAGTGGTCGCAAAGGCCGCTTTATCAATCAGGGGTAGCTCTGTGGCGTTTGCAATGGCGGGTGCCAAGAGCATACCTAATAATATTATAAATCTCTTCATTGTGGCTGCAGGTTGGGTTTGTAAGTTTCTATCTCTATGCCAGAAGTGCGTCTGCCAACTCCTCCAACTGAGGAACGTTGTGGGGCTTCATACGGCTCATAATAGTTACCATAGGGCCTACAATCTCCACATCTCGCATCTGCTCCAACATATCTTTCATTGTGCGACCAGCGGTGGGACCCCAAGAGCCATTCTCGATGATGCCTACCTGACGGCTGCGATAACCCTTGATTTGCAAGTGGTGCAGGAAGTCATACATCGGCGGGAATACGCCACCATCATACGAGGCGGCAGCCACCACCAACTTCTCATATCGGAAAGCATCCTCCACAGCCTCTGCCATATCATCACGAGAGAGGTCGCAAACACTTACCTTCTTGGCACCCTTTGCGCGCAATATCTCAGCCATCTTCTCAGCCACAGCGGCGGTACCTCCGTGTATCGAAGCATAGGCAACAAACAGACCCTCACTCTCGGGCTTGTAACTGCTCCAGGTGTCGTAGAGGCCAATATAGTAGCCCAGATTCTCGGTGAGGATAGGACCGTGCAGAGGACAAATCTTCTCAATATCGTAGTGTGCCACCTTTTTCAACAGAGCCTGTACCATAGGGCCATATTTGCCGCAGATATTGAAATAGTAGCGACGAGCCTCGCAAGCCCACTCCTCGTCTGCCGAAAGTGCACCGAACTTGCCGAAGGCGTCTGCCGAAAAGAGAATTTTGTCTGCATCGTCGTAACTTACCATAACTTCTGGCCAATGAACCATTGGGGCCATCAGGAAGGTGAGTGTGTGCTTGCCAAGCGAGAGAGTATCGCCCTCGCCAACAAAAGTAGTACGCGAGGCAAGGTCGATATCAAAGAACTGCCCCATCATCTTCTCCGACTTTGCCGAGGCTACAATCTGCATCTCTGGATACTTCTCGGCCATCATTGCTATGCAGCCTGCGTGGTCGGGCTCCAAGTGGTGAACAACCAAAAAGTCGGGAGTGCGACCTGCCAGGGCCTCCTCCAAACGTGCAAACCACTCATCACTCTTTCGGCTATCTACGGTATCCATAACGGCTATCTTCTCATCAATGACGAGGTAGGAGTTGTAGGAGATACCATTGGGGATAATATATTGACTCTCGAAGAGGTCGAGATCGGTGTCATCTACACCGATATATATAACATCTTTTGTAATCTCTTGTATCATAATTTGAAATAGATTGTATTGAATTTAATGTTATGCAAAGATAATCCATTTTCTCTATTTTTATTCTTATATTTGTAAGAGATTGAAACTACAAACTAAAAACCAATATTTATGAGAAAAATTGTTCGTCTGGTAGTTGTGGCTCTTTTGTCGCTGACTGCAATGGTGCAGAGTGTTGTGGCTCAACAGAGTACACCTTCAACACCCCAAAACGTAATCTACACTGAGCGTTGGATGGATACGGCGCAGGAGCAGGGTCGTTCCTATAATTTTACTCCAACTTTTTTCATCTATCCCGATACTAAACTTACCGAAGAGGGTGCTAAGGCACTTATTGCTGAATTGGCTATGGATAGTGTCATCAAGGAGAATAATGCAACCGTTTATGTGCTTAACCCTGTGGGCGATAAGTACGACAACAAGGCTGACTTCGACGCTTTTGTAGAGATGTTCAATATGGTGGCTCGTTCTGGCAATCTGAAGGTTATCGGTATTGGCAATGGTGCCACCTTTGTAAACTCAGCACTCGCTATGGGTGAGGCTGCGAGCCATATCGCAGGTATTCTTACCATCGGTGGTAAGCAGGCAAAGGCTCCTGCTGAGTCGTACGGTGTTCCTGCATACGTTGCCGGCAAGAATGCTGCCAAGGTTGCGAAGAGTTATATTGCTATCAATAAGGCAGTGGCTGATGGTGATATCTACGCCAACCCTGAAGAGCCTCTGTTGCGCGTGGTTGTAAATGAGAATGCCAGTGCCGCTATGGCAGATGTTTTTGCTGATGCCTGGGTTAAGGTTTTTCGTCGCAACTATCGTTTTAACAACTACAAACACACTCAGTATGAGGGCGGTAAGTTTGGTCAGTATGGTGCTTACGAGCTGGAGCCATACCTTATACACGAGGATTTGGGTGTGACTCGCGAGGTGGTGATTACCGAGCAGCGCAACGGTCTGCCCTGGTTGTGGTATGAGTATTGGCCTGAGGGCTTGAAGGAGAGTGCTGCTCAGAAGAGTGTACCTGTGATGGTGCTTCTCCACGGCAATACCAACGACCCTCGTACTCAGGCAGAGACCTCCGGCTTTATTCAGGTGGCGGCCAAGGAGCGTTTCTTTGTGGTAGAGATGGAGTGGCAGGGTAGTCGCAACTATGGCGCTATGGGTAACGACGGTGTAGAGCAGGTGCTCTATCAACTCTTTGCTAAGTATCCCCAGCTTGACCCAAGTCGCGTATATGCAGAGGGTCTTTCGGCAGGCTCGATGACTGCAACCAATCTCGGTGTGCGTAAATCATATCTCTTCACTGCTGTTGGAGGTCACTCGGGCGGAGTGATGGGCAATAATGCGGCTATGTGGGCAGATGCAACGCAGAAGCGAGGTGCTGTCGAGGTGCCTTACTGCTCTGTGCTTGGTACTGCCGATATGGTTGTTCCCTTCATTACCCCTGCACGCTGGAAGGGTAATGGCTACCTCAATGCCTGGAACATCTATCAGCAGATGAACGGTATGCCCGTAATTGATGAGCTGGACTTCGAGGTGGACCCCATCTTTGGTTTTGAGTTGCAGGATCGTAAGCAGATTGTTACCAACAAGGGTGGTGGTTTGGTTGTTGAGATGGGTACTCAGTATAAGGGTGATGTGCCTATGATTCAGATTATTGCAGTTATGGATTATGGCCATTGGAACTTCCAGCCTACTGCTCAGATGATGTGGGACTTCTTCAAACAGTACTCTCGTGACCCCGAAACAAAAAAACTCATTTATCACGGAGATAAGTAGAACTCTTATGTATAAAACAGTTACAGCCGAGAAATGTTTCTCGGCTGTAATTGTTTTGTCTTAGAAGAGTTTCAGATTGTCGTAACTTGGCGAGAGTTTTCCCTGCTCAATGTTGTGGATTATCTCTACCACCTTGTCGTTCATCGGGGTAGGGCAGCCCACTTTTCGTCCGAAGTCCGACACTGCACCATTGATTGCATCCACCTCGGTGAGTTTGCCTTTTTCGATATCTTGGAGCATACTCGCTTTGAGCTTGGCGTGTTTGCGGATGGCGATTGGGATAATAAAGAGAGAGATGGCTTTTTTTACCGCCCCCTTGTAGTCGAGTAGTTTGACGATATCTTTGCCCTGCACCGGCTCGATGCGGATACCGCCTGCCGCACATACATCGATGCACTCCTTGATGAGTGCCTGAACAATCTTGCGTGAATTGCGCTCTCCGGCAGCCTCTCCAAAGGTGCAGCCCAACACTGCACTCATACCGGAGAACGAGGCATTGATAAGGAGTTTGCTCCAACGAGTGCCGAGGAAGTTCTCCTCTACATCGACTGTGCCCATCAGCTCCAACAACTCCTTGACTTTGTCGAAATGTTTGTTGCGCTGAGGTGAGATGGCTCCCAACGAGAATGAGAGCGCGTCGGGACTGCTGGTCAGTTCGCATACGCCCGGCTCACACATTGTTGCGCCCCACGCTACGGTACAGCCGAGCACACGCTCCGCCCCAATGATGTCTGCTATGCCCGGCTCGGGCAGGCCATTCTGGAAGGTTACAAGAACACCATCGTCAGCCAAATACTCTTTGAGCATTGCAACAACCTCTGCGTTATGCTGCTGCTTTGTCATCAAGAAGACGATATCGTACTTGCCATCCATCTGGTCGGGAGTGTATGCCACTACTTTTTGCGTAAACTCCACCGTTCCTACGACCTTGGCACCTGTGGTTTGGAGTGCCTCAACGTGGGCTTTATTGCGATTGATTAGTTCTATCTCAGCACCACCTTTGGTGATATATGCTCCGAGAATTGTGCCAAGCGAGCCGGCACCATAAATTGCTACACGCATATTGTTATTAGTTTATAGGTTATTGTTATTTCTGCAAAGTTAATCTTTTTACCATATCACGCTTAATGCTTGGAGTAATAATTCTTAAAAAATGAAACAATGATATGGGGAAAACCAAAAAATGATTATCTTTGTGCCGCCGTTAGGCGCCGTGTTTGAGCTATGGTGTAATGGTAACACAGCAGATTTTGGTTCTGTCGTTCTGGGTTCGAGTCCCGGTAGCTCAACAAAGTAGATAATCACAAAACGAACGTGACCCCAAAAGTTTTTTTATCTAAACTTTTGGGGTCACGTTATTATATGGCCAAACTATAACCGTTTTGACCAATAAGTCCAATAAGCTGAGTTTACTCATAGATGACCTATATACAAAAAAACAACCGAAGATAAAATCTTCGGCTGTCGTTAAATCCGTGCTCCCTCTGGGGCTCGAACCCAGGACCCCAACATTAAGAGTGTCGTGCTCTACCAGCTGAGCTAAAGAAGCATTTAGGAAATGCCTTCGTTCGTTTAACTCCCGAAAGCGGTGCAAAGATAGATACATTTTGGTTATCTGCAAAATTTTTGCCCAATTTTTTCAAAAAAAATGCAGATTTGTTCCTGTTTTGCTATATCAATGTCCACAAAACATATATCCAGTGGGCCGAAATAGCCGCTACAAGGCCTCCGATAGTGTGTGCAGCAATAGCTTTGGGGGTCAGCGAGCGGAAACCAATCGAGTCCAGCATTGCCGTATGGGTGCTCAGATATCCACTCCAACACATACCGATTGCAGTGAAGACAGCAATGGCATTGCCATCGATCCATCCCATATCCATAAAATTAGGTATCAATCCCAAGGCTGCACCTACTGCGCCAAGTGCCGTAATCGGGAATGCAACCAAGTGGGGGTCGTTAAAGCCGAATAGCCATTTAAAGAGGAAGTCGATCTTCTCTGCCAACCAGGGCAATACGGCTACACCCTCGTATGCTGCACCCGTGTAGGTGCCGTCTGCCGAGGCACCAAAGGTGAGAATCATCACCAAGGTCGAGATAATCAGCACGCCGGGGATAATCGCCAATCCCACCTCCACGCCTGTTTTGCCGCCGTCGAGCAGTGAGTTGAGTATGCGCACAAAGAGCGACTGACGCTCCTCCTCTTTCGCCTCGCTATGCTCCTCCGCGGATTCGGGGATTGCCGGTTCGGTGAGGTATTCGGGGTGGGCGCGCAGAACGAAACGTTGCATCAGTCGAGTGGTGACAATCGAGCCGATAATTGCGCCAATCAGTCCGATAAATGGCTCGGAGTAGAAGCCCTGACCAACCATAAAGACAACCACCAGCAGACCCATTCCAAATGAGGTGCCGAAGTTGACGAGCGAGATATATTGGTACTTCTTAAAGTATGAGGCGAACTTCTTGTCTTGTGACAGTGAGATGATTGCGGGATTGTCCGAGAGGAATGTCATTACTGCTCCAAGCGAGGCCACACCCGGAAGTCCGAATAGCGGCTTCATCAGCGGGCGGAGCAGTTGTTCAAAGAGCTTCACCACGCCAAACTCCACAAAGATTCGCCCGATGGCCCCCGTAATCACACATATCGCCATCAGATAGAAGACGGTGTTCAGGAGCAGGTCGTGACTCGTTTTCATTATCGTATTGAGCATATTGGGTAGCCCCATCACCGAGCCGAGATAGCCGAAGATGAGAACAAATATTATCAGGCAGGTCACGCCCGAGGGTATGCGAAACTTATTGCGCTTTGTGCTATTTGCCATTGTGTGAGTTGTTTACATAATTTTGAGATACCAGGTTGCTCCCACCTTAATCATACTTCGGCCATCTGTGAGCGTACCACTCGGGTTGGTATTTGTGCCACTCACTGCCGACCAGATGGCGTGCATACGAAGGTCGCGTGTCCCGAGGGGAAAGTATTCGATGCCTGCGCCCACTTGTGTCAGCTCCGAGCCGGCAAAGACCATTGTGTCAAAGGGCGGTATGGTTGAGTTGTTGCGGTCGTATGTTGCGCGGAACATTAGGTTTACCTTGTCGGTCGCTCTCCATTTGACTCCGCCCATCATTGATGCTGAGTCAAACAATCCGCCCTCACCCGTTGTGCGACACATAGCATCAAGCTCGAGCGTCAGGCTGTTGAGGGTCAGACGATTGCCAAGTGCAATGTAACAGAGATATCTGTTGGGCAGGTACTCGTATATGTTGATTGAGTGTGCTGCCGAGTAGGGTCCGAAGTTGCCATACCACATCAGGTCGTAACCCATAAGATTTGTTGTGGGGGTGTCGAAGGGGCTGCGGTTGAGTTGGAGGAGAAGGGTGTTGTTCCCTTTGTCAGTTGTGTAGGCGGCCTTTGCACCAATCTGATAACAGGCAATGTTGTTCCAAAACTCCGATGCAAAGTAGATGTCTATGGGTGCACTATCGTACTCCCACCCACCAATCGACAGCGTCTGCTGACCAAAGGTGAAACTCCAGTTGGGTGTCGGGGAGTAGGCAATGTAGAGCATATCAGTAGCGCGTAGCGGATTCTCGGCTGTGATTGCCTTGTTGAATCGCTGACGCCAGCCGACCGATAGCTGGTCAGTTATGTTTCCCGATATTGCAAGGTTGAGATAGTCTGCGCTAAATCCTGACAGTGCATCGCTCTGAGGCATCGCCAAATTCTCGCTGATGCGCGCCTGCAACTCAATCGTTGTGTTCTCCTGCGCCCTCGCCTCCACTGCTCCCAGCACCGCCAGCGCCAAAACCACCACTCGAAACCCTCTTTTCATCCCTTTGCTAAACTCTATTAACCATAATACCAAACAAATATACAACTCTTTCCGTTATTTCGTTTACTCTGCCGAGAATTTTGCCGAGAATTATTATATTTGCTCAGAGAAATATGTGATTTATGAGATTAAGAACTCTACTTACTTTACTGGTTTTGATGGCCTCGAGCTCGGTGTATGCCGGGGGAAAATTGGAATATCGTGGATTCTCGGGGGGTATGATGGTGCACTCGGGATGGGTGAATGGCGGACAGATGGAGATTGGCGGTGCTATGCAGCAGATGGAGGGACTCTCTATGGGTATTGGCGGTGCTATCAAGGTGCAGCTTGGCGACCATCTGCGCGTAGGTACCGAAGGGTACACCTCGGCGCTCTCCTATGGCGACTATGGCTCCTCACTGTCAGTGGGCTGGGGTGGCCTGTTGGTGGATTGGGCGTTTGTGGGTAATAATGGTGAAACCTCATTCTTCGGGGCTACCGTGGGCGGAGGTGCGGTGAAGAACCTGACGCTGAACACTGCGCCGGCCGATGATTTCCTCTCGGAAGAGAATGTATCCTTTCGTCGATATGGTGTGCCTCTTATCACCCCCTTTGTCGGTATAGAGTATCCATTGACAGAGCGAATTAATGTTGTTGTGAAGGCCGATTGTATTATTCCCCTCAGTAGCGCACCCGATTTTCCGCTTGGCGTGCGACTCTATGTGGGATTTATGTTTGGGCACTGACCCGAAGGACTCTTTGTGTGATGAGTAGTGAGGTGCAATATATAATCTGTGAGGTGGGGGAGGAGTCCGTTCCTCTGCTGAGAGAGTTGGCGTGGGAGATTTTTCCCCACACCTATAGTAGTATGCTATCGCCCGAACAGATTGATTATATGATGGATATGATGTACTCCGAACGGGCTATCCTCTGGCAGATGCGTGAGCGTGGTGACCACTATTTTGTTCTCTTTCGCACCATCGGTGGGCGAGAAGAGCCTGTCGGCTACCTCTCTGTCAGGCCCGACGGTGAGCATACCTATCACCTCGAAAAACTCTATACGCTCCCTACGGTGCGCACTCTTGGCTTGGGGCGTATGCTCTTTGACCACGCCCGAAAGGTGGCCTCGGAGTGGGCAGGTGGCAAATCGTGCAGGCTCGAGTTGAATGTTAATCGTGACAATCCGGCAGTAGGCTTCTACCTCCGTATGGGTATGCACCAGGCGGGACAAGGCGACTTCCCAATCGGGCAGGGCTACTTTATGAATGACTATATTATGGCAATCGATATCCCCGAAAACTTTTGTCGAAATTTTCCCGAAAAGCAATGATAACCATCACCATCCTCACTGAAAATCGTCCTTCGCCGACCCATTCTGAGCTCCTCGCCGAACATGGCTTGTCGGTGTGGGTTGACTCCTCTATGGGTAACTATCTTGTCGATGTTGGGGCTTCGGAGGCTTTTGTACGCAATGCTGAGTTTCTGGGAATCGACCTCTCTGTAGCTACTGCCATTGTTCTCTCCCACTCGCATAGCGACCATACGGGGGGTATGGTGTATCTGCCTGAGGCATTGAAGAGTACGCCTATCTGTTGTGCGAAGAGACTTTTTGAGAATAAGTGCTACTCGGTGCGCGGGGGAGTGCGTCACGATATTTCAGCACCCGAGTTGAAGATTGCTTGCAGTGGAGCCGAACTGCCGATAAGATTAATCTCGGCAGAGGATTTCGGCTACCCACAACCTGTGGCAAACAGATATCTGAGCCTTGTGCAAGACGGGGTAGAGGTGGTAGATGATTTTGCTCACGAATTAACCTTTGTCCTTCCCACCCCAAAGGGGTTGGTTATCATCTCTCCTTGTTCTCATCGTGGAGTGGCGAATATCATTGCTACCTGCAAGAGGGTCTGTGGTGAAGAGCGTGTTGTGGCCTTTATTGGTGGCCTTCATCTGCCCGACTATGAGGATGTTGAGCAAGAGGCAAGGGCGGTTGCCGACTCTATCAGCAGGGTGGCACCCGAAGCACACATCTATACCGGCCACTGCACATCGGATAGGGCAATAGAGGTGCTTGGAGAGTTGCTGCCCAATCTCCATAGGTTATATACAGGTCTGAAAATCGAGATTTAATTTACCTGCTCGGCAGGGTTTTGTGGCAGGTCAACAATCATACGCTGGTAGTGATAGCCGCGAGCGTGCAGCTCAATCGACAATCCCGCACGGAACATAGCCCTTGCACTACGCGCCAGGATGTAGAGTGCCTTTGAGGTCTGTCCCTCTACCTCCTCGTGGCGAATCTGTGACATGGCGGTATGGGCGCAAGCACGGAGTGCTGATTCACGAAGAAGAGCCTCGTTGCTCTCCAATGAGTAGCCGAGTACCGACTGCAGGATATGCTCGTCGCCATAGTCGAAACCCTGAGGCCCACACAGCGCACGATAGATGAAGGGGCAACTGCGCTCCCAATCCTCGTCCCAGCCACGTGCCACAGCCATACCGATATAGCCTGCCAGCGCGAGTGTGTAGGCGGGGTAAGAGTTAATCTGACTCACCGCATCGGCCATATATTCGGGTGCCATAGCATTCCACTCACCCATAGCCTCTTCAACCTCTATCTCTCTGCCTGCCAGCACACCACGTTCGGTGCATACAGCTACAAGTTGCTCAATGAGTCTGTCCTCATATTTATCGAAATACTCTTTCTCTTCCATTGTCTGCTTCTGTTTTGCTGGTGCAAAGATAACTATTTATTTTTATGACTTCGTTAAATATGCCTGCTATTATAGGGCAAATAATCAGTGGCAACTGCTGGTTATAACAAAAGCACCCTCCTTTTGCAAGAAGAGTGCTTTTCTGTTTTGTTGAGTCAAGTAATGCCTACTCCTCAATCAGACCCAGGAGTTTCTGCATCTTCTTAGCGATGTCGGTGTTCTCCATCACACCCGAGAACTCCTCTGCACCCTCACCGTAAGCGTAGATAGGCAACCAGATTGCCGAGTGACCGGTGGTGCCAAACTCATACTTAACGCCCTGCTCGGGAAGAGTGAAATCGGTCTTGCCCGAAACGAGGCTCAGACCGCCGGTCTCGTGGTCGGCAGTAACAACCACCAGAGTACCGGGGTGGGTATCTGCAAAGTCGAAAGCAACCTTAACGGCATTGTCAAAGTCAACAGTCTCCTCGTAGATTTTTACCATATTGTTATCGTGGCCGCCACCATCAATCTGCGAGCCCTCAATCATAACAAAGAAGCCCTTGTCGGAGTTGTTGGAGAGAATCTCCAATGCCTTTGCAGTTGCACCGGGGAGATAATCTTTGCTACGGCCCTGACCAATGGTAGGCATTGCGTTAGGAGCCAGAAGTGCAGCTACCTTACCTTCGGTAACACCCTCCAGCTCAGCCATATCGGTTGCTACGATGTAACCCTCAGCCTTGAGCTCCTCGGCCAGGTTGCGACCATCTCTACGCTCCATAAAGAAGCGAGTACCGCCACCGATAAAGAGGTCGATATCTGCCTCCAGATAATCGACTGCAATATTATCCTCCATATAACGACTCTCCTCGTGTGCTACAAACGAGGCGGGAGTTGCGTTGGTTACCGAGTAGGTTGCTACCACGCCTGTTGCGTATCCTGCTGCCTGAGCCAATTCGCGGGTCGAGGGAACGGGATTCTTCTCTGCATCCACGCCAATTGCGCTGTTGTAGGTCTTATGACCGGTAGCAAGTGCAGTACCCGAAGCTGCCGAATCGGTTACACGATTGTTTGACGAGTAGCTCTTCTGCAAGCCGATATACTCGGCACGCTCCATAGCCAGAGGCTCCCAATTATTAATAAGCGACACGCCCGATACCTGTGCCAGACCCATACCATCGCCGATGAGGAAGATGATGTTCTTCACCTTAGGCTCATTTGAACACGATACTGCCAAAAGTGCAGTTGCGCATACGAATAATGTTCTTACAATCTTTTTCATTTTTACTCTATTTTTTAGTTAGTCAATATTCTCTATCTCTTGTTTAACAATTGCTTTATTGCTCAAACCATCTACATATATATATAGTGGTTTGTCGAAATGTACTCTGCGTACATACTCGGTCTCCTCCACAGCAGGCATAGCATCGAGCACCTCCTCGTTGAAGACTCCGTCGCCCATATAGGGGTTGATAGTGAGGTAACCCACACCAAATGAGGTCAGGTTTTGGAAGAAGTGAGTGCCCTGACTCGGATCTACGCGGAAGTTATCCAGACCACACTCTACAATCACCCTTGCCTCGCTGATTTGTACCCAGCTAACGGGTATGCCCAACCACGGGTCGCTCGAACCCCAACGACCGGGGCCGATGAGAACATAGCCTCTCTGCTCCGCCTTCATACGATTGTTGATGGCCTGCACCTGCTCGGCAATGGTGCGGGTGGCTGACGAGTCGAAGCTCTTGCGCTTGACATAAACGATGTCTGTAACGCCATCTGTCCTGCCAATGCCAATCGCACTCTCCGAGTAGATAATCTCGCCTTCGTGCTCCACCTTACCCCAATCGAGCCGTGCCCCCTCCATCTCCTCAGCAATGGGACGTATCTGCAAGAGGTTGAATATCTTAGGCTCTCCGCTGGGAGTATCCATATTAACAGCAAACTCTATCTCTATATTGCAGCGGGTTTCGCGTTGATAGACGTGCAGTAGTTCGCACAAAATCTCCGAGAGCGGGAATGTGCCATACTTTAATATATGTGCGCAGGTAATCACCTTGCGTCCCTCTGCAAATGGTGAGTCAACCAACATCTGGCTCTGCATATCCCAGGTGCTACTGACGTGGCGCATAGCCTTCAGCCCCTTGGCCGATATCAGGTCGAGCTTGGCGATATTTACCGCTTCGTCAAGCGAGGTCTTGAACTTCTCGGGTGAGGTGCTTAGTGCATAGACCTTTCGCTGTGTTTCGCGCAGGGCGAGTTCGGGGGTGGAGAGTTGCAGAACGTGTTTGGGATAGCGAGGCGAGAAACGTAACACCTGTTCGCCATCCACTACGGCCTTGCCGAGTCCGCACGCTAACTTTACAACTCCATCCTCAGGTTTCTCGTCGCCAATCGGGTAGAAATTCATCGAGCGAGCAACGCCAGAGAGGGTGGGGAGGAAGTAACCTCCATCCTCACTACCGCATACGTCCTGAATCACAATTGCCATCTTCTCGTCACTAATAACATTGTTGGTGGCGGTGATGTAGGCTCTCGACGATGCGAAATAGACCGAGGCATAGACGCTCTTGATTGCCCTGGAGAGCATACGCATCATCTGGTCGTCGCCTGCCTTTGGAATCATATAGGTCGAATATACTCCCGCAAATGGCTGATAGTAAGAGTCCTCCAGCTTGCTGCTTGAACGTATGGCAAGCGGGCCCTTTGTGTAGCGGATATATACTCTCAGCGAGTCGAGCAGTGCCTGTGGCAGGCGTGATGATACGAACTCGGAGAGGATATCCTCATCACTCATTTCGGAGTTGATGACAAACTGCAGCTCATTCTCACGAATAAATTCGTCGAAATAGTCGGTCGTTACGACCACTGTGCGCGGAATCGTTATTCGTACTCCCTCCCACTTGTTGTAGGTATGGTACTTCTGCAACATACTGTTGAGGAAGGCCAAACCACGAGCCTTGCCGCCAAGCGAGCCGTTGCCCATACGGGCAAACCAGATGGTGTCATCGTAGGTGTGGTTGTCAAACTTAGCAACCACCGCCTGACCGAGGTAGCGGCGATACTCGGTGATGTTGTGGATTACAAACTCGCGCATCTCGTCGGTAGTCTTGAAGTTCTCGGGGCTAAATCCCTTGAACATATTGCCCAGGAAGAACAGTCCTCGCGAGAGCAGCCACTTCGATATCATATTTTGCGATGTGCCGTAGGTGAGAATCTTTTCGGGCAGCCAGCTGATAGTATTCTGCAACTCCCTGAGATCCTTTACGCGAGCAACCTCAATACCCGTTTCAGGCTCTTTGAAGACCAAATCACCAAATGCGAACCCGCTGCGGATGTAGTCGTTGAGTTGCAGGAGCAGAGTCTTGGAACGCTTCTCCAAAAAGCCAACGCCCAATTCATCTGCCTTGGCCCTCACACTCTTCTGCGACGACTGCAACAGGAAAGGCATAAGAGGCGATTCGGACTTGATGAGTCGGCAGAGGTCGATACCTGCATCGAGTTTCTCTGTGTCGGTGTCGTCGCCCTTATTGATAACAAAACCCACATCGGAGATTACGCCCAACAGGTTTTCGCGATATTTCTTGTATATGCCCAATGCCTCGTTATAACTTGTCGCCAGGAGGATTTTGGGACGTGCACGCTTACGCATCATCGACTGCTGCTCGTTGAGTGCCTCGTCAGACGATGAGGTGTGCTGGATGATAAGTTTGTAGATGGTTGGTAGATAGGTGGAGTAATATCGCACCGAGTCTTCGACCAACATAATTGCCTGAACACCAACCTCTAAAATATCATGTTCGGCGTTCATCTTGTCCTCAATCAACTTAACGATAGCCAGGATAAGGTCTGCTGAACCCTGCCAGCAAAATATGTAGTCAATTGATGAGGTATCCTGCTCGGCAAGTCTGCGACGCACGGCGTGTGAGTAGCTGAACAACAATACCACAGGCAGATTGGGAAATCTCTCCTTCACCTTGCGTGAGAAGGTGATGGGGTCCAGCTCGCCTACATTGTACATTGTAATTACAAGGTCAAACTCCGTCTTACCGTCGAGCAACTCCATAGCCTCCTCGGTAGATTCGGCACGAGCAATCATCAGCGGGTTGTTCAGGTTCAGCCCGCTGTACTCCTGGTTGATCTGCGACTCGATGCGGCCATCCTCCTCGAGCGAAAAGCCATCGTAGCTATTACATACAAGGAGCACGTTACGAATACGACCCTTCATCAGCGCGCGATAATCGACGTCGCCAACCACCATTTCTCGTTCAAGTGTTGAGTAATCCATCGTGTAGTGATTTATGCTAACTACAAAGTTATGATTTTTTTCTATTTTTTATACGCCAAAAATAAAGCTGACTATTTTTTTTAGCCAGCTTTAATCTATTTGTCGAATAAATATATCTCTCTATCGTTTGCTCCAAGCCTCGTAGATGCGGTCGAGTGCGGTCTGCACCATCTCGCGAGAGGTTGCAAGGTTGATACGCATAAATCCTCGACCCTCTTCACCAAACGATGCGCCATCGTTCAGACCAACGTGAGCCTCGGTAGCCAGGAATTTGCAAAGCTCCTCGTGGGTCATACCCATACCGCGGAAATCGAGCCACATCATATAGGTACCCTCGCTGGGCTTGGCCACAACCTCGGGCATCTTCCCCGCAAAGAAATCACTGACAAGAGTCATATTGCCCTTGACGTATTCGAGCAACTGCTCCAGCCATTCATCGCCTTCGTTGTAGGCGGCAGTCAGTGTTACCGTGCCGAAGAGGTTGCCCTGCTCGACGTGGTAGCGGTTGAGCTCCTCGCGTACCTTGGCGCGGAGTGCCTCACCCGGGGTAATCATTACCGAGGTAGAAAGACCTGCAATGTTGAAGGTCTTGGTGGGGGCGATGAGGGTTACCGTACGCTCCATAAGTTCGGGTGCGAGAGAGGCAAGGTGGGTGTGGTGGTATGGTTTTTGAATCAGGTCGGAGTGAATCTCGTCACTGATAATATTTACGTTATGCTTGATGCACAACTCACCAACCTTGCGGAGTTCCTCCTCAGTGAAGACACGACCGGTGGGGTTGTGAGGGTTGCAGAAGAGGATGGCGCGAGCCTCAGCCAACTTCTTGTCCATCAACTCAAAATCAATCTCGAAGTGGCCCTCATTGTTTACCATAGGACAGGTTACCACCTTGCGACCATTGGCCTTGATTTGTGCGGCAAATGGGGGATAGGTAGGGGGCAAAATCAATACTCCGTCGCCCTCCTCGGTGAGTGCGCGAATGGCAAACGAGAAGCCTGCCACAACACCAGGAGTGAAGTCAATCCAACCCTTTTCGATCTCCCAATTGTTGTGTCTTTTTACCCAATTGATGATTGCGTCAAAGTAATCATCCTCGCGGATGCCATATCCAAAACAGGGGTGCATCGCGCGACGCATAATTGCATCCATAATAAAAGGTGCAGCGGGGAAATCCATATCGGCAATCCACATTGGGATTACATCCTCGGTGCCAAAGGTCTCTTTCAGTGTGTCGTACTTGATGCACGAGGAACCTGAACGTTTGACGATAGTATCGAAATCGTAGGTCATATAACGGATATTGATGTATAAAATAATTCTTTCGGAGCACAAATATACAAAAAATTAGATTACATTTGCACACAATATATTTTGAAAAGCGAAATGGAAAACAACAATCCCAAAAGAAGAGATTTTTCGACCGCTGATGATAGGTTCAATCGCGAAGATGCGACCGGTCGAGATGGTGCCTATAAGGCATATTCGCGCGATAAGCGCACCCGTACAACCCGCTCTGAGCAGGCACTCTATTCGACCTCTGAGCGTGGCGAGCGTTATTCACACGCACCTAACCGCGAGCGTTTCGGTCAGCGTGACTTTAATCGTGAGGATGGCGACAGACCTCGTCGTAAGTCGTTCAATCCCAATTTCAATCGTGACAATACTCCTAACTTCACCCCTCGTCCTCGTCGTCAGTTTGGCGAAGGCAAACCCTATGGTGAGCGTCAGCAGGGTGGTGAGCGTAAGCCCTACGGTGAGCGTCAGTACGGCGAGCAGGGAGAACGCAGAAACTATGGCGAGAATAGAGGATATGGCGAGCGTAAACCATACGAGAACAAGCCCTATGGTGAGCAGCGCAAGCCTTACAATAATAACAGGCCCTATGGCGAGCGTAAGTCGTTTGGCGATAAGCCCTACGGTGAGCGCAGAAGCTACGGTGAGCGTCGTGGAGCAGAGGAGGGTGGTCGCTTCGAGCACCGTCAGCCCCAGCGTCAGCCTCGCTACGACTCCGAGAACTATCCCACCTATCCCGCACCCGTTATCGAGGATACAGTGCGCCTGAACCGTTATATCGCTATGTCGGGTATATGCTCGCGTCGCGAGGCCGACGACTATATCACCTCGGGCGTGGTAACCGTTAATGATGAGGTGGTTACTGAGTTGGGCTCGAAGGTTTCACAGAACGATGTTGTGAAACTCAATGGCAAGGTGCTCGTTAGCGAGAAGATGGTATATATCGTTATGAACAAGCCTAAGGGTTATGTTACCTCTGTTGAGGACCCCCACGCCGATAAGACCGTGATGGACTTGGTGAAGGGTTGCTGCAAGGAGCGAGTATATCCCGTTGGCCGTCTGGATAAGAACTCGATGGGCGTATTGCTCATTACCAACGATGGTGAGCTCACCAAGCAGATTGCTCACCCCGCATACGAGAAGAAGAAGGTATATCAGGTGACTCTCGATAAGCCTATGGATAGGGCTGATATGGAGCGTCTGGTGGATGGCGTGGAGCTGGAGGATGGCTTTATCCGTGCCGACGCTATCGAGTATGCAGCGGACAAGAAGAACGAGATCGGTATCGAGATTCACTCGGGCCGCAACCGTATCGTGCGCCGTATGTTCGAGAAGGTAGGCTACCACGTTACTAAACTTGACCGCGTCTATTTTGCAGGCCTCACCAAACAGCGCCTCAAACGCGGTGCTTGGCGATTCCTCACTCCCCGCGAGGTGTCGATGCTTAAAGCAGGCTCGTACGAATAGAAATTCAAAATTCAAAATTCAAGATTCAAAATGATACAACCGAGAGATATTCGATATATCTCTCGGTTGTATCATTTTGCCCAGATACCTTTGCAAGGTAAATAACCCGTTACCTCTACTCACCCTCGCGACACCAGCCTGCGAAGCAGGCAATTCCAAGTCTGACCCACCCCCAAGCCCCCGCCTCGGCGGGGGA
>JAZUCV010000075.1:0-5558 GCA_045639285.1 Tidjanibacter sp.
CTGCCGAGGAGTAAGTCCCCCTCTAAGGAGGGGGATTTAGGGGGTGGGTAAACGCTTATGGATGTGCCTGCTTTGCAGGCACATCCCCCGCCGAGGCGGGGGCTTGGGGGTGGGTCAGGCTTGGAATTGCCTTCGAAGAAGGCAGGTGTCGAGAGGGTCAGCAGAGGTAACAGGCTATCTACCTTACTAAGAGGGCTTTGAATTTTGAATTTTCCTTTCTCTATTCTTCCAAATAGTCAATATACAACACGCCGTCGAGGTGGTCCAGCTCGTGTTGGAAGATAACGGCGGTGAACTCCTCAATATCCTCCTCGACTATCGAGAAGTCGTCTTCGCTGTTATAGCGAAGGCGGATTGAGGTGCTTCTCCACACCTCGCCGCTCAGGTCGGGCACGGAGAGGCATCCCTCGCTCCCCAGTTCGCGCTCCTCGGAGCGTGCCACAATCTCGGGGTTGATATAGAATTCAAAGGGCTCTCCCTCCTTGTCAAATCGTTGCACAGCCACCACTCGTCGTGAGATGCCCACCTGTGGGGCGGCAATGCCCACACCCTCGTTTGTGGGGTCGCAAACGGTGGCGAGCATACGCTCTTTCAGGGTTTGGAACTCGGGTTCGCTGACCATCGAGGCTGTGATTGGCTCGGCTACGAGGCGCAGAAAAGCCTCCTCCTCGGGGTTGTCGACAGTCCAAAGAGGCATAATACCATCGCCCGATGCGCCAATAATTTCGCGCTCGGCAGCAGAAAACCTGCCTCCGCAGGAGGAGAGAAGTGTGGTGGCTATTAGTGTCATATAGAGCAACTTTCTCATAAAACTTCAAAAATAATTTTCTATGTGAACAATCCGGTTATGCTACAATAGTGTGATAAAGGTATGATAAATTTTACAAATTGTATGATTAACACCCTTTTTCATTAAAAATATTGTGAAAATAATTGGAATATGAGATTTTTTACTTAGTTTTGCCTAAACCATAATTTTAACCCAAATTACTAAACTAAAAAACAAACACTATGAAACAGTTGGTAGAACAGATTAACGAGCAGATTGCAGCTTTCCAGAAGAATGCAGAGATGCAGGTAGAGAAGGGTAATAAGGCCGCTGGTACTCGTGCTCGCAAAGCTGCTTTGGAGATTTCGAAGTTGATGAAGGAGTTCCGTAAAGCATCGGTTGAGGCTAGTAAATAAGAGCCGCTCCATTAAGAAAACAGACGAAAAAGATAGGGCCGTCAAATCAAACCGATTTGGCGGCCTTATTTTTTTTGTCCCTATATCAAAAAAAACGTGGCAAGTACTCGTTAATCGAATAAAAAAATATATCTTTGTTAGCGGCCATAGGCCACACCTAATAACACACTAACAAAAATCAGATATCTATGAATAGAGTTTTCACCACTCTACTGTCGGTTGTGACCGTGCTGGCCGTTAATGGCTTGCAAGCACAATCCTTAGACCAGACACTAAACAGACAGATTGTCGAGAGTGGCTATCTGCATCGACCTCTCCCGCTTGATGAGAGTCGTTCGCTTGAGACACGCGGATTGGCAAAGGAGGTTATCCGCTCTAAGAGTCTCTGCACAATGAGCAATATATCGGCCTGGAAGCATACAGGTATCGGCACTATCAGCCACTCCACTCAGCACACTATCAGTGGTGAGGGTAGTCTTCGTATCGAGATACCACACATTGTCGAGGAGTGGGAGAATGGCGACCATGTAAATTACGGCACATCGCAGACCACGCTGCAACTTGGAGAGGCTGATTGGAGGGATTATAATCGTGTGATGTTCTATGTCTATCCCGATTGCGAGGGTATGGATATTATGCATCTCAATCTCTACCTGTACAACGATGGCGAGCAGAAGATTCCAGACGAGTATGGTCGAGAGGGTGCACACGAAGTGCACTTGGTAAATCGCACCTGGAATAAGTGCTATCTCGAGATTGGCGAGATGCCGCGCGACAGGGTGACGCATCTGACTATCGGCAATACCGCTTTCGGTCAGGGGTTGACTATGGGCAATAGTATGGTGTTCCACATCGACTCTCTCTCCTTGCAACAGGTGGCCGGTGGTGAGATTGCCAGCGGCTGGACTCCCGCCCCTAACCGCATCGTACTCTCCACGACAGGTTACAACACCGCAGACCAAAAGGTGGCTGTGATGAATATTGAAGGGGCATCACGTCGCGAGGCCTTCTCCATCATAGATAATGCCGGCAATACCCTTTTTTCGGGCAAAACAGAGCTTGCCTCGACCCCCATCGGCACTTTCCGTACAGCCGATTTTTCGGACTTTAAGAGCGAGGGCGAGTTCCGTATGAGGGTCGGCGATGTGGTGTCGGATAGTTTCCGCATTGCCGAGGAGGGGTTGTGGGATAGTGGTGTCTGGCGCATCCTCAACTTTATATTCAGCGAGCGTTGTGGCTACCCCGTGGCGGGTAAGCATGGCACTTGCCATACCGACCTTACGATTGAGCATAACGGACTGAGTATGATTTATAGCGGTGGTTGGCACGATGCTGGCGACCTGTCGCAACAGACTCTCCAGAGTGCCGAGATTGTTTACTCGATGCTCGAGGTGGCCGAGAGGGTTAAGGAGCGCAACCCCGAACTCTATCGTCGTCTGCTTGAGGAGGCCGAGTGGGGTCTGGACTTTGTCCTGCGCACCCGTTTCGGTGATGGTTATCGTGCAAGTAGTGCGGGTATGGCGCTCTGGTCTGATGGTAAGCTGGGCGACGAGGACGACACCCCCGCACGTGTGCAGAACAACCCCTTTGATAACTTCCTCCACGCAGGTATTGCTGCCTATGCTGCTATGGTCTATCCTGAGAGTGGTATGCGCGACAAGCTTGTGCGCACAGCACGCGAGGACTTCGACTTTGCCCTCTCGGAGCACCGCACCACAGGCTTCGGTAACTTCATCCACTTCTGGGAACATACCTACAACACCTCCGAGAGCCAATATATGGCTACTGCATCGTGGTCGGCCTCAATGCTCTACCGTCTGACGGGAGAGAGCCGCTATGCCGATATTGCCCGCGAGATGATGAACTATGTGGTTGCGTGTCAGCAGATGGAGCCTGTAGGTAAGGAGAAGATAAACGGTTTCTTCTTCCGCAACACCGACCACAAGGTGGTTGTTCACTTCAACCATCAGTCGCGCGACCAGATATTTGCTATGGCACTTGCGGAGATTATCACCACCCAACCCTCGCATCCCGAGGCTGACGGATGGAGAGCAGCTGCCGAACGCTATGCCGACTATATCAAGAAGACCACCCGCTACTCCGAGCCTTACGGTATGATACCCAGCGGTATATACCTGATAGACGAACCCGCCGACCAGGATAGTTGGGAGCATCAGCATCTCTTCCCGGGCGAGAGTGCCAAGGAGGACTTTGTGACGCAACTCAAGAGTGGCTTCCAGATAGATGATAGACACTATCTGCGTATGTTTCCTGTATGGTATTCGTTCCGTGGCAACAATGCGATTATCCTCGCTACAGGCAAAGGTGCGGCCGTGCTGGGCAAACTGCTTGGCGACGAGGAGTTGCTTGACATTGCCCGCAATCAGTTGCAGTGGGTGGTGGGTAAGAATCCATTCGGTCAGTCGCTCATCTATGGCGAGGGCTCGAACTATGCCTACCAATACTCCGCACTGCTCGGCCAGACCGTCGGTGAAATTCCTGTCGGCATACAGACCCGCGGCAATGAGGATGTGCCCTATTGGCCTCAGGCAAACAATGCAACATATAAGGAGGTGTGGATGACATCGGCTGCCCGCTGGCTCACACTTGTTTCGGAATTCATTTACTAACACCTTTATACAAAAACGCTTATGAGAAAGATTCTATTCTTATGCATCATCGTTCTGTGTGGCTTGGCGACTCAGACAAGTGCTCAGATCGGGGTGACGATGCACACTGAGGGTTGGAGCAATATTCCGCCCGAGGCACACAAACGCGGCTACTATTTCCAGTGGTCGGAGCTCGCCCAGATGGATGATGACCCTGCATTGGAGGAGGTTATGCTCTTCGGTAAGGACAATGGCCACTATGCCACCTACGACCTCTTTAAGTACTACTATGCGGTGGTTGACAACTACACCAAGGAGGTAGAGTATATCTCTCCGACCGAGTATTTCAGCGAGGCCTACTCGCTCGTTTTGGAGGACCGCAATAACGATGGTCGCTCAGAACTCTACATCACCTACATCAAGGAGGGGACCTTCTCTACTGATAAGCGTGGATATGCTCTCAATGGAGAGCGTTGCTACGAGCGTATCGAGTGGCAGGCTCCCGAGCAGGATAATGTTCAACCCACTAAACGAAACAGAAAATGAGAGTAAGAGATATTATCATTGCCGCTGCAACAGCACTATTGCTCTGCGCACCTGTGAGCGCACAGAAGACCGAGAGAGAGCCTATCAAGGCTGTAATTGTGGCGGGTGCCGATGGTAGCCACTATTGGCAGGGTGCGTGTGACGCTATGAAGCAGATACTCGAAAATAGCGGTATGTTTACCGTTGATTTCGCTTTCACCCCCGGTTGGGACGGTATCGAGAACTACAATCCCGACTTCTCCGGTTACGACATTATTATCATCAACTATGGCGGCCCAACCTTCACTGAGCCCGTACGCAGAAAATTTGAGAAATTTGTTGCCGACGGTGGCGGTCTGGTGGTCATCCACTCCTCGGTAGTGCCTATGGCCGATTGGAAGGAGTATAACGAGTTGATTGGTATGGGTGCGTGGGATGGTCGCGACGAGAAGGTCGGCCCATATCTCTATTGGGAGGATGGCGAGTATGTGTATGACTACACCCCAGGCGAGGCAGGCTATCACGGCTTGCAGCACGAGGTGACCATCAACCATCGTGCCCCCGAACACCCCATCCTGAAAGGCCTTAACCCCAATTGGCGCCACTTCAAGGATGAGATTTATACCCGTATGCGCGGACCGGTGAAGAATATCGAGATTTTGGCTACTGCCTATGAGCGTGGTCGCCACGAGCCTCTGATGTGGACCGTAACCCCCGAGAGTGGTGGTCGTGTCTTTGTTGACCTGCTCGGCCACTGCGGTAGCGACCCCAATATGGTCTATTCGATGGAGTGTACAGGTTTCCAGGTGACTCTGTTGCGTGGCTGCGAGTGGGCAGCTACGGGAGAGGTTACTCAGGCCGTGCCTAAGGACTTCCCCAACGAGAAGCACCTCTCGCTCCGCCCCGATTTCAAAGCACCCCACCACGCTTATTAATGATTTTCGATGTAATAGTAGAAGGCAGACCGAAGCGGTCTGCCTTCTACTATTTGCGCTATTGGGCTTCCGTAGTTTTTTGACCAATAAACAAATATTGCCCCGATTTTATCTGCTATTTTGACCAATAAGCCCGAATTTACTCGCGTATGCCATATATACAAAAAAACAACCGAAGATACAATCTTCGGCTGTCGTTAAATTCCGTGATCCAGCTGGGGCTCGAATGCCGCAGGTATGGCGGGCGATACCATCAAAAGAAATATCGACAACTTGTTTGTCGCATTATGTACTCATATCGCCC